>NZ_JBHXTJ010000023.1:0-78625 GCF_042677525.1 Streptomyces sp. NPDC127114
GCCCCCGTGGGGGCATCGCCTCAGTCCCTTCGCCTTTGTCGGCTCGGTGCAGCGCGGCTACCGCCGCAGGGCCTGCGCCCCGCCAATGGTCGGCGCCGGACACGAAGCCGAGGCTCGGAGCTTCTCGCCGATCCAGGGCCGCGAGGACCGGTCGCCGGTGGGCGTCAGCCCTCGTCCTCTACGTCTGGGAGCTTGTGCTTCAGCTCTCCGACCAGGTTGTTGATCGTGGCCATCATCTCGGCGGACAGGCCCGCGCCGTTGCCGCGGGCAGCCAGGCCGAGGATCTGCCCTCCTCGAATCGACTTGAGGAAGCGGATCGACTCCAGGAATTCGCGGACCTCTTCGTTGAGCTCCGCATCGTCCTGGAAGATGGCGACGTCGACCTGGAGCGCCTCGGCAAGGCCGGCGCGCACTGCTTCGGATGCCTCGGTTGTCGCGCCCTTGCGAAGGGCGGCGATGTCCTCAGCCGTAACGACTGGCCCGCTGGCATGCTCATTTACGCGCCGAACGATTTCGTCGTCGGAGGGCGCGTCCTGGTCGAGGTAGCCGTACTCCAGGAGATAGTTGATCTTCTCCCCGACCGTGCGGGGTGCCGACGCCCGCTCGTCACCCGAGGTCTCGGGGCGAATCCCGAACGAGCAGTCCTGGGCGGCCAGCAACTCCGCTTCGGTCACCCCGTACGCCTCCGCGAGGGGTCGCACATAGGCGTCACCCAGCCGGCGCCGACCGGACTCTGCATTGCTCACCGGCACGCGACTCGTGCCGAGAACCTTAGCGGCGTCTGCCACGCTGAGGCCGGCATCGCATCGCAGGAGCTGGAGGTCCGGCGGGCCGTCGTGGGGGAAGAGAACGTCGAGCGGCTGACCGAGCGCCGCTGCAATCGCGGGGAGCTTCTCACCCTTGGGGAAGTCCTGGTTGCTCTCCCATCGAGCCACAGCGGGAGCCTTGACGCCCACCGCGGCGGCCAGCTCGCCCTGGCTCAGGTCCTTGCCCCGCCGGACAGCGCGTACACGCTTGCCGTCGAACTGACGTGGCACATGAACTCCAGAGTGGCGATCGGGGACGGGTCGGGCGGCGCCGAGGCAGCCTCAGATCAGGGTTGATACTTCCAGGAAAATAATGTAAGTTTCTGTATCGAACCTGCTGATCGGGCTACCCCACTCTATGGTGCCAGCCTCCAGTGGACTCCTGCGCATGCCGCATCGCCGTGGCTGCTTTCGGTACCTAGTCGTTGTCGGCCGGTGGCGGGAGCACCCTCCGATGATGTCGCCCGTCGTGGGCCCCGCGCGACCCGTCGCAATCCCTGGGGCTAGGGGATGGGCTCACCGCAGGTGTCCCGGCAACGACCCAGGCAGGCGCCGGAACGAACGGAGGGGAAGCACGTGCCGCAGAGAGCCAGCCCGGCAGGAATCCGGGCGAGATGAGACCGGTGCCCAGGAGCTACCAACTCCTGGACACCGGGTCCGGCTCCCTAAAGGGCGCCGATTCACTACTACGCAGGCAACGGAACTTCTTTGGCGAGAGGCCGCTGCGTGCGTTTCTAGCAACCATGGAGTATCGCATGCTTGCCATGCCGAAGGGAATCCCTTCCTCAGTGGCCGGCCACGGCCAGCCCCAGCTCGCCCCTGCCGTCGAGCACGTCCGTCCCCTCTCCGCTCCCTGCCACGGCCAGGCTCCCAGTCGGCCGTCTGGGGTTGAGCGCGCCTCCGAGGCGATGGCCCGGCCGGGAGGGCCCGCTTCTTGCTGCACGCCCGTGCACCCCGTCGCGTTCCTGCGGCTCGGCGCGTGAGGGCGGCCATGGCGGACGCGGACGGCCTCGACGCCTCCATTGATGCATGGGTGAGCGCACAGCTCGAAGCCTCGCCGGACTGGGACCGCGAGAAGTGGGAGACGCTGGGGAAGATCCTCGACGTCGAGTTCTCGGTTCCCCACGATTCGCGCGTCTACGACTTCGTGAAGCCTGTTACCGGGACCTCGGTCGACAGCGAAGCCGCTTAGCTCACGCCTTCCTCACCGAGAGTTTTCGACGACTCTCGCTTCCTCTTCTGGCACCGGACCGGTTGGGCTGCCGTGTGCCGCTAGCACCATGAGGCGAAATGAGAACCACAATATCCGACCTCTCCGAGGCGGCTTTGCGGGGCGACTGGGGCCCCCTCATCAGGGAATCCGAGAAGGCCCGAGGGAAGCACTGGGCCGAGAATGCCCGGTGCTCCGGGCGGGATACCGACATGTTCTTTCCTCTCGGGGACGGTCCGCAGGCCGAGCCGATGGAAACGGTCGAACGACTGGGGCTGTCGCTGGTCAGGCCGCTGAATCTGTGTGCGGCCTGCCCGCTGTCGACGGCGGCCCGGTGCTTGATCGAGTCCTTGCGCAACGACGAAGAGTTCGGGATCCGCGGGGGGCTGATTGCCTCGGAACGCTCTACTCTGCGGGCCAGTTGGCAGAAGCGCACCGACGAGAACGCTGTCGGTCGAGCGCTGCGCGGCTCAACCGCGGCGTTGAGCAAGGCGGAGCGTAACGAAGTGATCGCCCGGTTCGCGGCCGATCCCACGATGGATGCCACTGCCGTGGCGCGGGGGCTCGGAATCACCCACGAGTACCTGTTGAAGCTGGCACGGACCCACCGGCAGAAGCGCCGGTCCGAACTGGCCGCGCCGCCGGTTCGAAGCGCTGACGCTGCCTGACGGCCGCGAGGAAACGATTCTTCCCGCAAGGACTTCCTTGCGTCCTGGAGCCTACCCATGTCTCAGAACAACCTCACTGCTTTGACACGGAAAAACCTCGAAGAAGAAATTAGAAGGGTTGCCCCCGCTGCGGTTCTTGTCCGGGTCTTTCCGGTCCGGCGAGGCTTCACCTACCTATTCGAGCCCGATTTCTACCGTACGTTTCTCGATCACAGGACGGAAGAAGGCGTGGCGCGACTGGTCCGCCGGACTTTCGGCGGTCTCGCGGACTGGCGGGTCGCTCACGACTTCTATCTCCCTACCGGGGAGCTTTACCTCACCCCGGAGCCGCACCAGAAGGGGTACATCCCGGAAGACGACCAGTCCTTCGGCCTCGTACCGGCACGCCGTATAGCGATATCCGACGGGAACTTCGAATGAGCGAGATAGCCACGGACCTGGTGTGGTCTGAGTCCAAGGCGTGCAGGGGCTCGCGGCTCGTCCTGCTCGCCCTGGCCCGGGAGGCGGATGATCAGGGGCGGGCGACCCTCACCCTGGAGGAGATATCGCGGCTGACCGGGCTGACGGTCCGCTCGATCACGACGTGCCTCGGTGACCTGGCGTCGCTCGGGGAGCTGAGCCGCGAACGCGGAGGCGGGGCGTCCAACCCCAGCAGGTACTCCATCCTCCTCGGCCAGGCCGGCGGGACGGCGGCGCGCGAGGGGACGGAACTTCCGTCTTCGGGCTCCGGCGTGCCGCAAGGTGGGAGGGACTTCCAGGAAGGGGCTTCCCAGAATTCCCCTGTGGTGCCCTCAAATTGGAATTCTCTTCACGGCGAGCCGGAAGTTTCTTCCTCGCGTGTGCGTGGTGGTAGTACTCCCTACGGGAGTACTACCACCACCAAAAAGCAAGCTAGCTTTGCTGATTCAAAGCTCCGGGAAGTTTCATCCGGACAGGATTCGGTCGAGGTCCCGGAAGGCGCCCGGGAGCTGGTAGCAGCGATGACCGCGGCCGGGATGGTCGTCGGCTGGCGGCTGACCGAAGCGGAATGGGACCGGGTAACAGCCCTCGCGGCCCGTTGGGGCCACCAACGGCTGGTCGAGATGGTCGCCCGGCGCTGGAACTCCAAGCGCCCGCCGCTGTCCGCCCGCTACCTGCTCCGCATCTGGGCGGACCTCCCCGATCAGGCCCCGGAGCGGGCGGCCCAGACCAACGTCGTCCCGCTGCGGAGGCAGCCCGGAACGTGGGTGCCCTTCCAGAACACCGCCCAGCCCAGCGCCTACCAGAACGGATTTTGATCATGGCCCCCAACCCAGAGCGCGCGGGCAGCGCCGCATCCCTGCGGGCCATGGAACGCATACTCGCAGCGAGAGGGCTACAGACCGTGCCGGAAGCGATCGACGACGACTCGCCGGAGGAGAACCCGGGCGACCGACAGTGGCACCGCCGGGCCCGCGCGGAGTACGCCCTGGGCCGCTGGAACGCCGCGACCCCGCCCCGGTACCGCGACGCCGACGCGAGCCTTCCGGAAGTACAAGCCTGGGCCGATCGGGCTCTGGCCGACAACGCCGCCGCCGGTGCCCTGCTCCTGACCGGCCACACCGGCACGGGCAAGACGCACGAGGCGTACGGCGCGCTGCGGAGGATCGCGGCCGGCGGCCCGGACCGGTTCGAGCTGATCGCGGTCAACAGCGCCGACATGTACGGCCGGCTGCGGCCCTCACAGGTCATGGGCTCGGCCGAGCGTGAGCTCCGGCGGCTCAGCGAGGTGCAGTACCTGCTGCTGGATGACCTCGGCACCGCGAAGACCTCGGAATGGACCGAGGAGGTGACGTACCGCCTCATCAATCACCGGTACAACCACTGCCTGCCGACCGTCATCACATCCAACCTCCCCGCGCGTGACGAGACCGGGCCGGACCTGACCGACTTCGTCGGGGCCCGGGTGGCCAGCCGACTGGCCGAGATGGTGACCAGCCTGGTCCCGATGATCGGCGCGGACCGTCGACGCGGCGGGAGGGCAGCCTGATGCCCGTTCGCCTGCAAGGGGCGGCACCGGACGCCGCCCTGTCCACAGCCTGTGCATACGTCGGTCCTCGCAGCCCGTACGCGAACCCGTTCACGCCCGGGGACCGCAGCCCTTCCCCGGCCGGGCCCCCGATGGGCCCGGAGGAAGCCGTGGACCTGTTCTCCGCGACGCTCCGGGGACCGGTGGGCCGCTCCTACGCGGAGGAGTTCGCCCGCGCGCTCCGCGGCCTCGACCTCATGTGCACCTGCCCCCTCGACGTGCCGTGCCACGCGGACGTCCTGCTCCGTCTCGCCAACTCCCCCGGCGGCGGCAACACCATCTCCACCAGCAACTCCACGGAAGGCCCCGCGATGCCCCACCCGATCATGGTCTCTGCGGCCGAACAGCTCACGCTTGACAGGTGGCGGCGCACCGCTGCTCGGCAAGACGCCTTCCGCACCTGGGGCCCCCGGTCCACCAAGGCGGCGGCCAATTTCGCCCACCGTCTCCTCGGCGCCGATGCTGCCACCCTGGAGTGGCAGACCCTGGGTCTCCTGTCGTTCGAGGAGCATCTCCAGGCGTTCGCCTCGCTCGACACCGTCGGCGGCCAGCACCTGGAGCTGTACTACTCCGACCAGGGCGGCACGGAGTCCATCACCCTGCGCGTGTCCTGCATGAGCTGCCCCAGCCAGCACGTACACGCGGTGACCTCCCTGGAGCAGCTCGGACACCTGCTCTCCCAGACCCCGGCCTGGCAGTACATCGCTCCGCAGGATGGGGGCAACTACTGATGTCCCACGCGCACATATCCCCGGTTACCGGCAACTCGCAGTCCGCAGTCCCGCTGCGGAGCATGACCCCCTGGGACCGGTCGGCGATCGTCCTTCTGGGCGCGGCCGGCTTCGCATTCTCGTACGACGCGCTGCGGCAGATCGCCATAGCGATCCATGCACGCGAGACCTTGTCATACTTGTTCCCGCTGTTCATCGACGGGTTCATTGCGTACGGAGTGCGGGCGATCGTCCTGCTCCGCCACCAGCCGTTCCTGTCCCGCCTCTACACCTGGTTCCTGTTCCTCGCAGCCACGGCGGCGAGCTTGGGCGCGAACGCGCTGCACGCCATCACGCTGAACCGCGGTCCGCAGTCCGCGCAGTCCGCGCTGCACCTCACGGACAGTGTCGTCGCGGTGCTGTCGATGCTCGCGCCGTTGGCGCTAGCGGGCTCGGTCCACCTGTACATCCTGATGGCGCGGACCGCCGAGTTGTCCGTCCGGGACGGGGCGGAATCCGGTCCCGGACCGGTCCGCCAGGCCGCCCAGGACTCCGCGAGCGGCACCCAGGTCCCCGGGCCCGGGCCGCTGGACACCGGCGCGGACTCCGGGATGAGGTCCGCGTCGTCCGCGCCGTCCGGGACGGTCCGCGCGGCTGTTGACCTGCGAAAGCCCGCAGAGCGCCATCCGGAGACACCTGCTGCGGCCGGGCCGAGGCCGCGACCGTCCGCGGCGGCGGACCGGGCGGACGACGGGCGAGGACCGGCCGACGGGCAGCCGACCGGCCGCCCGGACCAGGAGGTACCGGTGCCCGCCCCGGCCGCTGCCGAAGCACCGGCCCCGGCGCCGGTCCCCGACCCCGCGGGCGAGAGCGGACCGTCCGTCCCGGACGACGCCGAACCGCCACAGGACCGGGAAGCGTCGCCGTCCTCGGCGGACCCGGAAGCACCGGCCCCGGCACCGGTCCCCGACCTCGCAGGCGACGGCGGACCGTCCGTCCTGGACGACGCCGAACCGCCACAGGACCGGGAGGCCGATGACGAGTGGCTGGAGGACCTGTTGCCGGTCGCTCGGGCGGCCTACCGAGAGAGCGGACGGATCAGCCGTGACGCGATCAAGGAGGCCGTCCGCGCACGGCAGCCGATCAGCAACGACCGGTTGGGCGTCCTGCTGGCGCGGTTGAAGGACGAGACGGACCAGCGCGCGAGCGCCCCCGCCGCCGCCTCCAGCGCTCTTTGGTGATCTCATCTCATTGGGGCCGCGTGGTCGCTGCCGTCTCCACCGCAGCGACCGCGCCCGGCCTCGTCAACAAGGAAGGACCGGTCATGTGGCGACGCCGTCAGAACCGCACGGAGGAGACGGCCCTCACCGAAGGCGTGCACGCCGCGTCCGCGCTCGCCGCACACCTCCAGAACGGCGGCCGGCTGGCACCCATCGAAGCGACGGACGTCCCGCTGGCTGAGGGGGAGACCGCCTTCGCCGACGTGTGGTGCTCGGCCGCCCGCTTCTACGGAACCGACGTCGTCTATCCGCGGCCGGCGGGGTACTGGGAGAACCACCCCACCTTCGGCCAGCAGTGGGTGCCCAACGCTCTCGACGCCCGGCGGCGGCGGGAAGCCGAGGCCGCCGCCGAGCCGCAGTGGCGTGACCACACACCGGCCCGGATCGTCCTGTCCTCTGCGGGCGTGCGGCTCAGGCCGACCGGCTCGGTGGACTGGATGCCGTTCGACCACTGCCTCCTCACCGACCTCACCGCAGGGCCGCACGGGCTGGTGCTCTCGTACAGCACGTGCGCACCCCTGTGGGTCGCCGGGCCCGCCGCAGCCTGGCTCGGAGTGGCGATCGAGCACCTGCGCCGGGCCGAGTAACGCCGTCTCCAGACCGAGAAGCCGGAACCTAATTCCTGGAATTAGGTTCCGGCTTTTTTGCTGATTCGAGTTGTCCGCAGACCCCTGCGAGGATTTAGGCACGGCCAACGCCACAAGGCGTTTTCGGCCCACAGGAGCCCCGAATCCCGGGCTTCCCTTTTTCCTGGAAGGGGCTGATGGCCTTGATATGAGCGGCTGCTTTCGTGCACCGTCCCCCCTGAACTATGCCACGGGCTGACGGATACTGGGAACGGCATCTGACCTGGGATGAAGGTCTGCCGGTGAGACCAGTGAACAGCTACCGGACCGGCGCGGCAAAGATACGCCCCTGGTCCGCCAATTCTGCGGCGAGCAACCGCCGATAAAGCCCGCAGAGGAAATCCCCCTCCTCTGCGAAGGGGTGTTGCGGCCCCCTCCCCCTGGGCCGCAACACCCGCTCTCAAAATCCCCTTGCACCGAGATTGCGGATTCCCCATGCCTCGATCCAGCCGTTTCATACGCATATCCGCAGCCATGGGTGCTGTCGGCGCGCTGGCCGCGCTGTCGGCCGGCTGTTCCAGCGGCCCGGAGGCTTCCTCCCGCTCATCGGCCGCGCAGGCGGACACCATCTCGGCGGGCTCCCCGGAGACGAGCGCGGTCCGGGCTGCAGAAGCCCCAGCGGCGCCGCCGAGCACCTCCTTGCCCGCGGATATCGAACAGAGCGCGCGGGCATTCACCGCGGCCTACGCTCAGCATGACGCCCGCGACGGCAAGGACTCCTCGTTCGCCGACGCCGGAGCCAGGGCCGCCAAGTTCGCGTCCGGCGACCTGGTGCCCATCCTCGGCCAGAAGCGGCCCAGCCAGGAGGCGGCCTGGGCCGCGCTCCGCGCCGAGCAGGCCCGGCAGACGGTCGACATCACCTCCACCGCGGTCCCCGACGGCGCACCGGCTCCGACCGGGGCCGTCGCCCTGGTCCGGGTGAGCTACACCCTCACCACGACTCCGGCCTCCGGACCCACGCGGCGGAGCGGCGAACAGCTCGCCCTGCGACTTGAGCACACCTCCCAGGGCTGGCGGGTCACCGCCTTGCCCTGGGCGTGACGGGGCCTCGATGAACAAGGGCTCGAAGTTCGGCCTGAGCCTCGTCTCCGCCATGCTGGTCAGCGGCGTCGCGCTGCTGACCACGTTCGGCGGGGCCGACAGCGCCTCCGCCAAGGAGGCCGGCCCCGGCGGCGGAATCAAGACGGACGCACCCGTTCCCGGCTGGGTCCGCGACCTCATCAACAAGCACGCGGGCCTGTGCCCGCAGGTGACGGCCAGTCTGCTGGCCGCCCAGCTGTACACGGAGTCGAAGTTCAACCCGGACGCCGTGTCCCCCGTCGGCGCTGTTGGCATCGCTCAGTTCATGCCCGGCACATGGGCCGAGCACGGCGTGGACGGCAACGGCGACGGGATAAAGGACGTCCGCAACCCCGCCGACGCCATCGCGGCACAGGCGAAGTACGACTGCACCCTGGCCAAGGAAGTCAAGGACGTACCGGGCGACTCCACCGAGAACATGCTCGCCGCGTACAACGCGGGCGGCGGGGCCGTGATCAAGTACGGCGGCATCCCACCGTACGAAGAAACCCGGAACTACGTCCGCATCATCCGCGACCTGGCGGCCCAGTGGGCGGACGCCGTCCAGCCGGACCTCCCGGCCGGCAAGGGAGCGGCCCGCGCGATCTCCGCCGCGAAGACTGCGCTGGGGACTTGGTACCAGTGGGGTGGCTCCTGCGAGTCGCCGTACACCGGCATGGGCGGCTGCGACTGCTCGTCGCTCACCAAGATGGCCTGGGCCGCGGCAGGCGTGAACTTGCCGAGGGTGACCTATGACCAGGTCAAGGCCGGAACGGCTGTTCCCAGTGTCTCCCAACTGGCCCCCGGCGACCTGCTGTTCACCGTTCCCGGAGCGTCCGGCCCGGAGCACGTCGGCATGTACATCGGCAACAACGAAGTGATCGACGCCCCGCACACGGGCGCTCAGGTCCGCATCAAGCCGCTCAGTTACTGGACGCCGCAGATCATCGCCATGCGGCACGTCGGCTAATCGCCACAAACTCCCTCATTTCACCTCACACGTATCAAAGGGCCTGAACATGTACAACCTGCTGTCTGTCGCCGCCGACCCCTCCCTCCACACCACCCTCGCCGCGGGCGCCGACGTCGTCTCCGGCGTCAAGCCGGACTGGGGCCCCTTCGGGAAGCTCGGCGGGACCGCGAAGGTCATCCTCGGCGTCATCGCCGCCGTAACGCTCGTCATCGGCGCCGGCGCATTCCTCGCCGGTGTCGGCAAGAGCAAGGGCTGGTTCGGCGAGGGCCACAGCACCATGGAGAGCAGCCGGGGTAAGGGGCTCATGGTCGGCGGCTTGACCGTGGTCTTCCTGGTGGCCAGCTTCGGCACGATCTTCGGCATCACCTACGGCATGGGTGTGTGACCCATGAGCTCACGACTCCACAGGAGAAACGATTCCTCAAAGGCGGGCCGACCGCCCCGGCCCGCTGCGAAGCTCACGGGTATCGCCGCCGGCGGGGTCGCGGTCGTCACCGCAGCGGGGGTGATCGTCAGCCTCGCCACCGGTTCCCCTTCCACGTCCGCCCCCTCGGCGTCCACGCCCGCCCAGGCGGCCCCGCAGGTGAACGTGGAGCGCGCCCGCACGGTCGACGGCGTCGCCGTGGGCTACCCGCACACGCAGGATGGCGCGAAGGCGGCAGCGGCCAACTACACCGTGGTCAGCGGCAGCGCCGCCTTCCTCACCAACAGCGAACGCCGCCACCGCGCCGTGACGGCCATGGCCGCCCTGGAAGCCGCCGACGCGATCGGCAAGAAGGCCGACCTGGCAGCCACTCAGGCGGTCGCCTCTCTCCGGGGCGACACCACGGACCTCTCCCCCGGACAGGCCATCGCCCGCACCGGCGTCCTCTCCGCCCGTGTCCTGGGCTACGACGAGAAGGGGGCCATGGTTCGCCTGTGGACGGCGACCGTCCGCGGCAGCGCGGCCGGACACGCGACCCCGAAGGCGGGGTACCGGTCGGTGACGGTCACCCTCGTCTGGGAGGCCGGCGACTGGAAGCTCAAGGACAGTTCGAGCACCGCCGGGCTGGTCGCACCGATCGACGCGCGGCAGACATCCAACGTCGCCGGGGACTTCGCTGGCTACGTGCCAGCCGCTGCGGACGACCCGGTCGTCACCGGTGCGATCCGCCCGGACGGCTTCCCCGCGCCCTACGAGCAGAACGAGCAGGGCGCCCGTGCAGCTGCGGTCAGCGCCGTCATGCTCTACGGCGACACGCGCTTCTTCACCGATGAGCAGTGGCGGCACCGGATGCTGGCGGCCACCGCAGCACCGAGCGTGCTCAAGTCGGTCACGTCGGACTCCGACGCGACCGCCCGCCTCGTCGCGGAGAACCGCGGGGTCGGCACGGACGGCACGTCGGCGGACGGCAGCGAACTGATCACCCGGACGGCAGTCCTGGCGACGCGCACCATCTCGTGCTCAGACCAGGCCGCGAGCATCGAGCTGTGGACGGCGTCGGCCGGCGGGGTGGCGGGCAAGGAGGAGACCCGCCGCCCGCAGGTCGCCTTCCTGCGGATGACCGTGGATCTCGTCTGGGCCGATGGCACCTGGAAGACGACCGCTGTCACGCCGTCCGCACCGCTCGTTCCGTCGCCGCCCGCGATGCAGCAGGCGGACTCGGCGGACGCCTTCGCCGAGGTGGGGGGTGTCGGCAATGCGCCTGCGACTGCGTGACGACGCCCCCGGCCTGCTGCGGGTCGAGCGGACGGCTCCGAGCCGTTGGCGGCGCAGGCTCCAGACCATCGCCGTGGTCAACGTCGTCGTCGGGTTCTTCCTCGTCCCGTCCGCGGTGGCGAATCCGTTCTGCTACATCCCGATGGTGTGCGAGGCGAAGGCCGCGATCGACTTCGTCAAGGACCCGCTCGGCTTCCTGCTCCAGAAGCTGACGGAAGCCAACATCTGGTTCCTGCGCAAGATGCTGGAGCTGATCCAGGCCACCACCAAGATCGACCTCACGTCGCCCGGCTTCCTCAAGCAGTACGCGATCATCTTCGCGGCCTCCTGCCTGCTCACCGTGGCGCTCTGGTTCATCGCCGTCGCCAAGCGAGCGGTGCGCGGGGTCAGCATCACCACCGCCATGGGCGAGGCGATCGGCTTCCTGCTCCTCCAGTTCACCGTCAACGCCCTGACCCCGGCGGCCCTCGCGCTCCTGCTCACGGCGATCGACGAGGTCACGGCCGTCTTCGAGCCCTACGCGACGGAGAACTTCAAGCCATTCCTAGAGAACGTCCTCACGGTCATGGCGGCGAACCCCAGCGAGGGCGTGGGGCAGCTGCTGGTCGTCAACCTGATCATGATGGCCGGCGCGTTGCTGATGTGGATCGAGCTGCTGATCCGCAGCGCCGCGATCTACACGGCCGTCGCGCTCGGGCCCATCGTGAACGCCGGACTGGTCGACAAGGATCTGTGGGGCAAAAGCAAGAAGTGGTTCGGCGCCATCTTCGCCATCGCCCTGTCGAAGCCGGTCCTGTTCGCCCTGCTGGGCCTGGGCGGCGCAGTGCTGAGCGACAGCTCGGGCTCTATGTCCGACCAGGTCTCGAAGACCCTGGTGGGCGCACTGATCCTCCTGCTCGCGGTGTTCGCCTCGGCCACGCTGTACACGTGGCTGCCCGAGTTCGGCGACCACATGGCCCAGCTCCACCACGACCGGAAGGCAGCCCAGTCCTCCGGCCCGGCCGCCGCGATCGACGGCCCCGGACAGCACGCGAACCGGGCGATCAACTCCCGGGTCCAGGACGCCCTGGTGGGCGGCGGCGGGAAGTCCGCCGGCGCCAAGGCTGCCGGAGCCAAGATGGGCGGCGGAACCGCCGCCGCAGGCGGCGTGGTCACCGCCGGGGCGGCCGTGGCCAAGGCCGGGCTCGACATGGCAAAGAACAAGGCCGCGAGCTCCCCCGGCGCACAGGGTGCCGATGCCGCCAACGGTGGACTCGGCCAGGCTGAGGACAGCGGCCACACCGGAGCACCGGGTGCCCCGACGGGCACCTCCTCCAGTCCGGTTGTCGGCTCGGCCCCGGACTGGTCCGCGGCTAACGGCCACGCGGGTTCCGAAGCGCCGGCCACCGCCGGGTCCGGGGCCACGACGTCCGGCCCGGTCGTCGGCTCGACCCCGGACTGGTCCGCGGCCAGCAGCCACGCGGTGGCGGCATCGGAGGCTCCGGCCACCGCTCGCTCACAGGGCGGAACGGCCTCGGGCCCGGTCGTCGGCGCCGTCCCGGCGCCGTCCGGTGTCGGCGCGGCGTCCGACGCACCAGCCACCGCCCGCTCGCAGGGAACGGGCTCGGGCCCGGTAGTCGCTCCGGCCCCGTCAGCGGCGGGCGGCAGCGCCGCAGCGCCGCGCCCGACCGGCACCGGCGGAACACTGGCTCCCGTGCGGTCGCTCCCGCCGCAGGCTCCGCCCCCGGCCGCGCCTGCCCCGACACCGGTGCCCCCGGCACCCTCTCCCTCCCCCGCACCACGAACCGCTTCGGGCCCCGGGCCCTCCGTCTCGCCCGCGCCGCCCTCGCGGCCGGCTGGCGGACAGACGCTCGGCCGGCCGGACCCCAGCAAGGACCGATGACCCATGTCAACTCGTACGTATCAGTTCGGAAAGCACCGCCCGACGGGGCTGGTCGGCCGCCGCGACCTCGGCGAACAGGTCGTTCTCGGCAGCGGCGCCGTAATCGGCCTGATGCTCGGCTTCGCCTTCAACGGCGCGATCGCCCTCGCGGCTGCTGGCCTCGCGATGCCGATCCTTCTCGCCCTGGTGATCGTGTATGCCCCGTACCGGCCGAAGGGCACGTCCCAGCGGCGCTCGCTCTACCGCTGGTGGCGGATCAACCGCTACCACCGCAAGGCGCTCCGCCGTACTGGCGGTGTCTGGGTGTCGCCCGCCGTCGAGGCCGGTGTACGCAGGGACGGAACTCCTCCGGACGCCGCTCTGACGGAGCCCGACGGCATCGCGGGCATGACCTGGGTGCCGGTCACGGTCCGAGGGCAGCAGGCCGTCGTCGTCCTCCAGCCGGAGGCCGGCTGCGTCACCGCCGCGCTGGAGGTCACCTCTCCGGGCCTGGGCGGCAAGGACGTCGGCGAACAGGTCGTCGCGCTGGAGCGCTGGGGGGAGGTCCTCGACGCCTTCGGCAACGTGGAGGAGCACCCGGTCAAGCGCATCCAGGTCCTCGCCCGCCAGATGAAGTCCGACCCGTACGCCCACCAGCGGTTCATCGCGCAGCGGGACGAATCCGCGGCGACGGCCAACGCCCCGCAGTGGCTCAAGGACTCGTACGACCAGCTGGCCAACGCGGTGTCGACCAGCGCCGAAGAGCACCGGTACTACATCACCATCCACGCGAAGTTCACCCGGGACCTGGCGGCCGAGGGCTCAGCCCGGGGAAGGGGTGACGACGGGATCGCCGCCGCGATGGCCATCTACCTGGACGAGCTGTGGTCCCGCGCCGAGGACGCCGACCTCTCTGTGGTCGCCCCGCTGGACGAGGGCAGGATGACGGCCCTCATCCGCAACTCGTACGACCCTGACCATGCCATCTGGGACACCGATCTTCCCCGGGCCCACGCCTTCCCGCGCAACGTCGACGTCCGGCAGGGCACCCACCTGGCGACCCGCGCGGCAGGAAGCACCGAGAGCTGGTTCCACGCCACGGCCCACGTCGCCAGCTGGCCCACCACCCCCGTCGGCCCCGGTTTCCTGTCGCCTCTGCTGATCGGGATGCCCGACGTCATCCGGACCTTCTCCATCACGCAGCAGCTGGAGCCGAACGACAAGGCCGTGGAACGCATGCTCGCCGAGGACACGAACAACCAGGCGGAGATGCACCGCGACCGCCAGCGCGGCAAGAACATCGACCCCCGCGACCAGATCGCCGCGAACGCCACCGGTTCCCGCGGCATGGCCCTGGCCGCCTCTGGGGCGGCCGGCGCCGCGGTCGTGGGCTACATCACGATCTCGGCCCGCAGCGTCGAGGAACTGGAGCGCACCAAGCGCACGACCGCCAGCCGCGCCCGCAACTCGAACCTGCGGATCGAGTGGCTCGACCTCGAACACGCCCGCGCCTTCGCCAACACCCTGCCCCTCGCCGGAGGCATCAAGTGAGTGACCTACTGAACCTCGCCCCGCTGTCCCCGATGCACCAGACCGTGCGCCGTCCGCTCTACACGGAGACGACCACCAGCCAGGCCCTGTACCTGCCGGTGGCGCCGCCGACTCTGGGCAGCGCGGGCGCGATCATCGGCCGCGAACTTTATTCCGGAAAGGCTTTCATCTACTGCCCTTTCAGCGCGTTCGGTGACGGACTTCCGGGAGGCAACATGATCGTCATGGGGGATACCGGGCGCGGAAAGAGTTCCCTCACCAAGACCTATGCCGCGCGGCAAATTCGCCTCGGCAGGAAAGTCGTGGTTCTGGACACGAAGGAGCAGAAGGAACGGGAGGAGGGCGAATGGGCGGCTCTAGGCCGTTCTCTCACCGGCAAAGCCCCGGTGAAGTTCGCTCCCGGCGGCGGGTCCGGCGCCTCCTGCATCAACCCCATGGACCCGGCCATCGCAGGCAAGCGGCAGGTCGAACTGGTCAGGACGATCGTTGAGCTCGGCCTCGGCAAGCCCTTGGACGAGTTCGCCGGCTCCGCCCTGCGGATCGCCATCCGCAGGGCCCATCGCCGGGCGGACGCCCTCGGCCGCACACCGGTGCTGGCGGACGTTGCCGAAGCGCTCCGGGCCCCGGAGGAGTCCGATGCCGAAGCGAAGCAGCGGACGCGGGACGAACTGCTCGCCGACGGGCTCGAAGCGAGCTACGTTCTCGACCGGCTGTGCGGCAGTGAGCAGGATTCGACGGGCGACCTGGTCGGCATGCTGGACGGGCCGACCAGCCTCGGCGTTGGTCTCGACACCGACATGGTCGTGTTCGACCTCACCAAGGTCCCGTCCGGCGGTGTCGCCATGACCATCCTCGTCGCGGTGATCAGCGTCTTCCTCGAAGAGGTCTGGCTGCGGCCCCTGTGTGAGTGCGGGACGGAACCGAGCCAGCACGAGCGTGTGGTGGTCGACGCGGACTCCGGCGCCTGGGAGGTGGGACCGAACCCAGCGACGGGCTGCCGCCGCTACAGCCAGCGCAAGCGCATCCTCATCGCCGAAGAAGCATGGCACATTCTCGGCACTCCTCAGCTGGCCGCCCTGCTCGAAAAGTTTCTGAAATTCGCGCGTGGCCTGGGATTGTCGTGCATTTTCATCGTCCACCACCTGTCAGATATTGATGACTCGCCGGAGACGCAGGCGGCACTGAAAATGGCCGATACCGTGGTCATTTACTCGATGAAGAAGGCCGAAGCGGAAGCCACCGTGGCCAGGTTGGGGCTGCCGGGGTGGACGGCGGACCACATCGTGCGGCTGCGTCGGGGAATCGCCCTGTGGGTGGTGGGAGAGGTGATCTACCCCGCCGTGCAGCACCTGCTGGTCGTGGCGGAACAGCACCTGTGCTTCTCCTCCGGCTCGATGACCGACGTCTCCACCAGCTACCCGGACGCCGCATGAACGGCTTCCGTCACCTCCAACTGGCCACCGGCCGCATCCAGGCAGATCCGGAAGGGACGAACTCCATGACCACCACGACCGGGACCGCGCTCCCGACTGATCACAACGCGGCGCGCGGGGACATCGACCAGCTGCACTCAGACGCCCTCGAACTGGCCCGGCGCACGAAGGCACTGGCCACTGCCCTCGACCACGGGGACTACTCCGCGGCCGGAGGCCGTGTCCGCACCGCCGCCGCCCACCTGTGGCGCGCGGCCGAGGACCTGCACGCGGCTTTCCACACGGCCCCGCCGCGATGTGCCGGGCCCGATGCGGCGATCTCCCAGCTCTGCGGCCGGCGCATGCGCTACCTCGCTGCCCGTGCCGGACAGAGGGCCGCGTAGTGGACGTCATGCCCAGCGGGATCTCTGTGGCCCTGTACGCCATCGCGGCGGTGTGTGCGGTGGCCATGGCCGCCGTCTGGCTGGTGATGAAACGCTCCGCCCGAAACGCCGGGTTCGCGGACAAGGGCCTCCTCAAGCGGCAGCTGTCGGCCACGGCCGTCCTCAAGGCCACGGAGATCCGGCCCTCTCTCACCCGCGGTGGCGACGACCCGCGCCGCCCGGCGGCGAATCTGGCGAAGAAGCGATCCGCCACCCGCTGACCCTTCTCCCTCCCTCATCTCGGAGCACGTCATGCAACACCCTCTCTCCCCGCAGGACTTCGGCTACTCGCTGGGCACCTCCCAGCGTCCGAAGGGCGTAGACCTCTGGTCCCGCGCCGACAAGGCGTGCCGGGTCATCGGCCCCATGGGCTCGGGCAAGACGCTCCGCTTCTTCGCCCCGACCATCCGCCAGTGGCCCGGACCGGTGCTCGCCACCTCCACGAAGGCGGACCTGGTCGAACTGACCCTCGACGCCCGGCGGGCAGGTGGCAGGCCCGTCCTGGCCTTCGACCCGCAGGACATCGCCCCCTCTGTGCCGAGGTTCCGGTGGACGCCGATCACGGGCGCTGCCGATACCGAGACCGCGATGATGCGGGCCAAGGCGTTCGTCGCTGGCTCGCGCACCCCGGGGGCGGCAGCGCAGTCCAGCGAGGGCGCCGCCTTCTACAAGGGCCAGGCCGCGAAGATCCTGGCCGCGTACTTCCACGCCGCCGCGCTCGACGGGGCGAGCCTGGAGTGGGTGTTGAAGTGGGCGCGCAAGCTGACCGATCCCGCGCCGGTCGGCATCCTCGACGCGCACCCCGGGGCCGGGCCCGGCTGGGCGGACATGCTCCGAACGGCCACCAGCGGCGACAGTCGGACTGTCGGCAACACGGCCTCGACCTTGGACGCCGCGCTCGCCCCCCTCATGCACGAGTCGGTCGTCCGGGCCTTGCTGGGAGACGGCGAAGACCCGACCGACTTCGCCGAACTCCTCGACGCGGGCGGCACCGTCTACCTGCTCGGGAAGGACTCCGAGGTGAACAGCGTGGCTCCGCTGACCACCGCGATCACGGAAGACCTGCTCGACATCGCCGAGGCTCACGCCGTCGCCTCGCCCGCCGGCCGACTCGACCCGCCGCTCCTCGGCGGGCTGGACGAAGCCCCCAACATCGCTCCCATCCCCAGCCTGCGACAGCGCGTCGCCGACGGGCGCGGTCGCGGGATCACCGTGATCATCGGCCTCCAGGGCTGGGCGTCGGCCCGCGCCCGGTTCGGCGAGGACACCGCGAACGAGCTGGCGAGCTTCACCAACAACGTCATCGTCTTCGGCGGGGCGAAGGACCCGGGCTTCCTCAAGGACCTGTCGGACTTGTGCGGGCAGGTTGAGCGCGAGCGCACCACGAAGACCAGCAGCGGCGGGGACCGCGGCAGCCACTCGACCGCCACCCACATGGCCCTGGAGCCGGTCCTGCGGAGCGACGAGATCCGGTCGCTGCCGGAGGGCCACGCGCTCGTACTCGCCGACAACCTGCCACCCGTGATCACCCGCCTCGACGGCATGTGGACCTGGGACTCCTGGCCGGAGATCGAGGCCCACGTCCACCAGCTGCGTGAAGCGAACGAGACGGAGCGCCGTCGGCGGTCCGCGGCGAAGAAGAAGCAGGCCGCGGCCCATGCCGCCGCCTGGGCCGCCCGGGGAGCCGCCGCGTGACGAACCCCCTCGCCCAGTTCCAGCCCTTCCCCGAGGCACCAGCGTTGATCTTGGAGTACATCGCGGAGCGGAGCGCGGAGGAGTCCGTGGTCGACGGCCCCCCGCCGTGGGACCTCGGCGCGCTGTCGGCCGAGCTGATCGAGCCGATGCCGGCGTGGCTCGACGCGGTGTGCCGCTGGTTGAACGAGACGTACGCCTGGCAGCCGCAGGACGTGATCCCGCCCTGCTGGAAGAAGCACGAGGGTCTGGGGTACGAGATCGCCGCCCTGGCCTTCGCCCGGGACGACGCCTACGCCGACGCGGGCTCAACCGTCGTCTGGCACGAGCAGTACGACCGGTTCGTCAGCCGCATGAACAAGGTGCTCGGCAAGGCCGGCGACGAATGCCGCCTTGGACGACACGAAGACCGACCCGCACGATTCCAGCTCGCCGCCTGGACCGATGAGAACACCGGAGCCGCCACATGGTGACCTCGAACCCCCATGTCGTCTTCGACACCGACCCGCAGCACGGCCTGCTCGCACGAAGCGGATGGGAGCAGGCAGAGGCCCGCGCCGTGCTTCGTGATCTGGGATGGGAGTGGCAGGAAGAACTGCACGCACTCGTCTCGCCCGCCGACACCCCGGATGTCGATGCCGGAGTGCAAGCGGTGGAACAGCTCCACCTGCACGGGTACCGGACGGGATTCGCAGTGGGACGGTTCGGCGCAGTCCGGCTGACCCTGGATCGCGCCGAACAGGTGCTCACGACCGTCACCACACAGGGGGCTGTCGAACCACACGTCGACTCCACGCCCATCTCGGAACCGGCACGGCGCCCGTACGCGGCGTACGGCGAAGCGGCTCTGGCGGCGGAGCGAATCGAGCCTGAACGTCCAGACGCACCTGCGGTCTAGAGCCTGTCTCTTTGTCGCTCATGTGAACCTTCTCTGGGACGCGGGTGGCATGAGGCTGCTCGGCGGCGTGGCGCATGCCCTCCACCAGTTCGCCGTTGGAGCTTCCTCTGGGCCCGGCGTCGGCCACCGGTTTCTTTCACCGCGGACACCCATCTGATGGGAAGTCGTGTGGTTGCCGCTGTCACGCTGCACATGCGTCAGGGAACCAGCACCTGGCGTGATGCCCGACTCTGTAGAGCAGGGTCGTTCCGCAGGGTCGGGCATCAGGCCTGTTCCGTCAGCACTTAGCGAGGCAGCCGCGGGATTGGCGTGCCCATCGACAAGATCCACTCAAACGTGTGAATGAGTGCCGTTGGTGCTGCCAGTGGGGCCTGGGACGCAGTGGGATGGGGCCTCTGTGTCGTCGGCCGGATCGGCCGGCAGGTTCAAATGGAGGAATCCCGTGGCCTACGTTGCCAAGGCTCAGCTGAACACCGTGATGATCGGGCATGTCGCTCACGGCAAGACCACTCTGACGGCCGCTCTCACCCGCGTGTGCCGGGACGAGGCAGCGAACAATTACGTGGGCAGCTCCCGGTCCTACGGCGAACTCGATGCCGCGCCGGAGGAGAGGATGTTGGGCGTCACGGTGAACGCGGCCAATGTCGAGTACGAGACCCCCACCCGGCACTACGCGCAGACGGACGGCCCCGGCGACGCCGACGTCACCAAGCTCCTGCTTCTCCGCGACGCGGACGCTGCCGTACTCGTAGTGGCAGTGACGGACGGCCCGATGCCGCAGACGTCCCAGCACCTCAAGCTCGCCCGGGAGGTCGGTATCCCGTCCGTCGTGGTCTTCCTCAACAAGGCCGACCTGATCGAGGACGGGGAGGCGAACGACCTGGTCGAGAAGGAGGTCCGCGACCTGCTCACCGAGTGCGGCTACCCCGGCGAGGACACCCCGGTCGTCATCGGCTCGGCCAGGGCGGCACTCGACGGCAAGGATGACAACGGGATGGGCGCCACAGCGGTCAAGAAGCTGTTGGAAGCCCTGGACACCCACGTCCCCACCCCGGTGCCTGCCACTGACAAGCCGGCCCTCGTGGAGGTCCAGGACACCTCCTCAGCCGACGGCGGCGGCACCATCGCCACCGGCCGGGTCTATCAAGGCACGGTGAAGGTCCAGGACCAGCTGGAGATCGTCGGCCTGCGCACGACCGCGACAACCACATGCACCCGCATCCAGCAGTTGGGCGAGGATGTCGAGCAGGCCACGACCGGCAGCGGCGACGGCTACGCATTCGTCCTGGCCGGCGTCAAGCCCGCCGATGTCGAGCGGGGCCAGGTCCTCGCCAAGCCCGGCTCCGCCACGGGGCACACCAAGTTCACCGCGAACGCCTACATCATGACGAAGGCAGATCAAGGCGTCGGCGCCTCCGTCTCCCAGGGCTACAGCGCCCAGTTCCGCATCCGCACCGCCGACGTCACCGGCAGCGTGGCCCTGCCCGAAGGCGTCGAGACGGCCGCTCCGGGAGGCTTCGTCCAGCTGACGGTCACCATCGACAAGGCGGTGGCGATCGAGGCCGGTGTGACCTTCACCATCCACGACCGCGACGTGATGGTCGGCGCCGGCCGCATCACCAAGATCGTCGAATAGCGAACCAGAACGCCCGACGACCGGCAGGGGCACATGCGCTCATGTCAGCGGCGGGCCCAGATGAGGATGCCGGCGAGGTGGAGTGCGGCCTGGTAGACGAGGGCGAGCTTGTCCGTCCTCATCGCCAGGCCGCGCCACTGCTTCAGCCGGGCGATGCACCGCTCGACCGCGTTCCGCTCCCGGTAGGTCACGGGGTCGAACCCTGGTGGGCGCCCTCCGCGTGAGCCGCGCCGCAGCCGTTGGCGGACCTGGTCCACCGGCTGCGGGATGACCGCCCGGATGTGCCGCTCCCGCAGGTGGGAGCGAATCGCGCGGGCCGAGTACGCGCGATCGGCGATCACCGTTTCGGGCCGGGTGCGGGGCTGCCCCCACCGGTGCGGGGAACCCGGAGCGCGGCCATGACGGCGGTGAACGCCGGGGCGTCACCCGCCTGTCCTCCCGTCACCACCAACGCGAGCGGCCGGGCGCTGGCATCACTGGCCAAGTGCACCTTCGTGCTCAACCCGCCACGTGAACGCCCGAGCGCGTGATCAGCCGGCTCACCACGACCGCCCAACTCCTTTGCGAGCACCCGCCGCATGCTGGTGGGCCCGGCACACGGTGGAATCAACCGACACGGTCCAGCCGATCTCGCCCGCGGCAGCCGCACCGGCAAGCACAGCCGCGAAGATCCGCCGCCATGTGCCGTCCACCGCCCACCGCAGCAACCGCTTGTGCGCGGTCTGGAAGGACCCGAGCTCAGCTGGCAGGTCCCGCCACGGTGTACCAGTCCTGAACTTCCACGCGATAGCTCAAGCGTGCGGCGATGATCGGCCCACCGACGGCCACGGACCGGATCGGCCGGCATCAGCGGCTCGATCCGCTCCCACATTGCATCACTGATCACCAAACGGACAGACATATCCGATCAACCACTCAGCACACCAAAGAGACACGCCCTAGGCGTGCGTCGGCCAGGCGGGCAGCACTCAATCGAGTGCTGCCCGCCTGGCTGTTTGGGGCGTCCGATCAGATGTAGTCGACGAAGTCACTTCTTCCGTGCTCGATGTACGCCGTGAGACCGGAGTTCCGCGCGGCGGCCACCTGGCGCAGGCGGTCCATGCTCCGGGGGTTGAGGACGTCCGTCCAGTCCTCGACGGGTCGGGCGTCCCACTCGCTGTGTTCGGCAGGGTCCAGGTGGATCGCTGCGAGCTGTTCGGGGCTGAGCGTGCCGCCGTCGAAGATCAGGCCGAACTTCGCCGCCGGCCACGTCGGTTCGGGCGGCAGGAAGTGGACGGCCAGCAGTCGGCCACACTCCAGCGTGAGGGCGGTCTCCTGCTGGGTCTCGCGGACCGCCGTCTGACGAGGGGTCTCGTCAGGGTCCATCTGGCCGCCGGGGAACTGCCAGATCTGGCCCTTGTCCGGCTTGTAGACGGAGGAGTTGAGCAGCACCGGCTGTCCGTGCTGGTCAGTGATGTAGAGGGAGGCGTACGCAGTCGCGCGGGGAAGGGTGGCGATGAACTCCTCCGGCGGGAGCCAGCTGCCGGCCTCCGGATCGGGTTCGGGAAGGAAACTGGTCACTGGCCCCTCCAGTCGGTGGGGGTGTTGAGGACGTCGGCGGCCCACTGGTAGTGGCCGGTGTCGCGGATGTCCTTGTCCTGCTCGGGGTAGAGGTCGCAGCTGAGCAGGGCGATCGTGTGCAGGTAGTCGGTGAGGTCGTTCCGCCGGTCGGCGGGGAGGTCCTGGGCGGCGGCGGCCAGCAGGCGGTTTCGGACGTCGACGCGGTCTTCGTCGTACATCCGGTAGTAGGCACAGGCACCGGCGAGGTCGTAGAGCGGGTCTCCCAGCAGGGTGAAGGTGCCGAAGTCGATGACGGCGGAGACCTTGTCGCTGGCGACGAGGATGTTGTCCGGGTAGAGGTCGCCGTGGATTACGCCTTCGGGGCCGGTGTAGGGGCGGGCGAGCCGCGCGGTGAGCCGGTCGGTGATGTGGTCGACGGCCGGGACGTCGCGGCGCAGGTTGGGGAGGACCTTCGGGAGCTTCTGGGCGAGGAGGCGGAGGAGGAAGGCGTTCCAGGGCTCGCCCCGGTGGGCCGGGTCGGGGTCGAGGAGCATGCGCCGGTCGAGCGGGGTGGTCAGGCGCAGGCCGCCGAAGTCGCGGACGGCAGCCAGGTAGGTGTGTTCGGTGGCCGGGTCGGTGAGGTCGAGGGCGTCGCCCATCGGGGTGCCGGACAGGCGGGTCTCAGTGACGGCGAGCAGGGGCCCGTGCTGTTCGATGGCCTGGATCTCGGGCAGGGCGAAGGGGACGCTGTTGCGGGCGAAGCGCCGGTAGAGGTCGGCGATGGCCTCCAGTGCACCGAGCTGGTCGGGGTCGGCGTAGACCTTGAGGACCTGGTCGTGGCCGAGGGCGTAGACGCGGGCCTCGGTGCCGGCGGCGATCAGGTCGGCGGGGGTGAGTCCGCGGGATTCGAGGAGGGCGTTCTCGGCGTCGGCGGTGATGCTGCTGGCGTCTCGGCGGGTGATCACGGCGTGCTCCGGGTGATGGCGGTGACGACGGTGCGGTTCTCGGCCCGGACGGGGCCGCCGGTGAAGTCCCCGGCGAAGGAGACGACGGCGAATCCGGCCTGGTGCAGGACGTCTTCGAGTTCGGGTCGGGAGTACATGCGGGTGCGGCAGGTCGCGGACCAGCCGGGCCGGGTGTAGGTGACGTGGGCGTACTTGGCCTCCCAGTCGTACCAGGCGCTCTCGGTGACTCCGCCCTGCGTAACGGTTTTGGTGCTGATGGGTTCCGTGCCGTGCCGGTTCTCGTGCTCGGCGCGCTCGCGGGTGGTCAGCTCCATGACGAGGTGGCCGCCGGGCTTGAGGGCGGCAGCCCAGGCGGTGAGGGCGGCGAGGTCGTCGGCGTCGGTGTCGAGGTAGCCGAAGCTGGTCCACAGGTTGAGGACGACGTCGAACTCCCCGGGCGGCGGGTTGCGCATGTCGGCCTGGTGGAAGTCGGCGCCGGGGTGGAGGGCGCGGGCGCGGGCGATCTGGTGGGGCGAGGCGTCGATGCCGGTGACGTGGAGTCCGCGGGCGGTGAGGGGGCCGGTGTGCCGGCCGAAGCCGCAGGGGACGTCGAGGACCCGGGTGCCGGGGGCCATGAACTCCTTCGCGCAGAGGGCGTCGAGGTCGGCCTGGGTGCTGTCGTACTTACCGAGGGCGCGGAAGGTCTCCTCGAAGCCGGGGTCGAAGAAGCGGTCGGCCCAGTCGTCAGGGGCGGTTACGAGGGCGGTGTCGTTCACGGCGTGGACTCCAGGGTGTTCAGCAGGAGGGAGTGCAGGTCTCGGGTGTCGGCGGCGACGAGGTAGCGCGCGGTGACGTCGGGGCCGTCGAAGCGGACCGGGCGGCCGTGCTCGTCGGTGATGTGGCGGCCGGTGGCGATGAGGAGGTGGCACAGGGCGGCGATGTCCCAGGCCCGGTGGCCGCACATCTCGGCGACGGCTCCGGCGGCGGTGCCCCGGGCCACTTCGGTGAGGGCCCGGGTGGACTCGAAGGCGTCGACCAGCAGCGGGTTCCCGGCGGGCAGGCGCTCGCGCAGTGCGGCTGGCTCGAAGTAGCAGGCGTGGACGGGGCTCTGGTCGGGCGGTCGCGGGAGGGGCCGGAACGTCGCCTGGTCGCGGTCGGCGACGGCGAGGACGCCCGCGGCGGGGAAGGAGGCGATGGAGAACTCCGGCACCTGAGCGCGCCAGGCGCTGATGAGGACGGCGAAGTCGGTGGAGCCGTGGAGGTACTGGCGGGTGCCGTCGAGGGGGTCGATGTACCAGGTCAGCACTCGGTGGTTCGTGTTGGCCTGGTGGGTGGCGGGGTCCTCCTCCGTGACGATCACTCCGGTGGGGTCGAGGTGGGTGATCGCCTTGACGAGGATCTGTTCGGCGTCGGTGTCGGCGGCGGAGACGAGCGTGCCGTCCTCCTTGCGGCGCACGTCTTCCGGGCCGGCCAGGCTGGAGCCCGGCCACGTGCTCAGCAGACGGGCGGCGGCCTGGTCCACGGCGGCGACCAGACTGCGCGACCAGTACGCGGCACCGCCCAGGAGCGTCACCGTGGGACTCCTGTCAGCGCGGCGGTGATGTGCTCGCCCCACGCCTTCCAGGAGAACGCGGGGTCGTAGGCGGCGGGGGTGGGGGTCCGGTGGTACTGGGTGCGCATCGCGTCGATCAGGTCGGCGCTCTCGCGATCACCCTGGCCGACGGTCAGGTGGATCTCCTCGGGGCGGCGCGGGTGCATGCCGGGGAGGTCGCTGAGGATCGTCGGGCGCCGGTGGGCGATCAGGGCGCTGGCCGGTCCGGAGGTCTCGCCAAGCCAGGGGCCGCGCAGCTGGATGCCGCAGTCCGCGGCGAGCAGCAGGGCGTCGAACTCGGCGTCGGTGAGGTATCCGGTGTGGCGGACGGTGGGGTCGTCCGGGACGGTGAGGCCGTCGCGGGCCTCCCCGGCGAGCAGGAGCAGGGCGTTCGCGGGGCGGTCGGTCCAGTTCCGCCAGGCGTCGAGGATGACGGGGATGCGCTTGTAGGCGCCGAGGAATCCGAAGGTGGCGAAGACGAACGCCTGCTCGGGCAGGCCGTGGCGGGCCCGGGTGCCGGGCACGGGGGTGAGCGGGTGAACGGGGAAGGGCAGGTGGCGGATGTCGGCGGCCGGGTGGCGGTCGGCGAGGTGCTCGGCCAGCAGCGGGGAGTGGACCAGGACGCGGGTGGCCGCTTCGATCGCCAGGTCTTCGATGTGGGCGTTGAGGCTGTAGCGGTCGACGTGCGGGTGGTCGGCGAAGTACCGCTCCATGGCCTCCCGGGTGTCCAGGCGGGTGCCGACCGCGGTGGAGATCCGGGTCAGGACGGCCTGCTGCTCGGCGGCGGGCAGCTGGTCCCACGCCTCGTAGTAGTAGTCCAGGTTGTTGTACTCGTGCAGCAGGACCGTGCCGGGCCGGGCGGCCAGCGCGCGGAAGGCGCCGTGGTGGAGGGTGTTGTTGCCCAGGTGGTAGAGGACGTGGTCGAAGGCGGCCGGGTCGAAGGCGGGGCCGGCGATCCGGCGGGTGGTGAAGTGCGGGGCGAGGTGCGGCAGGGACTGGGTGATGTACCCGGCGACGCCGCTCTTGTCGCGCGGGGTGGGGCCCCAGACTCCGAGGGTGGGCAGCCGCTGCTCAGACACGGGCCGCTCCGACGGCCGGGCGGGCGGCGTTGATCGCCTCGATGTAGACGGCGCCGGTGTTGGCGACGCAGTGGGTCATGCCGAAGTTGCGGGTGGCGCGGTCGGCGGCGGCCCGGCCGGTGTGGGCCCGCAAGGTGGGCAGGGCGGCGAGTTCGTCCAGCGCGGCGGCGTAGGCGGCGGGGTCGGCGGTGTCGACCAGGCGGCCGGTGTCGGGGGTGACCACCTCGTTGAGGCCGTCGATGTCGCTGACGACGGCCGGGGCGCCGTGCTGCATGAACTCGATGACGGCCAGCCCGAGCCCTTCGGCGGTACTGGGCTGGGTGACCAGGTCGGCGGCCTCGGCGAGCAGGTCGCGTACCTCGTCGGACTGGTCGGTCAGGAGCGTGACCCGGTCGCCGTACCGGCCGGCGCGTTCGGCGACGTACCGGAGGTAGGCGGAGTCGGAGCCGTTGGTGGAGCCGAGCAGGACCACCCGGCAGTCGGCGCGGGTGGCCATCAGCTCGAAGGCATCCAGCAGCCGGTGCTGGGCCTTGCGGGGGGTGTAGCGGCCGGTTAGGGCGATCAGCAGACCGTCGGTGGGCACGCCCGCGGCCTGCGCGAGGAAGTGCCGGGCCACCCGGCGGTCGTGGACGCGCGGCCGGTGGCGCACGCCGAGGTGGACGGTGCGGATGTGCTCGGCCGGGTAGCCGAAGCCCTCGGCCTGCCGGGCGAAGGCCCGGCT
Organism: Streptomyces sp. NPDC127114; assembly: GCF_042677525.1. Taxonomy (NCBI): domain Bacteria; kingdom Bacillati; phylum Actinomycetota; class Actinomycetes; order Kitasatosporales; family Streptomycetaceae; genus Streptomyces; species Streptomyces sp. NPDC127114. Next base: position 26,446 of record NZ_JBHXTJ010000023.1, read on the forward strand.
GCCGGCGAGGACCAGCGTGGGCATGCAGGTCCGGGCGACGAAGCGGGAGCGCGGCCAGCCGCCCGGCTCCGTCTCGGGCCGGGTCTCGTGGAAGGAGGCGACGACGGGCGCCGTCGCGGCGAGGCCGGACATGTGCGTCAGCAGCAGCGCGGCCTGGGTGTGGGTGTGGATGACGTCCGGCGGTGCGTCGACGAGCGGGGCGAAGTCGTCCAGGGTGGCGAACAGGCCGCGCTCCCACGGCACCGCGTTGGGGTCCGGCGGCTGGAGCAGCGCGCCGCCGCGCAGTACCCGCACCCCGTTCTCCCAGGTGGCGGCGGGCTGGTCCGGCGAGTCGCGGTTGGTGAGGACGGTCACCTCGTGGCCGGCTGTGGTGAGGTGTTCGGCGAGGGTGGTGACGTGGGTCTCCATGCCGCCGCGGCGCGGGCGGTAGGTGGTGCTGACCAGGCCGACGTGCATGCTGTACCTCCTCCTTCGTTGCGGAAGTTGGTCAGGCGACGGGCAGGTGGTCCAGGAGCTCGGGCAGGGCGGTGATCACCGGGACGGGCAGTTCGCGGTACACGTGGTGACGGTCGTAGAGGACGGTGGAGGTGATGCCGGCCCGCAGCGCGCCGAAGATGTCGTTGATCAGGCCGTCCCCGACGAACAGCGCGTCCGCGGGCGCGCAGCCGAGCTGACCGAGGGCGGAGGCGAAGATCCCGGGCTCCGGCTTCTCGACGCCGGTGAGGGTCGAGTCCACGACCACGTTGAAGAAGTCGAGCAGGCCGAAGCGGGCGAGTTCCTCCGTGAGGGTGCCGTCCGAGTTGGAGACCGCCGCCACCGCCAGGCCCCGCCCGCAGATCTCGCGGAGTACCGCGACCGCGTCCGGGTCGAGGTCGCGGTACAGGTCGGTGCGGTCGGTGCAGCGCCGCCAGGCGCGGCGGCCCGTCTCCGCTCCGACGCCCAGCAGCTGCCCCCACACGGCGCCGACCTTCTCCGGTCGGCTCAGTCCCTGCGGGAAGTCGAGGTGGTGGGCCTCGGCGGCGGTGGCGAGCGCGGCTTCGGCGGTCTTCGCGCCGACGCCGGGTGCGCCGACGGCGGCGAGTTCCTCGCTCATCACCTGTCCGCTCGGGTGGATGAAGGTCATCCCGATGTCGAACAGCACGGCCTTCGGGGTCGTCACGCGAGCACCTCCAGGAAGGAGGCGTCGAGCGCGGGCCGGGTGCCGGTGCACATCGCCAGGTACTCCTCGCGCAGCGCGCTGCCGATGGGGTGGTCACCGTGGCGGGGGCGGTGGCCGTCGATGTGGCCGACGATGCGGACCTCGTCCAGCGTGCCGGTGACGAAGACCTCGTCGGCGCCGTGCAGGTCGCCGGGGGTCAGGGACTGCTCGGCGGCCGGGATACCGAGCCGCTCCGCCAGCGCCAGCACGGTGGCGCGGGTGATGCTGGGCAGGATGCCGTCCGTGAGCGGCGGCGTGGTGATCCGGCCGTGTCGCACGGTGAACACGGCGGCGCCGCCGGTCTCGGCGACGTTGCCGTGCTGGTTGAGCAGGATCGCCTCGTCCGCGCCCTTCTCCAGCGCCTCCAGACGGGCCAGGCGGAAACCGGAGTACGCGGCGCCGGTCTTCGCGGCGGTCGGCAGCGCGTCGTCCGCGATCCGCTGCCGGCTGCTGATGATGCACCGCATCGGCTCAACCGGCCGGGCGGGGGCGGGGAAGCAGGTGACGATCGTGCCGGTGGTCATCTCGGTGCGGTCCGCGGTGTAGCGGCCGGTGTCCACATACACCGACGGGCGCACGTACACGTCGCTCTGCGGGGCGAGTGCGGCCAGCAACTGCGTCATACCGTCGCGCAGTTCGGCGGCGAGGCCGGGGTGGGGGATGTGCATCAGGGCGGCGGAGGTCTCCAGGCGCTCCAGGTGCGCGTCCAGCCGGACGACGGCGAGACGGCCGTCCGGCTGCCGGTAGCCGCGCAGGCCCTCGAAGACGTTCACCGCCCGCATCGCGGTCTCGGCGGTGACGTGGACCGTGGCTTCTTCCCACGGCCGCACCTTCCCGTTGTGCCAGATCAGCTCGGGGACGTTGCTCATCGTCCTTCTCTCTTCCGGTTCGGGGGCGGTGCCGGGTGACCGACCGGCCGAGTCGGCCACCCGGCATCGCACGGGGAGGGGTGTCAGGCCGCGGCCGGCACCTTGACGTCCAGGTGGGCGGCGAGTTCGAGCAGCGCGGGGGTCGCCTCACGGCGGCACATGAAGTCCTCGTCCCGCGCGCCCTCGACCAGATAGGGGCGGAACACCGATCCCTCCTCGAAGCCCTCACGGTCCAGGAAGAACACCGTCAGGCCGCGCTCGCGGGCCCGGGCCTGCACCCGGCGGCGGTCGGCGTGGCTGCCGATCACCAGCAGCGACTTCGCCCCCGGGAGGAAGGGGACGTCGGGGATCTGCTCGTGGTAGCGGCGGACGTAGTGCTCGTCCAGTCCCGCCCGCGCCATCAGGCCGTCGAAGTTGTTGGTGATCACCGGGCCCACCAGGTGCCCGGCGTCGGCCAGGCCGCGCAGGGTCCGGTGCCCGATGGTCGGCTCTGCCTGGAGGCATGCCCGGGTCATCTCGGTCAGCTCCGGCATCTTCGACTCCGGCGCCCCGAGGATCTCCGGCAGGAAGGTGTCCTCTCCGGGCGACAGCACGAACCGGTGGTCGCTCATGTCGGTCACCCGGTAGACCTCGTGCAGCCGGTGCAGCGGCGGCACCCCGGCCTCCACCGACATGCCGCACCCCACCTCGACCTGGAACGGGAGGAAGTCCGCGATCCGGGACAGGTCAGGGATCAGCGTCGGGTTGCCCCGCTTCTCCTTGATCCGCATGCCGGCCGCCATCACCTTCCACGGCATGTTCTGGTCGTGGAGCGCGGGCATGTGCCCGGCGGAGGTGATCGTGACGTCCAGGCTCTCGTACCCGGCCGGGAGGGTGCGCCCGGCGAGTTCGTCCTGCGGGTGCACGCGGTGCGGCACCACCGCGCATTCCAGGTCTCCGCGCCGCCACCGGCCCCGCTCCCCCGGCTGCCAGCCGCCGTCCGCGAGCGCCTTGCGGACCCGGTCGAAGTGGTGCGCCAGCTCCGCCTCCGGGTACGAGGCACTGTGGAAGACGTACAGCTCGGGGACGGTCAGCACCGTCCCGCCGCCAACCCGCTTGGTGTCGTAGCGGTAGCGGTAGTGCAGGATGCGGCGGCGGCCGTCCTCCGGGCCGGTCCAGCCCGACTCGCCGGCGTTCCGCGGGTCCTGGGTACGCCGCCACAGACCCTCTTCCAGGTCGCGGGGCCGGTCACGCCGGCTGACGTACCGCTCCCACCGCGTCGCCAGGGTGGGCGAGAGTTCCTGTGCCTCGTACGGGAAGTGCATGGTGCTCTCCCTGCTGTCGATGTCCGCGCCGCGAAGGCGCCCAGCCGGTTCCGCGATCAAGCCCAGAACCGCAGCGGGCAGGCGCCGCGCCACGGACAGAGGAGGTGCAGCTAGATCACGGGACTCACGAGCTGGTGGTGCGCCTCGGCGGAGAGTTGAGGAGGACGCCCGGCGCTGGATCGTCGCGGCCAACCAGCCTGCGGTGCAGGTGAGTTACCGAGACTCAGCAGCCAGGCCGAGGGCATGCCAAAGAGGAGGCGCACTACCGGCCATTGCGTTCCGTGTCCCAACGGACACTGACCGCACGCAAGATGATGACCGGCAGGCAGGGCACTGGCAAGGGTTCTCGATTGGAAAACTTTTCCTGTACGCCAAGTTGTATGGGCGCGGCCCGGCCAAGCCACTACGATCAATCCGACCGCTTGGGAGGTGACGATGCCTGGAGAGCCCAACCCTCGACGCCGGAGGCTGGGCGCCGAGGTGCGCCATCGCCGCGTTGAGCTCGGATGGTCCCTGGAGACGCTGGCCAAGCAGCTCGGGTACGGCTCGGCGAGCACGGCCCACAAGATCGAGTCCGGCCACCAGAAGATCACCCTCCAACAGCTCCCCCACTTCCTCGCAGTCCTCGGAGTCACCGAACCGGTCGCCCAGGAGTTCTGGCGGGAACTGGTGGTGAGTGCCAACAGCGACGACTGGCATGAACGCTTCCCCGGCGACGCCGACGACCCCTTCGGCAGTTACGCCACCGACATCGAACTCGCCAGAGCGGCCTTCCTCTGGTCGCCGACCGCACCCCACGGCCTGCTCCAGCACCCGCTCACCGAGCGGGCGATCATCGAGGCAGACCTTGCCTGGAGCACCGCGGACGACGTCGAGAAGTTCGTCAACGTGCGCGCCGAGCTGCGCGAACGGGTCCTCTCCCGGCAGCCCCCGCCCGCGATCACCTCCGTCCTCACCGAAGGCCAGCTCCGGCAGGAGATCGGCGGTCGGGCCGGTGTGCACCGGCAGGCCGCGCACCTCGCCGACCTGGCGAGGAGCGTTTCCGGCATCACGATCCTGGTGATCCCGTTCGCCGCCGGCGCGCATGCGGGGATAGACGGGCCGTTCATGCTGATGACGTTCCCGACGGGCCGTACCAGCATCACCATCGAAGGCCGGCGGGCGGCTCTCCAAATCCATGAGGCCGATGTCGTCGCCGAGTACAAGCGCGTGAGCGAGCGCATGGTGGACGATGCCCTCTCCGTCGAGGACTCCCTGATTTTCCTAGATCAACTCGCTGAGGAATACGCATGACCCTGCACGTCGGCGGCAACGTCCGGCAGATCGACGCCGAACCCGAATGGCTCGCCCGACAGCTCGCCCAGGCTGAATGGCGGTCCGCCAGCACCGGCGGGTCGAACTGCGCCGAGGTCGCCCTGTTGCCTCGCGCAATCACCGCTGTGCGTGATTCCGTCAACCCCGATCAGCCTCCCCTGATCATGTCCGACACAGGCTTCGGGCAATTCGCGGGCGCAGTCTCTGCCAACCTCTTCAAAAGGCCGCTTCACCTCGATGACGATCCGGTGACTGCGATCGGCAAGAACTCCCTCCGCACGGAGTGGGTGACGGCACAACTTGCGCTTCCTGCATGGCAGTTCGGCGGACCGGAAAGCATCGGCGCGGCCTTCCTGCCTCGCGGGGTCACGGTGCTGTGCAGCCCGCGCACCGGCGACGGACGCTTCCTCATCTTCGCGCAGTCCGAGATCACCGACTTCTTCGCGGGCATCAAAGCTGGGCTATTCGACCGCGGCAACGAGGCAGTAGGCGCCGCCCGTCGTCCGGCTGACCATCTCGTTCCCATCGGCCGGACCTGAGGACTGGAACCCGGTACCGCAAGCTCCAAACGATCGCTTCGGACCACCGTGGAGGTTGTTCTGATGCCCGAGAAGGTCATCAAGGAGAAGGTGCTCGTCTACGTCGTGCGCGACGGACGGCTGCTGGTCTTCCGGCACACCGACTACAGCTACGAGGAGGTCGGCATCCAGGTCCCCGCCGGCAGCATCCGCCCCGGGGAGACCCCGGAGGCCGCCGCGCTGCGGGAGGCCCGGGAGGAGACCGGCCTGAACGACTTCAAGATCGTGCGCAAGCTCGGCGAAACCGAGTACGACATCAGCCCGTACCGGTTCGAGATCCAGCACCGGCACGTCTTCCACCTGGAGCTCACCGAGCCCACCCCGGAGCGATGGGCGAGCCGGGAGGACCACGACGGCGAGCAGGAGCCCACCCACTTCGAGTGCTTCTGGATTCCGTTGGAGGCTGCTCACATCCTCCAGTCCGGCCAGGGCGCCCTGCTGGGAAGCCTCCCTGGCTGACCCCAACCAGACGCTTCGGCAAGAGAGTTCACTTGCCGATGAACAGCATCCTGCGGAGTGGCCGCACGGGCACCGTCCAAGAACGAAGCAGCGGAGGGGAAGACAAGTGAGTCAGTGGCAAGACTTCACCACGGGCGAGCGGATCAAGATGCTCAGGGGCAAGGAGACTCAGACTGATCTGGCTGAGCGGTCCGGGCTGTCGAAGCACACCATCCAGAAGGCCGAGCAGGACAAGAGCGTCTCGTTACCGACGCTGCTGCGTCTCGCGGAGGCGCTGCACTCCGATGTGTCGGTGATCCTCGGACAGCAGGCTCCACGGCGTGGGATGGGGCGCGACGATCGTTCGATGCTTCGGGAGCTTTCGCGGACGGTCCACGACACCGCTGCGGGCGTCGTGGCCGATCCCGCAGAGGGAGCGGCGCCCGGACAAGCAGATCTCACTGAGGCGGCCGACCGGATGTGGCGGGTCTACTGGCGGGGTTCGTACGCCGAGGCCGGCTCGCTGGTTGCCCCGTTCCTGCGCTCGGTAGCCCTGTTCGCTCAGGCTGCACCGACCGGTCAAGAAGCGGTTGCCAACGGCCTATTGTCGGATGCCTACCGCGCGGCGGGCTTGATCGCCAACTTCCTCGGTGCGAGGGATCTGGCCTATGCCTCGGTGGGCCATGCTCTCCGGCACGCGGAGCTGGCGGCCGATCCGGTCAGGGTGTCGATGTTGGGGTCCGCGCGGGCGCGGGTGCTCCTGCGGGACGCGCGAGTCGAGCAGGCATTGCGGGAGGCCGAGGCTGCCGCGGCCCGCAATGAGCCGAGGTTCTCCGAGCAAGGCACCGCGCTCCTGGCCGCGTACGGGAAGAACATCACCTTCGCGGCCGTCGCGGCGTCCCGGCTCGGGGACGGCGACCGCTCCGCCGACCTGCTTTCGCAGGCACACGCGGTGGCTGCACGGCTCGGTAAAGACGTCTTCGGGAACGGGATGCAGTTCGGGCCGTCCTATGCCGGGGCCCAAGCCGTGGGCATCAACGTCACCCTCGGGAACACCGGCAAGGCGATCGACCTCTCCCGGCGGTTCGACCCCTCAGGGCTGACTCAGGCCGCGCACAGCAGGATGCAGCTGGACATCGCGCTCGCGCAGGCCGACGCGCGCCAGTGGGATACCTCCCTGGACACGCTGCTGGAGGTCTGTTCGGCCCACCCGGAATGGGCCAAGCACCAGGCGATCCCAGGGGTGATCATCCAGCGGGCCGGTCGCGCCGGGAACGCCCGGATTCGGAAACTGTCTGAGATCCTGGGGACCTCGCCGACCATCCGGTGAGACGCCGATCCGAATCCTCAGCCTGGGAGAGCCCGTTGTCCTACCGCGGCCTGATACTCGACTTCGCGGGCGTGATGACCACTCCGATCGGGCAGTCCTCGCGGGCGTGGTGCGCCAGCGAGGGTCTGCCGGCCGACACCTGGCGGCGCACGCTGGAAGACGATCCCGCAGGCCGAGCTCTGTATGTCGAGCTGGAGCTGGGCCGCATGGAGCAGGCCGAGTGGAACCGACGGACGGCGGCGCTCATGGGCGTCTCCGGCGACAACCTGATGGGACGGGCCCACGGCGAGGTGCGGGCTGTGGCCGAGATGATGGAGCTGACGCGACGCGCCCGCTCCGCAGGGATCGTCGTCGCCCTCCTGTCCAACTCCTACGGCTTCGCCCCGTACAACCCCTACGAGAAGACGGGAGTCTGGGACCTGTTCGACGTGCGGGTCATCAGCGGGGTCGAGGGCGTGGCGAAGCCTTCCCCGGAGATCTACCAGCGGACGCTGGACCGGATGGGGCTGGCCGGTTCCGAGTGCGTGTTCGTGGACGACCACCGGCCGAACCTGGCACCTGCTGAGGCGCTCGGCATCACGACCGTGTTCGCCGACGGGCCCGGAACCGCCTCCAAGGTCGCCAGTCTGCTGGACCTCGACCCGGCGGAGCCGAACACGGCGGTCTGCCGCTGACGTTGCCGCGCGGCTGGAGCGCATGAAGTCGTACGGACCATACGACTTCCCCCTCCAGCGATCTCCGGAAGTCGTACAGACCGCAGGTTCACTCAGGGCGACACTGCTGTGACAGTGGTGACATGCCCTCGGACGCACTTCGATCGCCGGGCCGTGTCCCCGTTGCGATCTACATTGCCTCACCGGGTGGAGACCCGGACGCCGTACTGGAGACCCACTGCCGGCAGTTTGCCGAGTCCCGCGAGTGGGTGGTGTCCGCCGTCTTCACCGACCGGGGGCAGGTGCCGCTGGAAGACCGTGCGGGCTGGCTGGCCCTGCGCGATGCCCTAGGCGAGGGCGTCGCGCAGGGCGTAGTGACCTGGACTCGTTCGATGGTGGCCGACAGCACCGAGGGGTGGGAGCGCCTGGCGGTCGGCGTTAGTGAGCTGGGCTGGTTCCTGGTAGCCGGCGCGCTCGACACCCCCGGCCACTCCCTGTACGGGCGGACCCTGGTGGAACAGCTGCCCAACGGGCACCGCCCGGGGACACGGCGCGCAACAGGCGCGGGCGCCCCGCGCCGGAAGTCGGGATGCGACCCCGGCCCGTGACCGACGCATCGGCGTCCAGCCGTTCCTTCCTCAACTCCGCGATCCGGCCAAGGAGCAACCATGCAGCCCCACCCGCAGCCGCCCTTTCTCAGCGATCTGGTGACCGAGACCACCGGCGCCGTGGCCGCCATCCATGTCAGCCCTGAGGGCCTCGTTACAGGTACCTCACCCGGAATCGCCCGTGATGAAGCGGACAAGTGGGCGGCGCTGATGGCAGCGCTGGGCTCCGTGAGCGGCAGGAGCGTCGGCATCGCCGGCGACCTCACGTCCGGCGGATACCCGTGGGGCCACAGCGTGGTCGAGGACCGGTACGGCCAGACCCTCATTCTGGTGGGCGCTCCCGATCAGTCGATGCTCGCCGTCGTCGGCGCGAAGGACGCGGACCTGGGCGAGATCGTGGGTCGGATGATCGAACTCGCGGACCATGGCCTGCCCGCACCGGCCCCTGTCTGGTCGTGACGCAGCCAAAGGCGGCCAGTTTCCAACTTCACCTGAGAGGACAGCACCATGTGCCGGCACACCCCGCCGTGTCCGACGGCCGAAGACCCCGACAGGGACGCCGCGCTGCCGATCGCACACCACCCTGAGCAGGGCTGGAGCCTCCTGTGCAACCAGGTGTTGATCTTCGACGACTCCGGTGGACTGCTGCCGGACGGGACGATCATCCCGCCGCACTGGCCGCTCGTGGCTCCGGCAGGACGCGGCGCATGACCTACTCCGAGATCTCGGCACGGGCCCATCTGTCGCGCGCCCGATAGGCGACCGCCCGGCGGCCCGGATGTTACCGGTCGAGTCGTCGGGCGGTTAACCACCGCGGCGCGGACGGCCAGCCCGTCACCGACGCACGAAGGCTCGTGGTCCGTGCCGCTCTACCAACCCGCTCGACCCCGCCAGGCGCAAGCTCGCCGAAGAGGAGAACCGCATGACCGACGTCCCGCCCACGGAACAGCAGCTGCGCGACACCATGGTCCAGAAGCTCATCGAGGTCGGGGCCGCCCGTGATCCTCGTGTCGTCGCCGCGTTCCGTGCCGTTCCCCGGCATTTGGCCACCCCGGAAGTGGAGGTCGCCAAGACGTACGAGGCCGAGACCGCCACGATCACCAAGACCGACGAGAACGGCGTGGACATCAGCTCCGTGTCGGCGCCCCGGATTCAGGCGATGCAGATCGAGCAGGCCGACATCAGGCCGGGGATGACGGTGCTGGAGATCGGGTCCGGCGGCCCCAACGCCGCCTACCTCGCAGAGATGACCGGCGATGGCGGTCGGGTGATCACCATGGACATCGACGCCGATGTCACCGCTCGCGCGGAGCGGTTCCTCAAGGCCACCGGCTACCGCAACGTCACGGTCGTCACCGGCGATGGCGAGCACGGCGCACCCGAGCACGGCCCCTTCGACCGCATCGTGGTCACCGTGCAGTCCGCGGACATCGCGCCGGCTTGGACCGCGCAGCTCAAGGAGGGCGGCCGACTCGTGGTGCCGCTGCGGATGCGCAGCATGACGCGCACCGTCGCGTTCGTCCGCGACGGCGACCGGCTTGTCAGCGACGGGTTCGAAATGTGCGGCTTCGTTCCGATCCGCGGCGTCGGCGAGAACCGGATGCGTCTCGCCGTCCTCCACGACGAGGAGGGCGCCGAGGTCGCGCTTCGTCTCGACGGGCACCCCGAGCCCGACACGGAGGCGCTGCGCGCGGCGCTCCGGTCCCCCCGGATGGAGGCCTGGTCCGGCGTCACCGTCGGCGGCGAGGAGTCGATGGAGCACCTGGACCTCTGGCTGACGACCAACCTCGACAACCTGCCTCTCATGGCGGCCAAGATCGGGGCCAGGGAGCGGGGTGTCGTGGCCGTCGCGTCCCCCGTCGGAACGCCGACGCTGGTGGACGGCAACAGCTTCGCCTACCGCCGTGCGCGGCCCACCGACCAGGAGGACCGCTACGAGCTGGGCGCCATCGGGCACGGGCCGAACGGCCAGAAGGTCGCGGAGCGCCTGGTCGAGGAGATCCAGGCGTGGAACGACGGCCACCGCAGCGACCGCGCGCACATCGAGGTCTTCCCGGCGGACACGCCCGACGACCAGCTTCCCGCGGGCCGGATCATCGACCGGCCGCACTCGCGGGTCACCATCTCCTGGCCGTGACCCTCCGTCGTCGCCAGGTGGTTCCACCAGCACGTCCGCACAGTCCACTGATCACTCCCGACTGAGGAGACGAACCATGGCACAGCAGACCACCAAGGCCCTGCCGCAGACCGCGACGCCGTTCGCGGCGGAGTCCGGGTCCGACTTCGATCTGAGCATCGAGACCGTCTCGGCCCTCCCCGTGGCCAGCTCGCTGCTGAACGACACCGGCGACGGCTGCGGGTCCACCTGCCAGTCCGCGTGCTCGAACAGCACCTGCATCGGCTGACCCAGTCCCCGCGAGGCGTGGGCGTGCCGCTCGTCGGCCCGCCCACGCCGGGCACAACACCGGCGAAGGAGGAACGGCCATGTACCGAGTCGTTGACGCGAGCATGATTAGAGCATCGGCGTTTCCGCTGTCAGCTTCGCTGGCGCACTGCCCGGCCGCCGTCGCCGATCCCGTCGTGGATGCGGAGAACTGCCGCCAGTGGATCGAGCTGGTCTGGAGCGACAAGCCCCGCGCGAGCGCCGTCGAGCTCGCCGCGCCGGAGCTGGCCGCCACGATCCGCCGAACCCTTGGCGGCGACGTCCGCCCTTCCCGCATCCGCCGAGTCGCGCTCTCTCTCAACCGGTACCTCCTGCGGATGCAGTACCGAGCGACCCCGTTCGGAACCTTCGCCGGCCCCGCCCCCCTGCGCTTCGGCGAGTCCAGCACGGTGAACTGGGGAACGGAGCACACCACGTTCGCCAGGCCCGATGCGATGTGGCTTCACGCCATGATCACCTCCCTTGAGCAGGACCTAGACGTGCTGCGGCACCTGCACGTCGTCACCGATCCGACGTGCACCGTTCGCGGTCGGCACATCGCGGTTGCCCACCAGCCCGGCGCGCAGGGGCCGACCGAGACCACCCTTCGCCGCACCCGGGCTTCGGAGCTGGCACTCTCGTCGGCGCAGTCGCCCACTCCCTTCGGCGAGGTCGTGGCGAAGCTTCACGCCGACTACTCCGGCACCCCCGTGCACGTGATCGAGGACATGGTGCGCAGTCTGGTTGCCCACCGGGTCCTGCTCACCAACCTTCACGCCCCGATGACCGTCGACGACGCCCTTGGTCATCTGGTGGCCGAGTTGGACTCGGCCCAGCGCTCCGGGGCCTCGGGCCCCGCGTTGCAGGTGAAAGCGGAGGAACTGCGCGGCGTCCACCGCACGCTCCACCAGCACGACCGTGCCCACCCTGATGAGCAACCCGGCCTCCGGGGAAGGGCGGTCGCAGCGATGAACCGCCTCACCAGCGTCGGCAAGGCCAACCTGGCCGTAAATCTGCGGCCGGACTGCGACGTCGTCCTCCCGCGGCAGGTCGCCGAGGAGGCGAGCCGGGCCCTGGACATCGTCGCCCGCATCACGCCCTATCCGAACGGGTCCCCGGCATGGCGTGACTACCTCGGCCGGTTCCTGGAGCGGTACAGCATGGGCACGCTCGTCCCGGTGCGGGAACTCACCGACCCGGACACCGGGCTCGGATTCCCCGTGAGCTACCGCGGCACCGTCCTACCCCGGCCCGTCCTCGCGACGACGCCGCGCGACGAGTACCTCCTGGCGCTGGCCCAGAACGCTGCTCTGACCTCCCGCCGAGAGATCGTGCTCACCGAGGAGGACATCGAGGCGCTTTCCGTCGGCACGCCGACTCAGGTCCCCGCACACGCGGAGTTCGTCTTCACCGTGCTGTCGGAGTCCCAGCAGGCACTGGAGGCAGGCCGCTTCACCCTCTCCACCGTCGGGCTCTCCCTCGCGGCCGGCATCACGACCGGGCGGTTCCTGCCTATGCTCGAACGAGCAGACCTTGACCGCGTGGCCGCCGTGCACACTGCCCTGCCCACCTTGACCGAAGGTGCCGTCCGCGCGCAGGTATCCGGGCCGCCGCTAAAGGTGCCCGTCAACAACGTGAGCCGCTCGCCCGTCGTGGCGCCCGACCTGTTGGCCGTGGGCGAGCACAACCCCGCTGCGACCCTGGACCTCGATGACCTCGGCGTCGTCGCGGACTCGAACCGCCTCTACCTCCTGTCGATCTCCAGCAGGCGCATCATCGAGCCGACGGTGATGAACGCCGTCGAGCTTTCGAGCGGCACCCACCCGATGATCCGGTTCGTCTGCGAGCTGGCCCGCTCGCACACGGCTGTCCTGATCCCGTTCTTCTGGGGTGCGGCCGGCCGACTGCCCTTCCTGCCTGAGGTCCGCGTGGGCCGCACCATCCTGGCCGAGGCCCAGTGGCATCTGCGTCAGCGCGACCTCGGCGAGGGGGACGGTTGGCTGGAGCGTTTCATCAACTGGCGCTGCACCTACGGTGTACCGCGCACGGTGTTCGTCGGCGCCACCGACCAGCGACTGCGCCTCGACCTTGACGAGCCGGTTCACCAAGAGCTTCTGCGCGCCGAACTCCGGCGTCAGGACATGACGGTCCTGCGCGAGGCTCCAGAAGAGGGGGCCTACGGCTGGATCGGACGGGCTCACGAGGTCGCCGTAACGCTCGCTTCCGACCAGAAGCCTACCCCCGCGCCTGTGGTCCGCTCCTCCACCGGCGAAGCCTCGGCCCGAACACCCGGAGCCTCGCGCTGGGCCTACGTGAAGCTCTACGGCAGCACGGCGCGTCTGCCCGAGGTGCTGACGACACACCTGCCCCGCCTCCTGGATGAGGGGTGGGACGCGCCTCCCGAAGCCTGGTTCATCCGCTATGCCGACCCTGACGCGCACCTGCGCCTGCGGCTGCGACTCCCGGAATCCGGAGCCTTCGGCCGCACGGCGGAAACCGTCGCCAGCTGGGCGGCGGACCTCCGCCGAGAGGGCCTGATCCAGCGGGTGCAGTGGGACACCGACCACCCCGAGACCGGCCGCTACGGCACCGGCCCGGCGCTGGCGGCGGCGGAGGACTACTTCGTCGCCGACTCGACAGCAGCCATCAGGCAGCTGGCCTTGGCGGTCCCGGCCGGAGTCCGGCCCGCCGTCATCGCCGCGTCCTTCGTGAACATCGCCACCACCTTCCTCGACTCCCGCGAGGCCGGCTGCACCTGGCTGCTCCAGCACCTTCTGCGCAGCGACGGCACGGCCGTACCGCACGACCTGCAAGCCCTCGCGCTGAGCCTTTCGGACCCGGCCAGCCACAACGGCCTCGCCGCCTTGGACGGCGGGGACGCGGTGATCGCTGCCTGGGAAGCGCGCGGCGAGGCCCTGCACCGCTACCGCCGCGCGCTGGCAGGCAGCAGCCCGGAGAGCGTGCTGCCCTCGCTCCTGCACATGCACCACAACCGCGTCGCCGGAATCGACAACGCCGCCGAGGCGACCTGCCGCCGGATGGCCAGGGCAGCAGCCCTCGCCATCATCCACCGCCCGGAAGGAGCTGTGGCGTGACGACCACGCTGCCGGCCACCGACACGTACCCCCGCCAGTCCCTCGCCCACGGTTCGCTCGGAACCGCCTTGCTCCAGATCGAGCGGGCCCGGCGGGGCACCGGGGAATGGCGCGAGGTCCACCGCACGCTCGCCGGGATCGGACCCCTGGCCGACGGCCCGGAGGCGAACCTGTTCCTCGGAGCCCCCGCGATGGCCTTCGTCTTGCACCTCGCAGCCGACGGCACCGACCGGTACGCGGGTGCCCTGCACACCCTCGACGGCATCGTGGCCGAGCACACCCGCCAGCGGCTGTCCGGCGCGCACGCCCGGATCGACGCCGGCCGTCGCCCGTCATTCGCGGAGTACGACCTCCTCCGCGGCCTGACCGGCATCGGGGCCCTGTTGCTGCGGCGACAACCCCACGGCCCTGAGATGAGAGGCGTCCTGGAGTACCTGGTCCGCCTGAGCGAGCCGCTCGCTGACGCGGCGAACGGGCCGCTCCCCGGCTGGTGGGTCGGCCACGCTCCGGCCAGCGACAAGACCGCTACACCGGGCGGCCATGCCAACGCCGGGCTCGCGCACGGCATCACGGGACCGCTCGCACTTCTCTCCCTGGCCATGCGGGCGGGTGTCACCGTAGACGGACACGAAGCAGCCATCCGGCGCATCTGCCGGTGGCTCGACCAGATCTGTCAGACCGATGCCCACGGGCTTCGGTGGCCCCGGTGGATCAGCCACCGCGGCGCCGCTCCGGGACACGCCGCAGCCCCCAGCTGGTGCTACGGCACGCCCGGAATCGCTCGTGCGCAACAGCTCGCGGCCATCGTGCTTGGGGACGCGGACCGAAAGCGCATGGCCGAGCGCGCCCTGATGCACTGCCTCGCCGACCGTCGCCAGATCGGCCTGATCGCCGACCGCGGACTCTGCCATGGCTTCGGGGGCGTCCTGCGGGTACTCCAGCGCGTTGCGGAAGACGCCGATACCCTGGCCGACTACCGCCACCAGTTCACCGTCATCATCGGGCAGTTCACGCTGGCTCCGGCCCCCGATGAGAGCGGCCTCCTGGTCGGCAAGGCGGGAGCCGTCCTCGCTTTCCAGGACGCCGAAGTCGGCGCCAGCGCCCAGGGGCAGTGGGACGCCTGCCTCCTGCTGACGTGAGGAGGCAGGCCGTGCACCGCACAGACCGTCTGGAGGACGCGGTCCTGGCTGTTCTCGGCGGGGCTTCCGTCGAAGACGCCGCCCGAACCGCCGGCACGGAACCCGAGCTCCTGTCCGAGGCCATCGAGCGGTACCAAGACGCCGGTCGTGCGGCGCTCGACGCCGAGCCGTCCGGTTGGCAGCAGGCGAACATCCGCTTCACCGACTACCCGAACGGTCACCGGATCTTCCGCGCCTACCTCCTGCCGGCCCTTCGCGCCGAGCCCGTGGGTAGCTGGTGGTTCGTCCGTAAGCACCCGCACTGGCGGCTGCGCTACTGCCCTGCCCCGGGCTTCGCCGCCGAGGACGCCGTCCGCCACGTCGCCGAGGCGCTCGACAGCTCCGTCTCCTGGAACGTGACCGCGGAGTGGAGCGCCGCTCCGTACGAACCGGAGGTCACCGCCTTCGGCGGCCCAGACGGGATGATCCTCGCGCACGAGCTGTTTCACGCCGACAGCGTCGGCGTGATCGACTACCAGGCTGAGGCGGGCGACCAGCAAGCAGGACTGGATTCGAAGGCGGTATCGCTCCTGGCCATGACGATGATGATGCGCTCTGCGGGCCTGGAGTTCGGCGAGCAGGGCGACGTATGGGGGCAGGTCGAAGCACGGCGTCCGCTCGCCGACGACGTCACCTCTGAGCAGGTCAGCGGAATGGTTGAGCCCATGCGTCGGCTCCTCCTCGCGGACGCTCAACCCCTTCTCGCGTCTGAGACGCTCGCTCACGTCCAGCCGTGGATCAGCGGTCTGGAGACCAGCGGGCGAGCGCTGGAACAAGCAGCGGTAGCTGGGCAACTCAGCCTTGGAGTACGCGGAATCCTGGCGCGTCACGTCCTCTTCCACTGGAACCGGATGGGCTTCACGCTCCGCCAGCAATCCATCTGGTCCCGCGCAGCCCGAGAAGCAGTTCTCGGGAGCTAACCCGAGGGTGCTTCCCTCCACCTGACTCCCCCAGCGCGCTTCACCTCAGCCATCTGATCAGAACGACGGAACGGGACTCCCTGTGAACACTTATCCGCAACCGAGGCGATGGGTGAGCCTCGGACTGATCTTCGGGGGCCACACCCCCAACTACATCGACGCTCAGTCGAAGGAGGCGACACTGCCCCGTGCGCCTGCCCCGATCAAGGATGAGGAGCACGAGTACGAGGAGCTGATGCGTGACGCCGGCTACGAGCCGGAGGGGCCTTACCCCGGCGCCCGCTCAATGCCGTGGCCGAGTACCTGCATCGAATGCGGGGCCTCTCGGAAGCCCACGATTCAGGATGTCGAGCGAGGCGCGCAGTGCAAGCACATCAGGCGTGGGTCCAGCGCTTGAAGCTGGCCGTCCCGCTCCAGCCGTTCTACACGGACAGTGCGTCCTGCGCGGTGTCCGGCGGGATGCTGTTGTTCGGATAGTCCGTCGTGGTCCGGTTGTACGGGGATTCGGGCCGCGGCGGCGTCGGTGCCGCTGCTTCCGCCAGTTCGGCGGGCTGTCGGCTGCGGTCGGCCCGCAGGGTCAGTTCAGCACGGAGGCCGGCTGCTCGACCGTCGGCGGTCTGTGCGGTACGGCGTGCCCTGGTCGCCTCGGTGCGGAGGGACTTAGCCGCTGCGGTGTCCTTGTCCTGGGCACCGCGCAGCAGGGCGGCCTTTTTCTCCTGCGGCAGTTCGGCCTCGACCAGCACGGCTTCGTGCTCTTCGGCGGGCCCGGCCTGATGTACGACTTCGCGAAGCTGTTCCTTCGCGCGCTCCAGCTCCTCTTCGGCGGTCTGGTGGGTCTGCACGAGCTGCTGGAGTTCAGCCTCGGCGGCGGTCCGCTGGTCTCCGCGCAGGGCCAGGCGACCGAACCGTCCGGTTGCGGCCAGCTTCGTCTCGACCCCGCTGATACGGGTCCGCGTGTCGTCCAGCCGGGCCGAGTGCCCAGCGATGGTCTCTTCCAGAGCGCGCACGTTGCGGATCGCTCCGGCGCGCTCGGCGAGTGCCTGGTGCCGGCGGCTGAGCGCGAGCACGTTGGGGCCGGTTCCGGCGGTCGCGTTCTGCTCAGCGCGGTCCGCGGTGGCCTCCGCCTTCTCCGCGGCCGTGGCTGTCGCGCGTGCGGCGGTGGCGGCCTTGCGCGCTGCGTCGCGCAGGGCCTCGTTGCTGAGGTGGGCGTACGGGCGGGCGGCGGGCGCGGGCCGGTGTTCCGGGGCTGCTGCGGGCGGCACGGTGCGGTCGGCCGCGCTGGTGGTGCGGCGCGGCCCTGGCTTCGGTCCGGTCTCGATGTCGTCCTGTTCGGCGGACTCGCCGGTGCCGGGGGCACGCGGGGTCGGCAGGTCGGGGACGATGTGCCGTACGTGGGCGGGGACGGCAGCCATCGGCAGTTCGGTGAGGATCATGCGTTCCTCGGTGCCGGTCTCGATCTCGCGGATGAGGCCCGCGACAGCTCGGTCTAGCTGTTCCTGGTCGGTGAGCGCTTCGCCTGCGCGGGCGCGGTCGGCGTCGGTCTCGTAGACGGACAGCGGAAGGAAGAGGTGGGTCTCCTTCTTGTCGCGGCTCATCATTGTGTAGAGGGCGTTGGCCTGCGCGCCGGGGCCGTAGACCAGGGCTTCCTCGACGCTCAGCCCTTGGCTCTTGTGGCCGGTGATGGCATATCCGAGGCTGAGTCCGCCGCGTGCGATGTAGTCGGCGTCGACCCATTCGGCAACGTCTCGGTGGCCGCCGTCCTCGGTCTTCGTGCGCCACTCGACCAGGACCCGGCGGTCCTCGTCCACCGCGACCACGAGTCCGCGGAACCCGTTCAGAACGTCTTCGTGCTCGCCCCGAGACCGCTTGCTCCGGTAGTCGTTGGCGCGGAGGAGGACCTGGTCACCGACGGCCAGCGCCAGTTCGCCGCCGCCGGCCAGGGCGAAGAGGTGGTCGGGGCCGGAGAGGGCACCACTGGCCTTCCGGATCGCGCGAGCGCCCAGGTTGAGTTCCTCCACGACCTCGTTGGTGGACGCGAGCATGAGGAGCTGCTGCACGGCGGTGTGGTCGTCGGTGTGCGCGGCGCGCTTGTCGGCCCAGACGGTAAGCATCGCGGCGAGGGTCTCGTCCTTGTCCGCGAGGGCGTGGAAGCGGCCGGTCCTGGCGAAGGTGCGGAGCGCGTCCGTGCGGTTGTCGTCGCGCCACAGTGCGAGCGCCCGGCGTTCGATCGTGTCCCGTTGCCGGAAGTTCTCCGTGAGGCTGAGTCCGCCCACGATCTTGTGGATGGCGGCGAAGGACCCGCCGATGCCCGGCGCGTGCAACTGCTTGGGGTCACCAACGGCGACGATCTTCGTGCCGGTCGTTGCAGCGTGGGCCAGCAGTTCGGCGATGTCGCGGTCATCGCACATCGCGGCCTCGTCCACGACCAGGACGTCAACGCCGCTCAAGCCAGGGCCTCCGGTGCGGATGCCGGTGAGCCAGGAGGCGAGAGTGCGGCTGGTGATCCCCGCTTCGGCCTTGAGGTTCGCGGCGGCGACGGCGGCGGTGCTGGCACCGGCGATGACGAGTCCGTTGGCCTCCCATGCCTGCCGCGCGGTGTTCATGATCGTGGTCTTGCCCGCTCCGGCGACGCCTTCGACGGCGTCGATGCCGTGGCCGGCGGTCAGCAGCCGTTCGAGAACGGCGCGCTGTTCGGCGGAGAACTGGAAGCCGCCGCCGTGCTGGGCTTCGACCGCGGACAGGGTCATGGCGACCGTGTCGTGGCTGACGACGGCGGCCTGCTCGTTGAGGCGGTTGGCGGTCTCGGTGGCGATGAGTGCTTCGGCTGCGACCACGTCGGCCGTGGTGTAGCGGTCGGCGTGGGCGAAGTGCTGGGCCCCCTTCGGGTTCAGCTTGACCGCGTACCCGGCGTGCTGCAGGACGGCGGTGGTGAGCTGTTCGGCTTCGGCGGCGTCTGCGACGCCGTACGGGAGGGCGTCCAGGACGGCCGCGATGGCGGCGGCGTGGGTGAAGTCCTTGGAGTGGCTGGTCAGGCCGGTCTTCGGGTCGAAGACCTGGGCGCACAGCTGGTCCAGGTCGGGGTTCTGGTTCGCCCGGTCCTGCTGCATAGCGCTGGCCGCGATGGCGTCGGGGTCGTCACCGGCGGCGCGTCCTTCGGCCTGCCAGTAGGCGCGCAGGACGTCGTCCTCGACTCCGGCGGCTTCGCCGTTCTTCGCGGCCTTGGACGCGGCGGAGGCGGCGGTGCGTTCGCGGGTGGTGGCGCTGTCGTAGTCGATTCCGAGCTTGGTCAGGAGCTCCCGCACCTGGCTGTCGCGCTTGCTGAACAGGCGGATGGTGGCTTCGGGGATCGCGGCGATCTCCCACGCACCGGTCCGTTCCTCCTGGCGGAAGGTGATGCCGAACGTGTCGGTGAGCTCGCGGCGGATGCGGGCGTTCATGAGGGCCTGTGTGGCGCGGGCGTGGCGGTGCAGGTCGCGGCCCCCGCCGGCCACGGTGGACCACTGGCCGTCGGTGCCCTTGACCATGTTGGCCAGGGTGAAGTGCAGGTGGAAGTGGGGGTCCCCGTACGGGGCGCCGCCGACGGGCCGGGCGGCGCGGTGCACCATCATCCAGCCGGAGAAGCCGCTGGTGGGCACGGTCTCGGCCTCGGCGCCGTCACCGTGCCGCCCGCGCATGGCGTAGGCGGTCCACCGTTCCAGGGCGCTGATCGACTCGCGGCCGGCGGCGGTGTAGATGCCCTCGACCTGGGCGGCGATGTCCTCGGGTGCATAGGCGAGGAACGCGCTCTTGGACTTGGCGAGGTCGAGGGTCACGTCCGCGCCGAACCGGCCGACCTGCACCCGCCCTTCGAGGAGAGCGGCCCTGATCTCTTCGGCGTCCCACACCTCTTCCGGAGCGAGTCCGGCGGCCTTGGCCATGGCGACGGCCTCGCGGACATCCATCGGGAGGTCTGCGAGGCGGCGGCGGCCTTCGCCCGCGGTCTGGCCGTACCGGCGCTTCATGGACGCGGTCGTGAACAGGTCGGTCGGGTCCTGGCCGGTTTCGGTGGCGCGGGCTTCGACGGCGCGCAGGAGTGCGCGGGCGTCGAGGTGACCACCGGCTTCGGCGGCCATGGCCTTCTGCAAGGCGTCTTCGCCGTACAGGGTGACGGCGTCGACGCCGACGGCACCGGCGAGCTTGAGCAGGGTGGAGACCGGGACGCGGTGCGATTCACCGAACCGGGTGAGCTGGTTCTCCATCCTGCGGAAGGCGTCGCGCTTGGCCTTGGAGTCCAGCAGGCTTTCCGGGGTGACGCTCCGCTCGGCGGCGGTGCGGCGGATGGCGCGGACCAGCGGGGCGGCGGAGAGCTTCGCGGCCGGAGCGATGGCGAGTTTGGGTTCCACCAGGGTCTTGCCGCTGTTGGGGTCCTCGCCGTGCATGAGTCGGCGGGCGGCCTGGAACTGCGCGGGGTCGAGGATGCTGCCGGGGGTGATGCCGAATTCGTTGAGGCCGCTGCCGATCCAGACGAGGGGGCGTTCGCTGGCGTCGAGGTGATAGTCCACCTGTCCGTCGGCGGCCGGGCGCGGGAGGGCTTGTTCGCCGTAGATGTCGCGGGCGTTGAGGCCGGCTGCGGCGGCGACTTCGACGGCGTCGAACCCGGTGAGGCGTGCGGGCTTGCCGTTGCGCAGCTGGGTGCGGTTTCGGAAGAAGACCTTCTTGGCCTCGGTGGTGCCGAGCAGGGCGGCGACGGTGGTCCCGGCTTCCTCGGCCTTTGCCTCGATGGCGGCAATGAGGGGTGCGGCATCGACGGTGGTGGACTTCCCGCAGCCGTGGCCGCCGGTGAGGCGGTATTCGATCTGCTCGTCGGAGGGGCCGATCATGGTCACCCACGCCATCGGCCCGCTCACCCCCCGCTCTCTTCCGGTCAGATCCGGTCGTCTTGGCTGATTGTATCGTCGCGGAGCGACGATACCTTGGTCCTCAAAATTCAAGATCATGATCAGCTCAGGGGCAGTCGGGCACTCGTGGGGGCCTGGTCGGTGCTGCGGATCGGGCTCGATCCGGTCCGGTGCTCTGTCGGACTGTTACCTCGGGAGTGGGTCCGCGAGGGCTGGGGCGGCCTGCTCGGAGAGGTGAGGAAGCGGGAGGCGGCTGTGGGTCCTGACGGCGGTCCGAGGCTTCGCGGGCGTCGTGCTCGGGGGTAGCGCTCCTGGTGGCGGGGTCTGCGGCTCCGTGGGCGGGTCCGAGACCACGGGGGCGGGGCGCGCCCGGATACGGGAAGGTCCCCCGCTCCAACAACTAGAGCGGGGGACCTTCGGGTGCCACCGGGTGGCGTCTGGGTGCTGGTGAACTACGTCAGCGGCCACTCGCCGGGCGGTACGGGTGCCTGGCGCTGGGCTTCACGCACGGCCTCGTCGGTGCCGCACGTGGTGCAGATCGGGATGTCCCGGCTGGTGGTCAGCCGGGAGCGGGCGGGCCGTTCACCGAGCGGGCCTTCGCAGCGCGGGCACTGGGCGTCGGGCACAGCTCAGTCCTCCTCGGGGTGCTCGCGGGCGGACTTGAGGATGTTGTTCCAGGTCGGCCGGGAGTAGGTCTTCTCCGTCTGCTGCTGGAGGTCGGGGATCAGCTCGGCGTTCGTGGCCGTGGGGTTGGCGGCGATGGCCTGCCGGGCGAGAGTGAGCCGTTCGTCTCCCTGGTAGGGGTAGGCGACCCGGGCTCGGGGGCCGGTGGGGCGCCCGCCGGCGTGGCCGCGGCCCTTGCGGTCGGCGAGGTACTGCCACAGCCGCCAGCGCTTCCACTTCGGGCGCCGGCGGGTCGGCAGCTCGTCCCAGTCGTCGGGGTCGGGCCAGCCTTCCGGCGGGTTCTTGACGTAGTGGGAGACGGTGGCGGAGTCGGCGAAGCCGCAGATCTTCGCGGCTTCCGCTGGTGACACCATCTCTTCCGGATCGCCGTCGAGCTTGGGCGCGTTGGTCGTGTTCGCGGCGGCGCGGCGGCGCTGGAGCTCGTGGTGCCACTTCGCCCACTCGTCGCCGTCCCAGTGCATGACGCCGTCGATGATCTCTGCGGCCGGGTGCCCGTTGTTCTCCCGGTCGGTCCAGAGGTTCTGGAGGGTGGATTCGCTGATGCCGTGGACCTTGCGCAGGTCCGCGCGTGAGTGGAGCGTGCGGCCGGTGTCGCTGGGCACGTTCGCCTCCCGTTCGGGGTCGTGGTCGTTGGGTGGGGTCACTGGAGTGCGTCCGGGTCAGGGACGGGCGTCCAGGTGCGGCTGCCGGCGGGTTCGAGCCTGGTGAGGGTGGCGATCTCCTCCAAGGGGACGGCGGCGGCCCAGTCGTCGTGCGCGGGGTGGCCGACGGGAAGGTTGAGCACGAGGTGCCGGCCGGTGCGGGGGAAGTCCTCGACCAGGACGTAGCTGTCGCTGTCCTTGGCGCCGATGCTGTTACCGCTCTTGAGCTGCACGGTGTCGCCGGGCTGGGGACAGTCGGCGTGCCGATCGCATAGCATGGTGTGGTTCTTTCTGGTGAGAGAACACCCGGACGGCCAGCACCTTGTTGCCCTTGTGTGCTGGCCGTCCTTTGTTGTCCTGGTGGTGCGGGTGCCGGTTCGGCACCCGCCGGGGCGAAGGTTGCCCGCTTCGCCGACGGCTGTGTAATTGAACCATCTTTGTGCCGGGGTGGCGGGGCTCTGGCCCAGCGTGCGGCGTTCATCAGAACAGGGTTTCCTGATCGGCGGGGCCGGTGCGCGCGGTGGCCGGCGGCCGGGGTACACGGAGTTCGTAGCGGGGCCGCCCGTGGTGCGGGGGTGCGTGGGCTTCGCGGCGGTGGCGGCTCCACGCCACCAGCGGGGCGCCCCGGTCCAGCCACCCCGGCGGGTAGCCGGAGGTCAGCTGTGCCCACCGGCCCCGGTCGCGCGGGAGTGCCGACCGGTCCTCGACGGTGGTCAGCGGCGGCAGCTCACGCCAGCCGGGGAAGGCGTGGTCGTGGGCGTCTTCCACGGCCCGGTTGTCGCCGTCGCTGTACCCGTCGCCGTGGTGGACGGGGCCCTCCCAGTCGCAGGCCAGGCACCCACCCCGGAACTGTTCTCCTTCCCGGCGGCCGGTCGGCCGGCTGCGGGCGAGCAGGGTGGGGACGTGGTGCTCGGGCGGGTCGAGTTCGTGGCCGAGGTCGCTGTACGCGCCGCCCGGGTGGCCGGGCCGGATGTGCCACGTCCGCGGGGCGCTCTCGACGGGGTGGGGCGTCCGCCCGTTGCGCACCCGCCAGTAGAACGTCTGCCGGGGCCGGGCGCCGGTCGGTTCGGCGGCGGTCGTGCTCACGGCCGCTCGCCCGTCTCGGTGGCGAGCACTTCGCGCAGGGGGTCGGCGAGGACGGCTTGCTCGGCCGGGGAGTCCTGGAAGCGCGGGCCGTAGGCGCGCCGGATCGCGCGGCGGGCGTCCTGGTGACGGTCGCGGCCGGGGTCGTACGGCGAGCGGTCGAGTACCTCGTAGCCGTGCCGGGTGAGCACCTCGGCGATGAGCGCGCGGACCTGCACGGGGTCGAGGGCGTGAAGGTCGGTCTCGGCGGGGGCCGCGAGGAGTACGCGGATCAGCTCGGTCGCGCTGAGTCTGGGCTGGAGGGGTATCCCGATCCGGTGGACGCCGTCCTTGCTCGGGGTGGCGGCTCCTCGTCGGCCGGGGGCCCCGGTGGTGCTGCGGTGGGTGGTCATCTGGTCCATCGTGTCGGCTCTCGGGGTGTCGGGTAGCGGTGCGGGGGGTGGTCAGAACAGGGCGTGGTCCGCGCGGGCGGCGGCTTCGCGGAACGCGCGAGCGGCGTCAGCGGCCGTGCGGCCCGGTTCGGCGCTCCACTGGTCGATGACGTCGCGGTGGACGGTGTGCGCGGCGGCGGGGTCGGGGGCGTCGACGGGGCTCCCGGCGAGGGTCTCGGCAAGGAGCGCGAACGCCTCGTCGCGGGCCTGGTTGATGCGGGGCCAGTCGTAGGTGCGGCCGGCGGCTCCCCGCGCCCGGCCGGCTGCCACTTCGAGGGCGCCGCGCGGCCAGCACGGCAGGAGTGCGGTGCGGCCGGGGCCGCCGAAGAGGTGCGGGCCCTGGTGGATACCGACGTGCTCGATGTGGTGGGCAGCCCACTCCAGGATGGCGGCCGGGGTGTCGGCGATGACGATGCTCTCGGGGCTGTAGCGGATCTGCATGGTGGTTCCGTCTCGGGATGGCCGGGGGGCGGCGGGCCGCCGCCCCCCGGTGGTCGGCTCTACTGCTGGTAGGCGGGGATCAGCTCGCGGACACGGTCCGGTCCCACGCATCCGCCCTCGTGGCGGTGGAGGCTCGGCAAGCCGCCGTTCCTCCCGCGCAGGTGGCTCCAGAACTTGGGGCCGACCCACCCGCACAGCTCGCAGAGCAGGAGCCAGTGGTTGTCAGAGCCGGGAAATCCGGTGAGGACCGCGCGCCACCTGAGGTTCGCCAGTCCGGCGAACGCGGCCTCGGCGCTCTTGGTGTTGCGGTCGTTGACGGGCATCCGCGGGTGCAGCAGCGGTACGGGGCCGGTCACCGGCTGGAGCACCTCGGCACGAATCTGGTTCAGCGGGATGGCGGTGATCTCTCCGGCGGCGTACTTCTCGGCGAGGCGGGCGGCGGCCATCTCGACGCCGGGAACACCCTTGGCCGGGCGGCCGAGGTTGGTCTCCCCCGCACTGGTCTCGACCCACCAGTCCCGGCTCCACCGGTGGGCTCGGCCGATGACCAGGTCCTGGCCGATGATCACGGGGTAGCGGCCCGCGATGTCCGGGGTTCCGACTCGGTAGGGCATGGCGGCCTGGAGGGCGGCGGGCGCCGCGGCTTCGGGGGTGTCCGGCCGGTGGTCGGGCTGGCCGGAGTTGGCGGGGTTCTGGTCGTCCGGCTCGGCAGCGGGGCCGGAGACGACAGCGGGGCGTTCGAGGAGCTGGGTGGTCATGATGGTGCCCTTTTCTGATGGAAGAGGGGCCCACCCCCGGGGCGCTCGGCCGCCGGGAGCGGGCACGGCGGTCTTATGCGGCCTGGGCCGGTGCGGCGGGCTGCATGTCGGCGGCGCTCTTGCGGCCGGACACGTCGTCGTACGGGGCGGTGGAGGTCCAGCCGTCGTATCCGTCGTCGGTGGCGCGGACGATGGTCTTGCCGGTGCCGTTGAAGATGTGCGGGATGGTGAGCGACTTCGGGTTGACGCGCAGGACCTCGTACCAGGTGCCTCGGTAGAGCGCGAAGTCACCTCGTTTGAAGTCTGCCTTCGACCAGACCTTGAAGCCCTTGGTCTCGGCGTCCTTGATGACCTGCTCCCAGTGGGCGATCTCCTCGGTCAGCTCCTCGTGCCGGATGGTCAGCTCCGGGTCGTCGGGGTTTCGGGAGTAGCCCTTGGCGGACTCGCCGCGCTGCCACTTCTCGACGGCGCGCAGGTCCGCGCGCAGCTTCTCCAGGCGCCGGAGGGTGCGGCCGGGGTTGGTGCGGAACTGCTCGTAGTTGGCGGCAGCCTTCTGCCGGTCGGCCCAGTGCTGGGCGCGGTCGCCTTCGCTGATGCTCTTGCGCATCGAGGTGTCCATGCGCTCGCGGTCGCGGAGGGCGCGGCCCTCGGAGTGGTGTCCGCGGAGGATGGGCTGGCCGAACTCGAACCGCTCGGATATCGCGTGGGCGGACTGCCACGCGGCCCGGGAGTTGTGGGCGGCGTTGTCGGCGTACCCGCCGAAGCGGTCGGCGCGGGCCTCGGCGCGCTCTTCACGGTCCTGTTCGGCCTCGGAGAAGCTGCGGCGGTCGGCGTTGTCGACGGAGAGGGTGGCGTCGAGGCTGGCGTCACGCAGCCGCTGCGCGAGGAGTTCGAGGGAGGGGGTGTAGGCAGCGTGGTCGCGGCTGTGCGGGAGGTACCAGCAGCCGAGGTTCCGGCTCCAGCGGAAGGGCTGGCGCAGGGTGCGGCCGTATTCACGGAGCTTGAGGATCTCGGCCGAACCGTCGCCCCGGCTGGTGCCGTCGACCAGCGTTCCTTCCCGGCGGGTGTGGGTGATCTGGATGGTCATCGAACTGGTCTTTTCTGGTGAGAGTCTTTGGCCGCCCGGAGGGCGGACGGGGTGCTGGAAGCGGTGAGCACCACCGGGGCGGGCCGTGAGGGACGAGCGGTCCGCCGCCGTCGCGCCCTGCGCGACGGCAAGGGCTGCCGCGCCCCCGCGGGGCGCGTCCTTCGCGGTCCGGTGCCCGCCGTCGGTCGGCGGAGCCGCTAGGCGGAGTCGGCCGGCGGCGGTGAACGCACCGGACCGTGCTGCTGCCGCCCCGAAGGGGTGTCCGCTCGGGTGTAGTGGCCCGCCGGTCCGGAGGTGTTGCCCTCCCCCGGACCGGCGGGGCCTTTGGGTCAGCTGCGGCGGGCGGCCGGGGCGGCTTCGATCCGCTCGCGGACAGCGCGGTTCACGGCGGCGATGAGGTCGCGCCCGTCGTCGTAGGCGAACCGGCCGAACGGCAGGCTCGCGGCGAGGTCACAGAACGTGGCCTGGTCCATGGTGGTCAGCGTGTCATCAAGCGGCGTGAGCTCGTGGGGGAACATCGCCTGGACGCTGTCGCCGGGCTTCGGGGCCCCGATGGTGTGGAACCAGACGACGACCATTTCGGCCGTGTCGGCGAACTCGGGGCCGCCGAAGGGGCCGACGACGATCGCCGGGCGGGTGTCGAGCTGGTGGCCCCGGAACCACGGTCCCGCGCACACGAGGGTGGCAGTCGGGAAGTCCTGGACGGTGGCGGCCTGATCGGTGGTGAGCATGGTGTGTCCTGTTCTGGTGAGAGGTTCCGCCGGGGCCGGTCGGCCCCGGCGGGGGGTGCCGGTCGGGGTGTTGCCCTCCCCTTCCGACACCATTAATTAAACCATGTTTCCGGGTTCGGGTCAACCGGCCAGGGCGAGTTCGCGGCGACGCTCGGCGGCTTCGGTGACGGCGCGCGCGATGAGGCGGCCCGCTTCGATGGCCCGGACGGCGGACTCGTGCACGGGGGGCTTCTTGTCCTGGGTGACGATGCCTGCGAGCGGGGGCATGACGGCCGGGCCGGGGGCGATTCCGAGGATCAGGGCGGCGACGTGGGCGGCTGAGGCGACCTCGGCCGCGTGCTGACCGGGGAGTGCGGCGTCCGACTCGGGCAGGCGTCGCCAGGCGTGGCCGTACAGCAGGATGCGGACGGCGCTGTCGGGGGCCTCACGGGTGAAGTCGAACCCTCCGACCTGCTCCGGGTCCTCGTGGTACCAGTCGCGGTACTGAGCGAGCAGGACGTCCCGGACGATCTCGGCGGCGATCGGGGCGGCGGCAGGCTGCTCGTAGGCGTCGCCGTCGGTCTGGCTGATATCGAACACGGGACCAGCCTTGTAGCCGGAGACCCTGCGCCCCTCCCCCTCGGCAGCGTCGGCGGCGGCCTCCCGGGGTGCGGCCTCGGTGGCGGCCTGGGCGTCGTCGGTCCGCCGCCGAATCGGGGTCCAGATGCGCAGGGAGGTGGAGCCCTTGGCCGGGAAGCGTCCAACCTTGCGCCAGTCGCCGGAGCTGAGGACGCGGGTCGCGTGGGGGCACTGGGCGGCGATGGCGATGCAGTTGACGGGGCTGCGGTCGTCCAGGGTCGCGGCCGTGCGCATGACGGTGATCCAGAACTGCTCGTCGGTGACCATCGCGCCGTATGCGCGGTCCATCACGGATTCGAGTTCGCCACGCATCCGGGCACTGTAGGCGCGACGCTCGTCCTCGGTCATCTTCGGCTTGCTGGGCATGTCCTGGTCTCCCTGGTGAGATTTCGCAGTCCCCGGCCGGCTGGCCGGTGAGTGTCGGTCGGGGGTGTTGCCCTCCCCCTTCCGACATCATTAATTAAACCATGTTCTGAGGTATTCGGCAAGCCCTCAGATCCAGTGCAGCCCCTCCGCGTGGCAGGAATTCCGATAGGCCGCTATGACCTCGTCTTCTATCTCCGTCCAGTGTTCGAGGATGTCCGGAGCGGTTTTCTGGGGGTGGCCCTCACGCTTGGCCCTGCGCCATTCAATGGCGATTTTGAGCGTGCGGAGCTGGGAGCGCGTGAGGTACCACGGGCCGGAGTCGGGGAGTTCTCCGCCGTAGGCCATCGCCAGAGCATTGTTGATGTGCTCGGTGCCGGGCCACACGTTATGTCCGGGCCGGACGGCGAGAGCCCTTCTGAGGATGCACCGGAGGTGCGGGGCCTGGACGGTCCATTGCGGGCGGATGGCGAACAGGTCGGCGCTCATTGCGGCCTTTCTGGGGCGGGGGTGGGCGGCGCGCTCCGGGAGCGCGCCGCCGGAATTCTCGGGGAGATCAGAGGTCGAATTCGTCGGCGCGCTGGCCGCGCTCGTCCTCGGGCGTCTGGATGTCGGGCAGGAATCGGCTGACCGCGAATACGACCGCGTCGGCGATGATCAACGGCGCATCCTGGAGAACGATGTTCACTGACCCCCCTTCCAGCCCGATTCGGACCTCCCCGGGCTCAAGGCTCATGTGGACGTAGGCGCTCGTTCCGTCGATCCGGGTCCGGGCCCCGGGGAGCCGGGCGGCGAGTTCGCGGGCGGCCTCCTCAGTGCGGCGGCGCATCGCGGCCTGCTCGCGGTTGTGGTCCGCCACGCGCTGGTGAACGGTGCGGTGCTCGGGGATGAGGTCATCCGAGAGCACGGCCGCGATCCGCGCGGGGTCCTCGTCCATGGCGACGCGAACACTGTCGCGCTCGCCCCTCCGGAACGGGTAGTCAGTCGCGGGGAACGCACCCCGGACGTAGAGGTAGCCGGGGTCGTCGTAGCGCTCGGAGAGGTGGAGCTGTCGGCCGTCAAGGTGAGTGAGGTTGGCGGCGTGGGCCAACTCCTGGACGCCGTGCAGCGCCTGCTGCGGTCGCCAGTTCCCGCCGAGCGCGAGGGCGATCGGGTGGGTGAGTTCGGCGACGGTGGGCGACTGGGCCATCTGCGTTCTCCTGGTGAGAGTGGGTGCCGGGGCCGGTCGGCCTCCGGTGGCCGGCTGGGGTGTTGCCCTCCCCTTCCGACACCACTAATTAAACCATGTTCTTGGGGGTGGGTCAAGCCCAACAACCCCTCTGACCTGCCCTTTTCCCGCCGCGTCCACCCGCGCCCGCCCGGCCGGGTCCGGCCACAACGCGCCCCGGGCGGGGTTCCCTCCTCGGTCGGACAGCGCCAGCCGGACCAGGGTTCCGGGTGGGGTGTCCAGGCTCGCGCAGCGACCGCGAAGCGGCCCGGCCTGGACACCCTGCCCGGGGCCCTGGTACGCCCTCCGGGTGTCCGGCCGAGGAGGGAACCCCGCCCCCACAACCCCAACCACGAACGACGCCGCACCCAACCAACCCACCCCCCACCCCCTCCGAGAGAGGACCCGCCGGAGGCACAAAAAGTCCGGAGCAGAAGAGGGTGCTGGCGTCCGTCGTCAGCCGGCGCCGCCGTTGGCGTCGTCCGGAGCGGATGCGTCCTCCGCGCCGGGCACCGATGCGGGTTCGTAGCCGAAGCCGTTGGGCGTCTTGACCACGCTGTACAGGCCGGGCGCGGGCGGGGGACGTTGGTGATGCCGCGGGCGGAAGCGCGCGAGTTCACGGAATCCTGGAGGAGCCTCTGGGTGAACTCGTACGAAAGTGAGGGTGCAGGCGATGACTCCGTGCGGGTTCCATTGGTGTTCGACTTCACCCTGCACCTGACCCTGGCCGGCCTCCAGCTGGAGGTGCGGGCCCCGGAGTCCGCCGCCGGGATGCTGGCCGACCTCTTCGGGGAGGGAGCGCGACCGCCCCGGGTTCGCGCTCGTCCCGGCCCTGAGGCACGCTCGGCGCCGGCGCGGCCGCCTGCGCGGTGTGCTGCGCGGGTCCGAGCCTGGCCATCCTCGGCGGCGATACCTCCGCGATCGGCGCGCTGACTCCTGCTGAACCAGCACGGAACTGGATCAAGGAGTGGGAAACTGCCGGGGCACGTTCATGCGGAGTTGGCCCGAGGCGCTGACTGTCCGGGCCCGAGGAAGGCGAGAGCACGGAATGGGTGACGGGATGCCAAACGCGGACAGTGTCGGGGATGTGTTCGTCGGGAACCTCGATACGTTCGAAGAGGTAGCCAACATCAAGGTGGTGAGCGCCTACCAGAGCGCTGACAACAAGCGATGGGAGGTCGGCCGCGCCGAGACAGAGACCTGCTGGTGGCGGAGTGAGGACCGCACGATGACGGGCAGCGACGCGCGGACCGACTGGAGGAAGATCGACCTGTCGATCCCTTCGGAGGCCGGGGGCGCTCTCGTGCGGCCTGTCGTGTTCAAGGACAGGCTCTTCGTGGGCTGGTTCGAGTTCCCGACCGAGGAGGACTCCACCGCGCTGTTCCGCCTGGCGCACATGCGTTACGACGACAGCTGGTCCGTTCCGAAGGCGTACCCGTTCCAGTTGTCGGCTCCCGCGGCGGCCGGCCGCCCATGGCGTTTGATCGTCACCCAGTACAACGTCGACACCCAGCTCGCGGTCTGCCTGACCGACAGGGATCCCGCGACCCCGGCCACTCCGGCCGTCGACGACCTCGTGCTTGCGATTTTCGAAGACCATTCGTCCGGAGGCGAGGAGGCCCTCGGCGACTTCACCCCCGCTGCCGCGCTTGCCCGGTACTACCCGGTGGGGACGGACGTGAGCGTCCAGGACCCGTGGGATGGCAGCAGCCAGCCGACAAGTAGCTGACCCAGCCCCTTGGCCGGCCCTCCCCTGGTCGACGAGGAGGGCCAGCACTCCCCACCGTCACGAGACGCCGCACGCCGGGCACACCACTGCCCGGCCGTCGCGGATCGCGGCAACCCGAGCGCGCGAGCGCCGTACGCCCCGCCAGTGTGCCCGACCGGCACCGCCCCGAGCAGAACCTCGCCTCTGCCCGGGCCTCGGTCGCGAGCCGGTCACCGGACCGAAGACAGCACCGGCCACTCACCTTGACAAGCAGGCACTGACGCCGCGCCGGCGCAGGTCTCCGCGCCTGGCTGACAGCGCGCCGAGCCCGAGAGGGCTACCTGGGCAGCTTCGCGGTGCGCTCCGGGTGCGCGGCGCCGACGTAGTGCATGGCCGTCTTCTCCGTGATGCCGAAGAGCCTCATCAGCCTCAGCGGGTCGGCGCTCTCGAACGCCTCGTTGAGGATCCGGTCCTGCCGTAGGCCGTCCAGGGTCACGCCCTTGGGCAGGACGAGGCGGAGCGTGCCGACGCTGACGGGTGGCCGGTCGGGGTCGAGCGCGGTCTTCTGGCTGACCAGCAGGTGCGGGTTCGTTGACGCTGGCCAGCGGCGGTGGCGGTAGGCCAGCCACTCGGAGGCGAGCCGGTGCGTGAACTCCTCCAGGTACAGGGTGTGCCGCAGAAGGCCGCGGCGAACTTCGAGGGTGCCGCGGGCGAGGTCGACATCGGCCGTCAGGATCGTGCTGATGTCGTCTCCGGAGATCGCGTGCACGGCCAGGGCGACGGTGAGGCGCCCGAGCGGGGTGGCGGCGTGGTCGAGCAGGCCGGCCAGCAGATCGCCGGGCACTGACTTCGGAACGCCCTTGAGATCGCCGACGGGCAGGTGCCGGGCGGGGTCACGGAAGACGATCCGCTGACGCTTCAACGTCCTGAACAGGCTGCGTAGCGCGATGGCGACCTGTCGGCGGGCGTGTCCGGACAGGTCCTCCACAGCGCCCTCGACCTGCTGCTTGGTGATTTCCCGCAGCGTCGTCACGCCGGCCGCCGCCCATGCCGCGAGCACCGGTTGGACGTAGGCGAGGTAGCGGCAGATGCCGTCCCAGCTGCGGGACTCGCCTTCGCGGCGGCCCTGGCTGCGGAGTACGTCCACCCAGACCCGGACCTCGCCCGCGGCGGGCTGGGGCAGCGTGGTGAGCACTGCCTCGATCCAGGTCAGGTCGGTGTCCCGGTGTAGGCCTGGGTCGTCGACGAGCAGGCCGCGGGCGCGCAGGAACTGGCAGACGGGCTTGGCCGCGAGGTTCGGATCGAGCTGGGCCAGGTCGTGGACGTCGCGCTCGTAGACCGGGACCTCCGCGCCGAGCCAGTACCCGAGGATGGTGAGGGTGCGGATGTTCTTGCGGTAGTCCGGCGCCTGCTGGTCCCTGCGCATCTGGGCGTACTCCTCCACCAGTTGCCGGGCCGCACCGGTCAACGGCAGGTCTCCCGGCGCGCGGCGCCGCAGCTGTTCCAGCACGGGCGCCCAGTCCCGGCGGAGGATGAACAGCGGCTCCTGGCCTCGGGCCGTGTGCCTCGCGGCCACCTCGTCATCGGCGCCGGCCGCCGCATCGTCGACCGGCACCGGCACCGGCACCGGCACCGGCACCGGCACCGGTACGACCGGACCACCCACGCCGATTGGCAGAGCGATCACCAGCTTCACGCTCTGCGTCCATCGCTCCATTCTGCCCACCCCCACTGACATCGCTCCGCGAGCCACCCTGCGACCGCAGTTTGAGGTGTCCGCGGACCCGTGCTTACGGTGCGCGCGATGAGCACGGATTCGGCTGGGATGAGGAACAGGTGAGCACTTCGACGGGATCGGTGAGCGCGGCGGAACTGCGGCGGCGGGTTCGCGCCGTCGAGGAGACACAGGCGCGGACACGAGAGCTCGCGGCGGCCAACGCCCTGGCCACACGGGAGGCGGCGGTAACAGCGTCGAAGGCGAAGGATGACGCCGAGGTCGCGGCACGGGAGGCTGCCGCAGCCGTCCTTCGGCTGTTCAACAACGACGCCGAGTTGGTCGGGCAGCTGCTCGGCGTCACGGCGGAAGAGCTGGAACGCGAGGCGAAGCCTGTTACCGCCGCCCGCGCGAAGGAGGTGATCGAGGAGCTGCGCGCCCGTGCCGAGCGCCCGCGCCCGGTGCGCCGCGCCAAGAAGGCCGGCGCCTCCCCCCCGCAGCCTTCCGCCGCCACACCGAACTCTGCGATGGAGGGCGGTCTGGCCGATGCCGTCTAAGAACGGCGGCCCTGGGCCCGGACTCTTCCCGCTCGCTGCGGTGAAGGGGTCCGGGCCCGCTCCCGTTGACGAGCAGCTCTCCCTCCTCGGCGATCCAACGCCCGTGCGGATACCGGCTGTTGAGTGGGCCGCATGGCTGGCCGACGAGTCTGTTAAGGCCCGGTACCGGGCGAAGGTCTACCGGTCGCCGGCCACAGGGTGCTGGTTCTTCACCGGCGGAATCTCCAGCACCGGGCACGCCACCTTCCGAGCCACCTCGCGGCCGGGCCGGACGCGCCGGGGGACGGTGCCGGGGCACCTGTACGGGTACCAGCTCGCACACGGCGTCATCCCGCGGCTGGGATGGGGCACCGACCTGACCGTCTGCCACACCTGTGACAACCACTCCTGCCAGCAGCCGGCGCACCTTCGGCTGGGCACAGCGGCGGAGAACCGGGCGGAGTGGGTGGCTCGGCGGCGCGACCCGGGCAGCCCCCTCGCGGACCTCCGCGGCCCTGCCGGACGCTCCCGGGCGATCGGCGCCGCCATCCGCGCCGGCCTG
The DNA here is from genome assembly GCF_042677525.1 of Streptomyces sp. NPDC127114. Classification (NCBI taxonomy): domain Bacteria; kingdom Bacillati; phylum Actinomycetota; class Actinomycetes; order Kitasatosporales; family Streptomycetaceae; genus Streptomyces; species Streptomyces sp. NPDC127114. Next base: position 59,794 of record NZ_JBHXTJ010000023.1, read on the forward strand.
ATCTGCGGCAAGTCCGAGGCGGAGATCGCCGCACGGGTCGAAGCGGTGATCGCGGAAGGCCGTCCGCTCAGCCTCTGGTGACCACCGCGCCGGGCCCGGCACACCGGCGAGGCACTGTCGCACCGGTGCGTTACGGTCGGCGAGAAGGTGTAGAACGTGCCAGAGGAGTCTCCGTGCCCGAAGCCCACCCCGACCACGTCGGCCTCCCGGCGCTCTACGGTGCCGAGGTCACGGCCTTCCGCCGGCGGTGGAAGTTGCACGTCATCGCACCGGGACCCGAAGTCGTGGTAGGACCGGTCGATCTCGGACCTGCGGACACCATGGTCGTCCCCCGGCCGGAGGACCCAGGCCGCTACATGATCGACCTCGAAGGCGAAGAAGTTCCGGTGCTGCCCCGGGAGACCGCGGTGCACCAGTTGGAGGCGCACGGCTTCGTGGTTGCGGAGGAGGCGCGCGACGACAGCAAGAGGGACCACGGCTGGACTCAGGTTGCCTCCGCGCTGTGGACCGCTCCGTGCCGGCCCACCCGCTGAGTCACCCGCTGGTACGACTTGTGCCTTCCGTGATCCTCGTTCGGTCCGCCAGGATGACTCGGTGGACTTGAACCTCACCCTGCGCCTTCGTGCCCTTCTCGCCACCTATAAGGGTCTGCGCGATGACTCCGGCCTGACACCCCAGAAGCGGGGGCAGGCGTTCAACACACTTATCGCCGAAGTCCTCAAGGCGTGGGGACACGATGCCCGGCCCAGCGTGATCGGGGTTGGCGGCAGGGACGAGACGGACGTCTTCTTCACGATCGGCTACAACTACATCCTTGAAGCCAAGTGGGAAGCCACCCCCCTGAGCGCGGACCCTCTGACCAAGCTGTCTGAGCGGCTCTCTACCCGGCCTCCAGGTACCCGCGCCATCGTCCTGTCCGCCAGCGGGTTCAACTCGCACGCGCTGGAGTGGATCAACCGCCACAACGAGCTGCTCCTGATGGATCTCTCCCACATCGAGGCCGCCCTTTGCGGGCTGCTCGATCCCGAAGAGCTGTTGAACCGGCTCTACGGCGAGACAGCCGCTTCCGGTAACCGGCTGGTCCCCCTGGCCGACATCGTCGTCCCCCGGCACGCCGAACCGGAAGTTCCGGTGCTTACGCGGGCAGCCGCCGCCCCGCCGCCCTGGCCGATCATCAAGACCAGCACCGAAGGTGCGGACGCCAGCGTGGAGTTCACCGGCGTCTGGGAGTCCGATCAGCACCCGAGCGGCATCAGTGCCGCTCCCGCCAACCGGCTCCTGATCACGACCAACACCGGCGTCGTCGAACTCCACACCACGACCGGCAAGACCAAGTGGGCCCTGGCTCTGCCCGGCACCGAAGACCGGGCAGTCCACAACACCGACGGATCGGTGACTGTGCTGTGCCGCGGCGCGCTCCTACGCTGGCACCCCAGGACCCGCGACCTTCAGCTCGTGGCCGGCGGTTTCGGCGGCTACGCGACCCTGGAAGCCGGGCGGGACGGCACCCTGTGGGTCTACAACCAGATCGGGGGATTGGTCGGCGGATCGGTCACCATCAGCCGTATTGGCGACCGGCCCGGCGACGAGACCCGCTACGACATCCCTTTCCCCAACGGCATGCGGGCCGTCCACCTCGCCGACGAACGCCACTTCCTGAGCGGCAGCGGGCACAGCACTCCCGTCGACGTCAGCAAGAGCCCGTCCGCCGACGAGAAGAACTGGATCGTCTCCGCCGTTCCCAACCCTCGCGCGGCTGCCGGTCCGGACGAGCAGACCATCTTCGTGGCCAGCACCCGAAGCTCCCTCGACGGAAGCCTCCAGTGCCTCGATCTCGGGAAGGCGCCGGCTTCCTGGACCGAGCTCCTGACCTTCACCGCGAACCGGGCCACCGACCTCACCGTGGAGCGCACCAGCGCCACTCGGGCGGAGGGCTGGCTGCTGGCCGACGCCTCCGGCAACACCCAGAACCCCACCCCGGTCCTGGTCAAGCTCACGCTACCGACGTCAAGCCCCAGCTGACCGAACAGCCGACTGGTCACCCTCAGTGCCAGTTACGGCTCGTCCCGCACGGCTCTTCCTCATGGGCCGCAGTCCGCGGCTCCGCGCTCCTGCTCCCCAGCGGCGGCAGAGGGCGGGCTGTCCTCCAAGCGCTGGCGGATGCTGGCGTACCTCTCGGGCCCCCACTCGGGTGAGGCGGCCAGTTCGGCCTCCACCCAAGCGTCGATACTCGTGTTCAGTTCCTCATCGTACGTGGTCAAGCGACTACCCCCTGGCAACACCCCAGGTCAGGACTACCTGGTTGTGTAAGTTCACTGGCACCAGTGGCAGGAGCTGTAGCCGACGCTCAGCAGCACCGGCACGTCACGCCGCCGGGCCTCCTCGAACGCCTCGGCCGACCAGGGCCACCAGTCGACCGGGTTGTCGGCGTGCTGGAGGAGGTAGGGGGAGGTCTCATGGGCCAGTCTGTTCGGCATGACCCCATCCTTGCGCACCCGGGGAAAGACCGCCCGTACGCCACGGGTGGGCGGGGCGCGGGCGGGGCACTGATACAGGGAAGCGGCCCCGTTCCTCGCACTGGCTCTGCGAGGAACGGGGCCGCTTCAGCGGGGCCGCGGAGATCAGCCGCCGACGTTGCCGTTCTGGGAGAGGACCTCGCCCAGGATGTGCGACAGCGCGTCGTCGCCCTTCTGCTGCACGGAGTTCTGGGTGCAGGTCTGGTTCGCCATCGGGTTGCCGAGGACGTCCTGGACGGCGATCGGGACACCGATGAGGGCACCGATCGGCACCTGGGCCTCGACCTTCTGGACGTCGAAGCAGTGCAGGACGCCACCGTTGACGAGACCGAAGTTCGGGCTCATGTAGCCGCCGGTGGAGTTGCTGCCGATCGACTGCTTCGACTGGTTGCCGATGATGTTGGCGCTGCCGCCGTCGTTGCCGGCCGCCATCGCCGTGGTCGCGGACATGCCGGCGACGGTGGCCGCGACAGCAGCGGTAGCAAGAACCTTCTTGATCACGAGTCTTCCTTCTTGAGCTCGATGGCCCGGAGCTCGATAGGCCCGGAACTGCTCCGTTGACCGAAGCGCCCTGATCAACTGCCCGGGGAAGGATTGGTTCCGGCGCGTCACCCGGACGCGGTATTCGGCACATGAACGCCATCGGACGCGAGGTCGAAGGTCTGCCGTTCGGTCAGTTCCCTTGCGGACACGGACCCTTGGGAACACCGGGATGCGGCGCCGGTCACTCGCGCGGGCGCCGGTCACGCAGGACACTGGGGACCGGACTGTTCGATGCGGAACGCGCCGGAGGGTTCCGGCGCGGGCGGAGGGGGACGCGGATGCGGGACAGCCATCGGGCCGAGGCCGAGGGGCTGTGGGCACGGGCCGTGGAGGAAGAGGTACGGCGCTCGGGAGGCCGCCTCGACGAGCAGGCGCTGCTCGCGCGCGGCAAGGCCGGCCTGGACGGCATGGCGGCGGGGGCGGTCGACGAGTACGCGGCCTATCTGCGGGCCGTGGAGGCGACGGAGACGGAGCCCGCGGCGTCCGCCGGGTTCGCGGGCCCGGCCCTGGTGACGGCCGTCGCCGCGGCCGCGGCGGTCGGCGGCGACCTGGCCCTCGGTACGGCGGCGGGCACGGCGCTCGGCGCGGGCGCGGTGGTCGCGGTGGCCGGGGCGGCGACCACCGCCCTGAAGGCCGGCGCGGAACGCCGGGCGGCCGCGCACCGCAGGGCCGCAGCGGCGGGCCGGCCCGGCGGGGTGGAACAGCTGCGGCTGCAGTGGCTGACGGCCCTGGAGGTGCGCGGGGTGCGGCCGTTCCTGGAGCAGCAGCGGCTCCTGGCGCAGACGGCGGCGGAGCCCGCGCAGAAGGCGGTCGAGCGGCTGCGCGGCGCGGACCGCAGCGCGGCGGCCCGTCGGCGGGCCGTACTGGAGCAGTCCTTCGGGCACCTGCCGGACGCGGAGGGCCCGTTCGCCGGGCGGCGGACCGAGCTGGCGCGGATCACCCGGTGGGTGCAGGCCGGGCGGGCGGCGACGACGACCCGGCCGACGGTGGTGATGCTGCCCGGCGCGCCCGGCTCGGGCCGTACGACGCTCGCTGTGCGGGCGGCGCACGCGCTGAAGGACCAGTTCCGCGGGGCGTGCGTGGTCGACCTGCGGGGCGCGGCGACGCGCGGGCAGCAGCCGCTGACGACGCGGGAGGCGCTGCTGCACCTGCTCAACCGGCTGGGCGCGCCGCGCGAGCAGCTGCTGTTCCGCGAGCGGTCCTCGCCGGAGCAGCAGGTGCGGCGGCTGGCGGAGCTGTACCACCAGCATCTGACCGGGCTGGCGGTGACGGTGATCCTCGACGACGCGGTCGACGCGGCGCAGGTGCGGACGCTGCTGCCGGAGCGCTCGGACAGTCTGGTCCTGGTGACCTGCCGGGAGCCGCTCGACCTGGGCGCGGACGTGCCGGCCGCGGTGCACGTGCTGCCGGTGACGGACCTGGAGGCGGCGGGCGCGGAGGAGCTCCTCGGCGCGGCCGCCGGCCCGGGGCCGTACGACGCGGAGGGCTTCGAGCGGGCGCGGGAGCTGTGCGGCGGGCTTCCGCTGGCGCTGCGCACGGCGGGCGCCCTGCTCGACGGCCGGCCGGCGGACGAGGTGGCGCGGCTGCTCGCGGCGGCGGGACCGGACGCCGGCCCGGTGGAGCGGGCGCTCGCCGCCGGTTACGCGACGGGTCTGGACGAGGACGGGCGGCGGCTGCTGCGCCGGCTGGCGCTGGCCGGCCGGGCCTCGCTGGGCGCGGCGGCCGCGGCGGCGCTGCTCGGCGGGACGCCCGAGGACGGGGCGCGGCTGCTCGGGGAGCTGGCCCGGGCGGGGCTGCTCGACCATGTGCGCGGGAAGCGTTACCGGCTGCACGACGCGGTGCGCGGCTTCGCGGCGGCGCGGCTCGTCGAGGAGGAGGACCAGGCGGAGATCGCGGCGGCGCAGGAGCGGCTGATCCGCAGCTACGCGGAGCTGGCGGACGCGGTGATCCGGATGGTCGACGGCAAGATGTCGACACGGGTCAACCGCGTCGCCCGCTTCGACGGGCACGGTTTCGGTTCGCTGGAGGCGGCGCTGCGCTGGCTGGACGAGGAGTCCAGCTTCATCACGGCGACGCTGCGGCACACCGAGGGCGTGGACCAGCAGACGGTGCTCGACCTGCTGGGCGCGCTGTGCGACTACTGCCTGCTGCGCGGCGACCTGTACCGGCTCGGCGAGATCAACGAGCTGACGGAGGCCGTGGGGCAGGGGCTGCTCTCGCGGTCGGTGCAGTGGCGTACGGGCATCGCGGCCCGGCAGCTGGGCGAGCTCGACAAGGCGCGGACGACGCTGACCTCGGTGGTGTCGCTGTACCAGGAGGCGCACCAGGACGCGGGCGCGGCGCTGGCGCTGTGCTCGCTCGGGATCACCCTGCACCACCAGGGCAATCTGTCGGAGGCGGCGGCGCGGCTGCGGGAGGCGCTGGCGCTCCAGGAGCCGGAGTCGCTGGCCGCCGACCGCGGCTGGACGCTGCACGCGCTGGCCGCCGTCGAGCGGGACCGGGCCGGTCTCGCGGAGGCGCTGACGCTGCTGGACCGTGCCCTCGCGCTGCACCGGGAGCACGAGTCGCTGCACGGCGAGGCGTGGGCGCACTTCCAGCTGGGGCAGGTCTTCCTGCGGATGGGCGAGGTGACGCGGGCGGAGGAGGAGCTGCGGCTCGCGCTCGACCGGTACGGCCGCACCCACGACGGGCGCGGCGAGGCGTGGGCGCTGACCCAGCTGGCCCGGGCTCGGCTGGTCGCCGGGGACACGGCCGCGGCGGTGGACGGGCTCCGGCAGGCGCTCGCCCGGCACCGCGAGCAGGAGGACGCCCGAGGCGAGGCGTGGACGCTCTACTACCTGGGGCACGCGCTGGAGGAGCGGGGCGACCGGGACCAGGCCGTGCGGGAGCTGGAGCGGGCGCGGACGATGTTCTCGCGGATGCGGGACGTCTACGGCTTGGCATGTGCCCGCCACCACTCGGGGCGGGTCACCCGGGACCAGCGGGCGGCGCAGACCGGGAACCTGCGCAACTCCGGTTTCGCCCGCCAGCTCCTCATGGACGCCCGGGCCGACTTCCGCCGGATCGGCGTCGCCCACGGCGAGGCCTGGACCTGCCTGGAGCTGGCCCTGATCGACGCCGGCAACGACCGCACGGCCCAGGCGCTGGACCTCTGCGAGGAGGCCGCGCGGCTCTTCCTCTCGTACGACGACCGGCGCGGCGCCGACTGGGCCCGCTTCCTGCGCTGCACCCTGCTGCCCGACCCGGCGGCGGCCCGCGCGGAACTGACCGCCCTGACGGACTCCCGCCACCCTCTGCGCGACCCGCGCCTGGAGGACTACGCCGAGGCCTACTCCCTGATCCTGGACCGCCCCGCCGCACCGGAGTCCGCCCGGCAGGCGTGGGAGCTGGGGATGATTCCGGGGAGGCAGGCGCGGGAGGTGATGGGGGTGCCGGTGGAGGTGGCCTGAGGGCGGAGCCGGCGCGGCTGCCGCTGTCGCCCGCCGGTCACCGCCGGCCGCTCCCGCCGTGACGAGGGAGCCGGTGAGCGGGTACGCCTCGGGGCGCGGCGGCACCGGTCGGTGTCGTCGCGCCCCGCTCGTACCGCTACTTCTTCGCCGGGCCCTCGGACGCCGGGGCGGCCGTGGCGGCGGCCGGGTCCGGGGCCTCGGTGAAGTCGATCTTGTGCATGTGGCGGTTCATCGACTTCATCAGCATCCAGACGGCCAGCGCCAGGACGGCGAAGACGACGAAGCCGAGGACGCCGGGGGTCACCTTGTTCTCGTCCAGCTCCTTCGCGGCGAAGGGGACGAGCTCGGTCAGTGCCAGGTGTGCGCTCATGCTAGGCATTGTCCCGGATGCCCGCGAAGAGGTCGCTCTCGGGGAGGGAGGTGTCCACGAGGGACTTGCTGAGCTCGTACTCCTCCGTCGGCCAGACCTCCTTCTGGATCTCCATCGGCACCCGGAACCAGCCGCCGTCGGGGTCGATCTGGGTGCGGTGGGCGATCAGGGCCTTGTCGCGGGTCTCGAAGTACTCCGCGCACGGCACGAAGGTCGTGAGGGTGCGCTCCTTGCGCTCGAACTCGTCCCAGCGCTTGAGCCAGTCCCCGTACGGCGACTCCAGGCCCCGGTCGAGCAGGGCCTGGTGCAGGGCCTCGGTGCGCGGGCGGTTGAAGCCCTGGTTGTAGTACAGCTTCTGCGGCTGGAAGGCGGGGCCGAACTCGGCCTCCGGGTACTTCTCGGTATCGGTCGCGCCCTCGAAGGCCACCATCGTGATCTTGTGGGTCATGATGTGGTCGGGGTGCGGATATCCGCCGTTCTCGTCGTAGGTCGTGATGACCTGCGGACGGAAGGCACGGATCTTGCGGACCAGCGCGCCCGCGGCGGCGTCCACGTCCTCCAGGGCGAAACAGCCCTCGGGCAGCGGGGGCAGCGGGTCGCCCTCGGGCAGGCCCGAGTCGACGAAGCCGAGCCACTCCTGCCGGACGCCGAGGATCTCGCGGGCCTCGTCCATCTCCTTGCGGCGCACCTCGTGGATGTTCGCCTCGATGTACGGGTCGCCCTGGAGCTTCGGGTTGAGGATGGAGCCGCGCTCGCCGCCCGTGCAGGTCACGACCAGGACCTCCACCCCCTCGGACACATACTTGGCCATCGTCGCCGCGCCCTTGCTCGACTCGTCGTCGGGGTGGGCGTGAACGGCCATCAGTCGCAGCTGCTCAGTCAAGACTCGATCCTCAGTGATTCGTCGCCTAGGGAGGTCTCTATAGTGACGGAATCGGGGGTGGGAAAATTCCGGCACCCCTGCGGCGAGAGGAACGATCATGAGCGCGGTGCGAGAGGGCCTGACCGAGGGGCGCTACGGGCGCTCCGCGGACGAGCGCGCCGATCGCACGCTGAAGATCGCCGGGGCCGTGCTCGGCACCCTCCTCCTGGCCGTGACGGGCTGGTTCGGCTGGTACTACGTCGTCGACAGCAAGATCAGCGCCGAGCTGATCAAGTTCGACGTGGTCAGCGACAGCGAGGTCCAGGTGCACCTGGAGATCCGCAAGGACGCCGACGCCCACGGCGTCTGCACCCTGCGCTCCCGCTCCGAGGACGGCGCCGAGGTGGGCCGCAAGGACGTCGCGGTCGACGAGGCCGGCGGCCGGGTCGACGAGGTCTACTCGATCCGCACCACCGCGAGGGCCACCAGCGCCGAGCTGATCGGGTGTACGGCCCGGTAGCAGTGGGTAGGGAGCCGGGGTAGCGCCCCCGGCAGGCCACGCCGGTGACCTGGGGTGACGTAAAGCGCGCGTTTATGTCCTCCCGCTTTTCGCCACTCATTGTTAGGCTCGTGGTTTCGCCCGTTCGGAAGGCGCATGCTGAAAAAGCGGCCTTACGTGCAGGGCGAGCTTTGTATTCCCAGTACCTACGAGGAGCACCTGTGACCCAGACCAGCGACAACGTCACCTGGCTCACCCAGGAGGCGTACAACAAGCTCAAGGAAGAGCTTGAGTACCTGTCTGGTCCCGCGCGTACCGAGATCGCAGCCAAGATCGCCGCGGCGCGCGAAGAGGGCGACCTGCGCGAGAACGGCGGGTACCACGCGGCCAAGGAGGAGCAGGGCAAGCAGGAGCTCCGGGTCCGCCAGCTCACCCAGCTCCTGCAGAACGCCAAGGTCGGCGAGGCCCCGGAGGACACCGGTGTGGTCGGCCCGGGCATGGTCGTGACGATCGCGTTCGACGGCGACGAGAGCGACACCCTGGAGTTCCTGCTCGCGTCGCGCGAGTACGCGAGCGACACCATCGAGACCTACTCCCCGCAGTCCCCGCTGGGCGCCGGCGTCATCGGCCACTCCGTCGGTGACGAGGCCGAGTACGAGCTGCCGAACGGCAAGAAGGCCATGGTGAAGATCATGAGCGCCAAGCCGTACACCGGCTGACGCTCTTCTTCCGCGTTCGTTCCGCGCGAAGGGCCGGATCCCCACCGGGGTCCGGCCCTTCGTCATGCTCATGCAATCCGCGCACGCAACCGTGTAATGATCTTGGGAGTCGGCGCCGCAGGCACGGGAGGACGGGCAGATGCTGGGACCGCTGCGCGAGGGCACGCCACGTCGGATCGGGCCGTACGAGGTGCTGGCCCGGCTCGGCGCGGGCGGCATGGGCGAGGTGTACCTGGCCCGCCTGGACGCCCCCGGCCGAACCCCGGACGGCCCCGGCGCCACCGACACCGCGCCGACACCGGACGGCCCGGGCGCCACGGACACCGCGCGGACCCCGGGCGGTCCCGGCGCCGGCGCACGCTCCGCCGAGTACGTCGCCGTCAAGACCGTACGGCGTGACGTCGCCGGCGAACCCGCCTTCCGCGAGCGCTTCCGCCGCGAGATCCGGGTCGCGGGACTGGTCCGCAGCGCCCACGCCGCCGCGCCCGTCGGCGGCGACGCCGACGCCGAGGTGCCCTGGCTCGCCACGGCCTACGTGCCCGGGCCCAGCCTCGCCCAGGCCGTGCGGCGCGGCGGCCCGCTGCCCGTCGCCACCGTGCGGGCGCTCGGCGCGCGGGTCGCGCGCGCCCTCGCCGACCTGCACGGGGCCGGGGTGCTGCACCGCGACCTCAAGCCCGGCAACGTCATGCTCGCCGTCGACGGGCCGCGCCTGATCGACTTCGGCATCGCGCGGGCGAGCGGCGCCACGACGATGACGGCGACCGGCCTGATGGTCGGCACGCCCTCCTTCATGTCGCCCGAGCACGTGGCCGGCGCCCGGCACGTGACCGGGGCCTCGGACGTCTTCTGCCTCGGCTCGCTGCTCTGCTACGCGGCGACCGGCGAGGACCCGTTCGGCGACGGGCCGGTGGCCGCCGTCCTCTACCGCGTCTCGCAGGCCGAGGCGGACCTGACGCGGGTGCCCGAGGAACTGCGCGGCGTCGTCGCCTCCTGCCTGTCCCGGGACCCGGCGGACCGGCCGACGCCCGAGGCGCTGGTGGAGCTCCTCGGCGGCGACGGCGGCCCCGCGCCCGCGTGGCCGGAGGCCGTACGGGAGCACATCGGCGAGTACGGGCGGGAGCTGGCCCAGCTGGTCGCGGCGGGCGGCCCGCTCGTCGAGGTCCCCGCGGCCCCGGCGACGCCGCCCGGCGCGCCCGCGGCAGCGGCGGGCCCGGACCCGCTGCACGCGGCGGCCACACAGGCGCCCTCGGCTCCCGCTGGCCCTGCCCCGGGGCGGCGCCGCCGTGGGCTCGTCGCCGCCGTGGCGGCCCTCGCCGTCCTGGGCGGCGGCATCGGCGCGTACCTGCTGTGGCCGGAGCCGGACCCCGGCTCGAAGAAGCCGACGGCCGCCCCGCCCGCCGCCTCCGGCCCGCGCGTCCCGGGCGTCGACGACCGCGGTCTGGCCGACGCCTCCGGGGTCGTCCCGCAGAACGCCGCCCAGCGCCCGGCGGGCTGGAAGCCGTGGCGGGCGAAGCTGTCGGCACCGGCGTTCGGCTGCTCGGGGAACGAGAAGGCCCTGGTGTGCCGGACGACGGACGGACGGTACGAGGCGGTCGACCCGGCGAACGGGGAGAAGCTGTGGGAGGCGAACCTGATCGAGGACCCGCGGAACGACGACAGCTACATCAGCCCCACGGGAGCGGTCGTCGTGGCGGGCGGTTCGGCCCGGCCGACCGTCCACCACGACCTCGTCGCGCTGGCCGGCGAAACGACGCTCCAGGTGCGCGACGCCCGCACCGGCGCGGTGCGATGGGAGCAGGAGTCGGGTGGCGGGCACGGCGTGGTGAGCCGTCCGGTCGTGGGCGACGGCACGCTGTTCCTCGCCTCGACGGGCGAGGGCGGGCAGACCCGCCTGGTGGCGTACGGACTCGGCGACGGCCGGGAGCTCTGGTCGAAGGGGCTTTCCAACGCCGACCTCGCGCGCTCGGACTACAAGGACTTCGAACCGGTCGCGTACGCCGAGGGCCTGGTCTACGCGCTGAGCGACGGCGGGCTCGTCGCCTACGACGCCGGGACCGGAGACCTGCGCGGGCAGGTCGACGCCGACGCCCGCACCTGTGAGGAGATCAAGGTCCTCGGCGCGAACGCCTACTGCGCCGACCTCCCGCACAGCGCCGGCGAGCCGGAGAACCTGCACCTGCTCGACGCCGCCACGCTCGCGTCCAAGGCGAGCCTGCCGTCCTCCGTCGCCACGCTGCGGCCGGCGGTCCTGACCCCGACCGCGGCGATCGGTCACGACGGCGAGAACGGCGGGCTGAAGGTGTACGACCCGCGTGACGGCAGCGAGACGGGTGCGTACGCGGCGAAGGCCGCGCCCGCCGGGCTCTCCCACGCCTGGTCGGCACCGCTCCTCGTGGACGACCGGATCGTGTACGCCGACTACTCGTCGCTCCACACCGTGCGGCTGGACGCGAAGGGCAGGCCGGCCGGGCTGCGGAGCACCGCGGTGCCGGGTGCGCCCGGACCGCGGGCCGACAAGGGCCCCGCGAAACCGCTCGACGGGGTGCGGTACGACGAGATGCTGCGGGCTCCGGAGGTGCTGCCCGTCGGCGGGATCGCCTACCTGGTGTACGACCAGGGTGTCGTGGTCTCCGTCGAGCTGCCCCGGTAGTCGCCGGGACAGACCCCGGACCAGTCGCCCGAACAACCCGAGCAGAAAGGCGCGTTGACCGTGCTGGAAGCACTTCCCGCCGGGCCGCCGCGGCTCGTCGGCCCCTACCGGCTGCTCGCCCGGCTCGGCGCGGGCGGCATGGGCGAGGTCCATCTGGCCTGCCGGGCGGACGGGCCGACGGCCGATCCGTACCGCATGGTCGCCGTGAAGACCGTACGGGAGGACCTGGAGGTCGACGGGGACTTCCGGGCCCGGTTCCGGCGCGAGATCACGGCGGCGCGGGCGGTGCGCAGCCCGTACGCGGCGCGGCTCGTGGACGCGGACGCGGACGCGCCGGCGCCGTGGCTCGCGACCGAGTACGTGCCGGGGCCCTCGCTCGCGGAGGCGGTCGTGCGGTCCGGGCGGCTGCCGGTCGCCGCCGTACGGGAGCTGGGCGTCACGCTGGCGCGCGCGCTGGAGGCGGTGCACGCGGCGAAGGTGCTGCACCGGGACCTGAAGCCGGCGAACGTGCTGCTCGGCGCGAGCGGCCCGAAGCTGATCGACTTCGGCATCGCGCAGGCCTTCGAGGCGACGGCGCTGACCTCGACGGGCCTGGTGGTCGGCTCGCCCGGGTTCATGTCGCCGGAGCACCTGACCGGCAGCCGGGCGGTCGTGCCCGCGTCGGACGTGTTCTGCCTGGGCGCGGTGCTCGCGTTCGCGGCGAGCGGCCGCGGGCCGTTCCACGACGACGAGATGGCGGCGGTGATCTACCGGATCAGCCGCGCCGACGCCGAACTCTCCGGCGTGCCGGAGGAGTTGCGGCCGGTGGTGGAGCGGTGTCTGCGGCTCGACCCGGCGGAGCGGCCGACGGCGGCGGAGCTGGCGGGGCGGCTCGGGGGCCGGGGCACGGAGGTCTTTCCGTGGCCGGGCGGGGTGCTGTCGCTGCTCGCCGAGTACGGGGACGCGGCGCGGGAGGCCGGCGAGGCGGCGTCGTCGGGCGCGGGCGTGGCGGATCTGCCGACGCTGGCGCCGGTGGTGCCGTACTCGCCCACGGCGGTCGGCGGGCGGCCGGCGGCCGGGGCGGGTGCCGCGGCGGACGCCGGGCCGGACGCGCCGGAGCCCCGGCGTCGCCCGTGGGCGCGGATCGCCGCCGTGGCGGTCGCGGCGGCGGTGGTGGCGTCGGTGGGCGTGGTGGTGCTCGGCGGCCGGGACGGGCAGGGCGGCCAGGGCGGTGTGACGGGCGGAGGACCGTCGGGGAGTGCGTCGGCGGCGCCGTCCGGTGCGGACGCGCCGCGGACGCTGGACCAGGTCGTCCTCCCGTTCGGCGGCGAGGGCCACACCGGCGACTACGGCACGGTCGGCACGCAGCGCTCCTCGCGTCCGGCGGGCTGGGCGCCCTGGTCACGGAAGTTCGACACGCCGGCCGAGTCCTGCGCCCTCTCCCCCGAGGTGCTGGTCTGCACGGGTCCTGGCGGCGCCGTGGCGGCGCTCGCGGCCGCCGACGGCCGGGTGCTGTGGTCGAAGCCGGGCCGGGGCGAGGCCCCGCGCGTGGCCTCGCAGTATCCGGCGGTCGTCGGCGACCTGGTGGCCGTCACCGGCCCGGACGGCGTCCGGGCGTACGCGCTCAGGGACGGCGCCGAGCGGTGGCGGCGTGCCGTGCCGGACGGCGACTGGGCGGTCAAGGGCACCGATCTGCACGACGGGGTGCTCTACTCGACGTATGTGAACGTGGCGGACGAGCGCTCCGGTCTCGTCACGGCGGTGCGGCCCGGCGAGGGCGGCAAGGAGCTGTGGAAGGCGCCGCTCGACGTCATCCCGGAGCAGCCGGTGGCCTCCGGGGGCTCCGTCTTCGTCCCCGGCAACGGCCGGGTCCTCGCGCTCGACGCCCGTACGGGCCGGGAGACCGCGCGCGGCTCGGACGCCGACGGGTGCTACGCGGTGACCGTGCACCGGGACAGCGTGCTGTGCGAGGGGTCCGGGCGCGGCGTGTCCGTGCTGGACTCGGGCACGCTGGAGCGGGAGCGGACCGTCGGCGCGGGCGTCCGGTTCCTGGGGGCGCCGGCGGTGAACGCGCAGGGCATCGTGGCCATGACCGACGGAGTCCGGCTCTCCACGTACGACCTGAGTACGGGCGCCGAGCGCTGGCAGCGGTCGGCGGTCTACTTCGGCAGCAAGGGGGCCGTCGAGCGCGTGTACTTCGCGGGCGACCGCCTGCTGGCGGTGAACGGCAGCCAGGTCTCCGCGCTGCCTCTGGAGAACCCGCCGGCCGATACGCGTGAATACCCCAAGGTCCACCTGAGCGATCCCGTGGACTCCCTCCCGCCCTCCGACGGCACGAACGGCGTCCTGGCCGCCGGAGGGGCGGTCTTCGTCCTCCTCTCCGACGGCCGGGTCACCTCCGGCTACCTGCCCTGATCGGAGCGGTTTCCTCAGGCCGTCGCCGACCGGTACTTGCGTACCGAGAGCGTGCGGAAGACCACGATGATCAGCAGCGACCAGAGCAGCGACGCCCACACCGGGTGCTGCATCGGCCAGGCGTCGGACGTCGAGACGCCCGGATTGCCGAAGAGCTCGCGGCAGGCCTGGACGGTCGCGCTGAACGGGTTCCACTCGGCGACGGGCTGCAGCCAGGAGGGCAGCTTGCTGGAGTCCACGAACGCCGTCGAGATGAACGTGACCGGGAAGAGCCAGATCAGTCCGCCGGAGGTGGCGGCCTCGGGCGTGCGCACCGAGAGGCCGATGAGCGCACCGATCCACGAGAAGGCGTAGCCGAGGAGGAGCAGCAGCGCGAAGGCCAGGAGGGCCTTGGGGACGCCCTCGTGGATCCGCCAGCCGACCAGCAGGCCGACTATCGCGAGGACGACGACGGTGAGCGTGGTCTGCACGAGGTCGGCGAGGGTGCGGCCGGTGAGGACCGCGCCGCGGGCCATGGGAAGCGAGCGGAAGCGGTCGATGAGGCCCTTGTGCATGTCGTCGGCGATGCCCGCGCCCGCGCCGGCCGTGGCGAAGGTGACGGTCTGGGCGAAGATGCCCGCCATCAGGAACTCGCGGTAGACCTGCGGCGAGGTGGAGCTGCCGATCTGCATGGAGCCGCCGAAGACGTAGCTGAACAGCACCACGAACATGATCGGCTGGATGAGGCCGAAGATGATCATCTCCGGGATGCGCATCATCCTGATCAGGTTGCGTTTGGTGACGATCAGCGAGTCGGCGATCGACTGGGTGATCGCGCCGCGGGCCTTCGGCCGCGCGGCGGTGTCGGTCAGTGCGGTCACCTGGCCGCCTCCTTCACCGTCTCCCTGGCCTGCTGCTTCGCGCGTCTGCCGCGGGCGTCCGGTGGCGGGCCGTCGCCGTTCTCCTCGTCCGCCTGCTCGGCCACGTGGCCGGTGAGGGAGAGGAAGACGTCGTCGAGGGTGGGGCGGCGCAGACCGATGTCGTCGATCTCGACGCCGACGGCGTCCAGGTCGCGGATGACCTCGGCGAGGATCTTGGCGCCGCCGGTGACCGGGACGGTCAGCTTGCGGGTGTGGTCCTCGACGCTGATCTCGCCGTGGCCGATGCCGGCGATGCCGTAGCGGGCGAGGATCTCGCGGGCGGCGGGGATCATGCCCCGTTCGTGGACGACGACCTCGACGCGCTCCCCGCCCGTCTGGGCCTTGAGCTCGTCGGAGGTGCCGCGGGCAATGACCCTGCCGTGGTCGACGACGCAGATGTCGTGCGCCAGGTGGTCGGCCTCCTCCAGGTACTGCGTGGTGAGGAGGAGGGTGGTGCCGCCGGCGACGAGGTCCTGGATGACCTCCCACAGCGACTGGCGGTTGCGGGGGTCGAGGCCGGTGGTGGGCTCGTCCATGAACATCACGGGCGGGGAGACGACCAGGGCGGCTGCCAGGTCGAGGCGGCGGCGCATGCCGCCGGAGTAGGTCTTGGCGGTCCGGTCGGCGGCATCGGCGAGGTTGAACCGCTCCAGGAGCTCGTCCGCCCGGGCCTTCGCCGCCCTCCCGTTCATCTGGTACAGCTGCCCGACCATCTGGAGGTTCTCGCGGCCGGTCAGGTACTCGTCGACGGCGGCGAACTGGCCGGAGAGGCCGATGGAGCGCCGCACCTCGTTGGGGTGCTTGAGCACGTCTATCCCGGCGACGACCGCCCGGCCGCTGTCGGGTCTCAGGAGTGTGGTGAGGACGCGCACGGTGGTCGTCTTGCCCGCGCCGTTCGGGCCGAGCAGGCCCAGGACGGTGCCCTCGGGGACGTCGAGGTCCACGCCGTCCAGAGCTCGTACGTCACCGAAGGTCTTCACCAGACCTTCGGCGTGGATCGCGCCTGCCATGTGGGGTCTCCCAGCAGATGTGGCGGGATTTGAGCATTTCTGTCCAAGTCTAGGGATGCCGGATGGAGAGCGCCCGGCAGTCCCGTGACCCACACCACAAGCTAACGCGATACATCGCGACACACAACCGATTTACGCGCGACGGCACGCGCCCGGCCGGGGCCGGCCCAGCCCCGCCAAGCCCAGCCCGGCCAAGCCCGGCCCGGCCCGGCTCAGCGGCCCGGTCAGCCCAGAATCGTGTACCCCGCCTCCCGCAGCGACGCAGCGACCTCCTCGCAGTGCTCCGGGCCCTTCGTCTCCAGGTGCAGCTCCACCTCCGCCTCCGTGAGGCCGAGTCGCGGATCGGTCCGCACATGGCTCACGTCCAGGACGTTCGCGTCCACCACCGTCAGCACCGCCAGCAGCGTCGCCAGCGCGCCCGGCCGGTCGGTCACCTTCAGACGCAGGCTCAGATAGCGGCCTCCGGCCGCCATGCCGTGCCGCAGGATCCGCTGCATCAGGAGCGGGTCGACGTTGCCGCCGGACAGCACCGCCACCACCGGCCCGCCGCCCCGGAACGCCCCCGGATCGGCCAGCAGCGCCGCCACCGGGCTCGCCCCGGCCGGCTCCACCACCAGCTTGGCCCGCTCCAGGCACAGCAGCAGCGCCGACGACAGCGCGTCCTCCGAGACGGTGCGGACCTCGTCCACGTACTCCTGCACCAGGCTGAACGGCACGTCGCCGGGGCGCCCCACCTTGATGCCGTCCGCCATCGTCACCGGCGACTCGACCGCCACCGGGTGGCCCGCCGCGAGCGAGGGCGGATAGGCCGCCGCGCCCTCCGCCTGCACGCCGACGACCCGCACGTCGGGCCGCACCGACTTCACCGCGAGACCGATGCCCGCGACCAGACCGCCGCCGCCGACGCCGACGACGATCGTCCTCACCTCCGGGCACTGCTCCAGGATCTCCAGACCCACCGTGCCCTGCCCCGCGATGATGTCCGGGTGGTCGAAGGGATGGATGAAGACCGCGCCGGTCTCCCGTGCGTAGTCCTCCGCCGCCGCCAGCGTCTCGTCGACCACCTGCCCGTGCAGCCGCACCTCCGCCCCGTACTCGCGGGTCGCCGCCACCTTGGGCAGCGGGGCGCCCACCGGCATGAAGACCGTCGCGTGCACCCCGAGCAGCGACGAGGCCAGGGCCACGCCCTGCGCGTGGTTGCCCGCCGAGGCGGCGACCACCCCGGCCGCCCGCTGCTCGGGCCGCAGCCCCGCGATCCGCACGTACGCGCCGCGCAGCTTGAACGAGCCGGTGCGCTGGAGGTTCTCGCACTTGAGGTGCACCGGCGAGCCGACCAGCGAGGACAGGTGACGGCTGCCCTCCATCGCGGTCACCCGGGCCACCCCGGCGAGCATCTTCTGCGCCCCGCGCACGTCGTCGAGCATCAGCCGATGCAAGGGGTCTGGCCTACGGAAGCTCATGACAGAAGTCTCGCAGCATATCCGGATCGTGCAGCGCCGGTACGGACCCCGGAAACGCCGCGTACTCTGTCCCCCACCAACCGACCACCGCACGAGAGAGCCACCACAGCCATGCCCACGTCTCAGGACATGACGACTGAGCTCGACCCCGGTCTCCTCGACGCCCTCCAGCACCAGGTGGCCGTCTTCGCCCGGCGGGCCGAGCAGACCCGGCTCGGCGGCACCGGGCAGCTGCGCAACTCGATGGACCGCGCCGCCTACCTGCTGCTCAACCGGCTCGACCAGGAAGGCCCGATGGGCGTCAAGGCACTCGCCGCGGGCATGGGCATCGACTCGTCCACGGTCACCCGCCAGGTCGCCCCGCTCGTCGACACCGGCCTGGTCAAGCGCACCTCGCACCCCGAGGACGGCCGCGCCGTCGTGCTCCAGCTCTCCCCGCGCGGCCAGGCCCGCCTGGAGGAGGTCCGCGCCTCGCGGCGGCAGCTGATGGCGGAGGTCACCGAGGGCTGGACGCCCGCCGAGCGGGAGTCCTTCTGCTCGCTCCTCACCCGCTTCAACTCCGCGCTCTCGGCACGCCAGTCGGGCCTGCCGGCCACGGCCGACGACACCGCGCCGAAGTCGTGACCCCGCGCCCCGGACACGGGGCTTGACCCCGGCCGCGCCCTGCCCTCAACTGAGGACGTGCGAGAGACCGGAAACGGCCACGGCGGCGAAGAAGCCCACCGCACCCGGGAGTTCACGGCGTTCACGGCCGGGGCGTCGGGCCGGCTGCTGCACGTCGCGACGCTGCTCACCACCGAGCCCGCGCACCGCAACCCGCTCGCCCAGGACCTCCTGACCGCCTCCCTCGCGCACACCTACGCCCACTGGGACCGGCTGCGCGGCGAGGACCCGTACGAGGTCACCCGCTCCGACCTGGCCGGCCGCTTCGCCCGGAGCGCCCGGCGGTACCACCGCGGCCGGGGCGGGGTGCTCTCCTCCCTCACGCCGCAGGAACGTCTCGTCGTCGTGCTCCGGCTGTACGAGGGCGTCGCCGAGGAGCAGACCGCCGCGCTGCTCGGGGTGCCCGAGGACCGGATACGGGCCGTCTGCGCGCGGGCCGTGAGCGCGCTGCGGGCGGCGGCCTCGTGAACCGCCACGAACGCAAGGAGGACGCGGTCCGCCGGATGATGGAGGCCGGCCACCCGCACGTCCCCGGCGACCTCACCGCCCGGGCCGTCGCCCGCGGCACCCGCCTGCTGCGCCGGGACCGGTTGCTGCGCCGCATCTGGTGGACGCTGCTCGCCGCGGCGGCCGTCGCCTTCGTGGTGTGGGCGTCGGTGGCCCGCCCGTGGGAGGTCCCGCCGGCCGGCACGACGCCACCGCTGGAGGGCTGGTGACACCGGCCCGGCCGGGTGGGTCTGGTGCCGGGGTCCGGGACCTCCCACGGGGGTGGGGGTGTCCGGACTGCCACCTCCACTT
>NZ_JBHXTJ010000023.1:78635-126688 GCF_042677525.1 Streptomyces sp. NPDC127114
GCCGGCGGGGGGGTTTGTGGGGCGGGGGTCCCGCCCCCCCCCCGGGGGGTGGGGGTTCCCGGCAGCCAACCACAACTTCGCTTCGCTCGTGGAGGAGGCTAAAACGTCCGGACACCCCCACCCCCGCTCCGGCCCCGCACCCCTCCCCGCCGTCGTCGGTGCGGCGCGGTCGCGCCGGAGGCGTGGCGGCTAGCCGAGCGCCTCGCGCAGGTCCGCGAGCAGGTCGTCGACGTTCTCGATGCCGACCGACAGGCGGACCAGGTCCGCCGGGACCTCCAGGGCCGAGCCCGCGACGCTCGCGTGCGTCATCCGGCCCGGGTGCTCGATCAGCGACTCGACGCCGCCCAGGGACTCGCCCAGGGTGAACAGCTTGGCGCGGTTGCAGACCTCGACCGCCGCCTCCTCGCCGCCCTGCACGCGGAACGAGATCATGCCGCCGAAGGCGCGCATCTGCTTGGCCGCGACCTCGTGGCCCGGGTGCTCCGGCAGGCCCGGGTAGAGGACCTGGGTGACCTTCGGGTGCTGGGTCAGCATCTCGACGACCTTGCCGGCGTTCTCGCTGTGCCGGTCCATGCGGACGGCGAGCGTCTTGATGCCGCGCAGCACGATCCACGAGTCGAACGGGCCGGCGACCGCGCCCATCGCGTTCTGGTGGTAGGCCAGTTCCTCGCCGAGCTCCGCGTCGGCCGTCACCAGGGCGCCGCCGACCACGTCGGAGTGGCCGCCCATGTACTTGGTGAGCGAGTGCACGACGACGTCCGCGCCCAGCGACAGCGGCTGCTGGAGGTACGGGGAGGCGAAGGTGTTGTCGACGACCAGCTTCACGCCGGCCTGCCGGGCGACGCCCGCGACGGCCTCGATGTCGGTGATGCCGAGCAGCGGGTTCGAGGGCGTCTCGACCCAGACCAGCTTCGTACGGTCGTTGATCGCGCCGCGCACCGACTCGACGTCCGAGGTGTCCGCCACGGAGAAGTCGACGCCCCAGCGCTGGACGACCTTCGCGAACAGGCGGAAGGTGCCGCCGTAGGCGTCGTTGGGGATGACGACGTGGTCGCCGGGGACGAGCAGGGTGCGCAGCAGGCAGTCTTCGGCGGCGAGGCCGGAGGCGAAGGCGAGGCCGCGGCGGCCGCCTTCCAGGGCCGCGAGGTTCTCCTCCAGCGCGGTCCGGGTCGGGTTGGCGCTGCGGCTGTACTCGTAGCCGCCGCGCAGTCCGCCCACACCGTCCTGCTTGTAGGTGGACACCTGGTAGATGGGCGGGACGACCGCGCCGGTCAGCGGGTCGGCGGTGTTGCCCGCGTGGATGGCGCGGGTCTCGAAGCTCTGGTGGGAGTGCTGGTCGCTCATGATGCAGGAGCGTAGTCCCGTGTCCGGGCCGCCGCCCGGTGTCTCAGCAGGTGTGCCGGAGCGTCCTGGACAATGGACGCATGGAGATTCTGTGGTTCCTCATCGCGCTGGGCATGTTGTTCGGCGTTCTGGCTCCCTTCGTGTGGCGCGGCAGGCGCGGTGTCATCCGCCCCGTGGCGCCCGGCTCGCCCGACGCGGCGGACCCCGAGGCGTACGGGTTCCTGCGCCAGGAGGAGCAGGACGTGCGGCTGCCGGGACCGGACCGGGATCTCCTCGACGTGCTCGACGTGGTGCAGGCGACGCAGGACTGGCGGGCTGCTTCGCAGTTGTTGAAGGGCACCGAGAAGGAGGGCGAGATCCGCTGGCAGCGGGTCCAGGCCTTCGCGGGCGCGGCCTCCCTCGAGCTGGCCGAGCGGCCCGGCGTCGGCGGTGCGTGGCTGCGCTCCTGGCGGGCCGAGGCGCCCAAGGACCCGGGCGGCGCGCAGGTGTACGCCGAGTTCCTGGTGCAGCAGGCGTGGCGCACCTCGACGGCGGGCACGCAGGACTTCCGGGTCATCCTGGAGGAGGCGAGGACGGCGTGCGAGCAGGCCGCGCTCCTCGCGCCGGGCGACCCCGTGCCGTACATCTCGCAGCTCGCCGTGGCCCGTGGACTCGGCTACGCCCACGAGGAGTTCGACCTGGTGTGGGCGAAGGTCATCGACCGGGCGCCGGAGCACATGGGCGCGCATCTGGCGGCGCTGCACTACTGGTGCGAGAAGTGGCACGGCTCGCGTGAGGAGGCGGACCACTTCGCGACGACGGCCGCCGCCCGCGCACCGCGCGGTTCGCTGCTCGCGGCGCTGCCGCTGTTCGCGGTCTTCGAGAACCGGCCCGAGTTCGTCGTCGGCGTGGACTTCCACCGCACGGCGGTGGTGACCAAGGCCGTGGAGGGCGCCATGTACGCGGTGCACTCGGCGCGGGTCGACGACCCGATGCTGGCGCACGTGCGGCACCTGCTCGTGGAGTTCCTGCTGGGCGCGGAGCGCTGGAGCGAGGCCATGCAGCTCCTGGTGAAGGTGGACGGTTACGTGGGCGCGCTGCCGTGGACGCTGGACGAGGACCCGGCGGCGGCGTACACGCTGCGGCGGAACCTGGTGGTGGCGGCGTACGAGGCGAACGGCGGGAGCCCGGCGACGCTGCCGAGGTGACCGGGGCGCGGGGCCCGCTCCGGGGGCGCGGGCGCCGGTGCTGGGAGGGCGCGGCGATCTCGCGCCGGTGACGGGGGGCCGGCCGGCCCGCGCGCGGAATCTGCTGGACGTCCTACCCGCGGGTAGGCGATACTCCGCACTCCCCCCACATGCCTGCCGTTTCCGTATTTCCCGTGGGGGGACTCTGCCCGATGGGCGCGACTCTGCGTGCCGTGCGCGCGTTCGTACTGCTTTCCGGTTTCTATCTGCTCGGCCTCGGGCTGCTCGCGCTGCTCGGTGCCGTCGACTGGGCGTCGTGGGTGTGGGCGCCCGCGGCCGTCCGGCTCAAGATCTTCGTGGTCACCGTGGTCCTGGCGATCCCCGTCGTCCGGGGCATGTTCATGCTGCGGACCCCGCGTGACGACGAGCCCGGCGGACTCCTCGTCAGCGAGACGGACGAGCCCCGGCTGTGGGCGACCGTGCGCGAGCTGGCCGAGCAGGTGGGCACCCGGGCGCCGGACGAGATCCGGCTGACCCCCGACGTGAACGCCGCCGTCAGCGAGGACGCCCGCTTCCTCGGCCTGCTGGGCGGCCGCCGCCGGCTGTTCCTGGGACTGCCGCTGATGGCCGGCCTCGACGAGGCAGGGCTCCGCGCGGTCCTCGCCCACGAGCTGGGCCACTACGGCAACGCGGACACCCGTCTGTCCGCGCTCACCGTCCGCGGGCGCGTCCAGGTCGGCCGCATGATCGCGATGTTCCACGCGAAGGCCGACGCCAAGGTCGCGCAGGAGCGGGCACGCCAGGAGAAGAAGTCCGAGAAGCGGGTCGCCAAGGGCAGGTCGGCCAAGGAGGTCGACACCACCGGCACCGGTGTCACCTACCGCATGATGGCGAAGATCTACTCGGCGTACGGGCGGCTCTACCTGCGCGCCACCCTGTCCGGCGCCCGCCGCCAGGAACTCGCCGCCGACCTGGCCGCCGCCCGGATCGCGGGCCGCGACGCCACGGCGCGGGCGCTGCGCGAGATCCACGCGATCGACGCCGCCCACGACTTCTACCTCTCGTCGTACGCGACGCTCGGCACCGAGTTCGGGCTGCTGCCCGCCCGTGGCGAGGTGTTCGGCGGCGTACGGCACCTGCTCGCCGCCCGCGCCGGCGAACTGGCCGGACTGCGCGAGGAACTGCCGCAGGAGCCCGCCTCCCCCTACGACTCGCACCCGCCGGTGGCCGAGCGGGTCGCCCGGATCGAGGCGCTGCCGGACGACGGCCGGTCCGCCGAGGGCACCGGGCCCGCGCTCGGTCTGCTGGCCGATCCGGAGGCCGCGCTGGCGGCGGTCGAGGACGTGTCCCTGACGCCGGAGGCACAGCGGATGCGGCGCCTGGGATGGGCCGAACTGGTCCACGAGTCCATGAGCGCCCGGGTCGCCCAGGGCGCGGAAGAGCTGCGAACGGCGGCCGGAGGGGCGGCGGTCACGCTCCCCCGGCTGCTCGACGCGATCGACGCGGGCGCGCTGTGGGAGATCGCCGGCCGCCTGCCGAAGTCCGAGGAGGCCGCGGCGGCGAGCGGCCGCGTGGCCCGCGAGTTCGCCCGCCCCGCGCTGCGCCGCGGCCTGTCCGCGATGGTGACCGAGGAACTGCTGCGCTCGGGCCGCGCCCGCTGGGAGCTCTCCTGGAGCGGCCCCGCGACCCTGGACCTGGACGACGACACGGCGGACCGGCTCCCCGCGGCCCTGGACGCGGCCACGGCCGACCGTCCGGACACGGGGCCGCTGCGCGCGCTGCTGACGCCGGCCGCTCCGGCCGCGGCCCACTGAGCGTCCCCTTCCCGGACAGGCCCCCGACCTTCTCACGAGGAACATCCACTGATGCCCCGTCTCATACCGATGATCGTGATCGCCGTGGCGATCTACTTCTGGCTGCAGTCCCGCAAGGCCCGGAAGGCGGTGTCCGGAGCGGCCGCCACCGGTCAGGCGGCCGGTGCACCGCAGGTGTCGGCCCGCTCGGCCGCGCTCGGTTTCCTGCCGGCCGACCGGCTCGACACCGAGCGGAGCCGACCGCTCGACCCGGCGCTCGCCGCGGCGCTCGACGCCGCGCGCACCGGTGACTGGAAGCCCGCCGCGGAGCTGCTGTCGGCCACCACCGCCGGTCCCGACTGGGAGACCCGGACGTTCCAGGTGGCCCGGCTCGGCTCGCTGGCCGCCGAGGACGACACGTGGCTGGCGGCGTGGGAGGCGGCGGAGCCCGACAGCCCGGACGCGGCCGTCGTACGCGCCGACAGCTCCGTCAGCCTGGCCGGGGAACTGCGCGGCAGCGCGACGGCCGCCAACACCACGCGGGAGCAGTTCGACGGCTTCCACCGCATGATGCGCCGGGCCCGCGGCGAGATCGCCCGGGCCGCCGAACTCAACCCCGCCGACCCCACCCCGTACATCGACGAGATCTGGGTCGCGCTCGCGCTGCGCTACTCGCACGACGACATGCGCGCCCTGTGGGAGCGCATCACGGCCCGCGCCCCGCACCACTACTCGGCGCACTACGCGGCGATGCAGTACTGGTGCCAGAAGTGGCGCGGCTCGGTGGAACTGGCGCGCGAGTTCACCGACCGGGTGGTCGCCACCGCTCCCCGCGGCAGCCTGCTGACGGCGTTCCCGCTGATCAGCTGGTACGAGCACGAGTCGTTCGGCCACACCGACCGGGGCTACCGCACGCCCGAGGTGTCGGCCATGGTCGACACCCTGGCGGCGGACGTGGCGGCGGCGCCGGCCGACCACCTGCGGCTCAACGAGGTCAGGCTGCTGCTCGCCTGGTACCTGGTGGAGCTGCGCCGCTACCCGGAGGCCCTGGAGCAGTTCCGGCTGGTGGACGGCCACATCGGGGCGTTCCCGTGGAACTACTACGGGGACCCGGCGAAGGCGTACGTGAAGGCACGCGAACTGACCGTCCGCAAGGCGGGCTGAGGGCACGGGCCGGGCACACGCGGCCGGGCGCGAGCGCCGGACGGCCGCGGGCCCGGGCCAGGGAGCGGCGGGGCCGCGAGGGCGGGAATCCCTTGCGGCCCCGCCGCGTTGTGCTTGTCGCCGACCGTCGAGGAGAGATGCAGCATGTTCCTGTCCCGAACCCCCGTCCTCCCCACTCCCGATCAGGCCCTGGGCGGGCGTCCCGAGCCCGCGTTCCAGGTCCCGGAGCGCCACACCGTCCTCGGTACGCCGCTGCTCGGCCCCTACCCGGAGGGCCTGGAGGTCGCGGACTTCGCCCTGGGCTGTTTCTGGGGCGCCGAGCGCAAGTTCTGGCAGACCGAGGGCGTGTACACGACGCTCGTCGGCTACCAGGGCGGCTACACCCCGAACCCGCTGTACGAGGAGGTCTGCTCGGGCCTCACGGGCCACACGGAGGTCGTCCGCGTGGTCTTCGACCCGTCGAAGGTCTCGTACGAGCGGCTGCTCAAGCTGTTCTGGGAGTCGCACGACCCGACCCAGGGCTTCCGTCAGGGCAACGACGTCGGCACCCAGTACCGCTCCGCCGTCTACACCCACTCCGACGAGCAGGCCGCGACGGCCGAGGCCTCCCGCGAGGCGTACCAGAAGGTCCTGACCGGCTCCGGCTACGGCGAGATCACCACCACGGTCCTGCCGGCCGAAGGCCGCACCTTCTACCCGGCGGAGGCCTACCACCAGCAGTACCTGGACAAGAACCCGGCCGGCTACTGCGGCATCGGCGGCACGGGCGTGTCCTGCCCGATCGGGGTCGCCAAGGCGGAGTAGCGCCGCCGGCCCGCCCGTTCCTTCTCAGTTCCGGCCGTCGCCGCAGGTCGCCAGTGAGCACCAGCGGCGGCGGCCGGACTCGTCCAGGAAGAGCCAGCCGCAGTCGGCGCTCGGGCAGGCGCGGAGGGTGAGCCGACGCGGGTCGGCGAGCAGGTCGGCGGCGGCGCGGGCGACCGCGAGCAGCGGGAGGTCGAGGCCCGCCGACGGAGTCAGCCGCCAGTGGGCGAGGCCGTCGGGGCCCAGGGTGAGCACGGCAGCGCGGGCCGCCCGCCGTGCCGCGTCGGCGACCGTGCGGAAGGCGCGGGCGTCGGCGGGGTCGGTGAGGCAGGCGTACAGCGCGGCGCGGAAGTCCCGGGCCTCGTCGAGGGCCGTCGCGGCGGCCTCCGGCCGGTCGGCGGCTTCCTTGAGGAGCCGGTCCACGAGGGCGTCGTCCGCGAGGTCGTGGTGCCCGGCCCAGGCGGCGAGCGCCGGGTAGCCGCGCAGCCAGTCGGAGCCCGGCACGGCCGGGTCGCGGCGCCAGCCCGCGTACGTGTTGCAGAACTCCAGGGCCGGGTGCCCGCCGGTCGTCCACGGCAGCCACTGGTCGCGGACCCGGACCGCGTACAGCGGCGCCGGCGGGCGGTCCAGGCGCGGGTCGCCGGTCAGGATGCGGTCGTGGAGGGTGGTCAGGACCGGGCCGGGGTCGATGCCGAGTTCGGTGTCGAGCCGGCGCCGGGTGGTCTCGTAGAGCTCCAGTGCCTCGGACTGTCGCCCGGCCCGGTAGAGGGCCGTCATCAGGGCCGCCACCAGGCGTTCCCTGGCGGGGTGCGCGGCGGCGAGCGGGCCGAGGTCCGCGAGCACCCGGGTGTGCAGGCCCATGGTCAGCTGGGTCTCGGCCCGCTGTTCGAGCGCGGAGAGCCGCAGCTCGGCCAGCCGGCCGCCGAGCCGCTCGCGCAGGGCCCCGTCGGCGGTGCCGTCGAGCAGCGGACCGCGCCACAGGGCGAGCGCGGCGTCGTGGCACCGCACCTGTTCGCCGGGGTCGCCGGCGGTCGCCGCCCGCCCGACGAGGTCGAGGAACTCCCGTACGTCCACCCGGTGCCGGCCGTCGTCCAGCTCGATCGCGTAGCCCTCGTGGCGGGTGGCGACGGTCACGCCGTACGGCTTGAGCGCGGCCCGCACCCGGCCGACGTAGGTGTGCACGGTGGAGCGCGCGGAGGCGGGCGGGGCGCCGTTCCACAGCAGCTCGGCGAGCCGGGCCACGGGCACCACCCGGCCCGCGTCCAGCAGCAGGATCGCGAGCAGGCACCGCTCCTGGCGGCGGGTCCCGAGCTCGACGCGCGCGCCCTCGTGGCGGGCCTCGAAGGGGCCGAGGAGGCTGAAGTCCATGGAGGGTCACCCTAGGAGGCAGGGCGGGCGCCGGCACGGCCCGCGGCGGGACGGTCCGCGCCGGGAGCGGGGATGTCCGGGAGCGGGATGTCCGGGAGCGGGATGTCCGGGAGCGGGATGTCCGGGAGCGGGATGTCCGGGAGCGGGATGTCCGGGAGCGGGGACGTCACAGACGGGGCATGTCACAGACGGGGCGGCTGTCTCGTCTCCGAGGGTGGAGCGGTGTCTCCCGACAGGGAGACGGCCGGCCTCGGATCACGAGGACGGGTCACGAGGAGGAGAGCGGAATGAGCGGGTCGGGCACGGCGGAGGGGTGGGGCGGGGCCGGCAGGGACGGCGGGGTCGGTGGGGTCGGTGGGGCGGACCGGGCGAGCGGGACCGGCGGTGCCAGCGGGGCCAGCAGGGCCAGCAGGGCCAGCAGGGCCAGCGGGAATCGTGGGTCGGGCGCGGTCGGTGGGACCGAGGAGTTCGAGGGGCTGCGGCCGCTGTTGTTCTCCATCGCCTACCGGATCCTCGGCAGCGTCAGCGAGGCCGAGGACGCCGTGCAGGAGACCTGGCTGCGCTACGCCTCCGCCCCGAACCCGCCCGTCTCGCCCAAGGCGTTCCTCTCCGCGACCGTCACCCGCATCTCCATCGACGTGCTGCGCTCGGCGCGGGTCCGGCGGGAGCAGTACGTCGGCGAGTGGCTGCCGGAGCCGCTGCTCGCCGACCCGTACGAGGACCCCGAGCGCTCGGCGGAGCTCGCGGACTCGGTGTCGATGGCGGCGCTGCTGCTCCTGGAGCGGCTGAGTCCCCTGGAGCGTGCGGTGTTCGTGCTGCGCGAGGTCTTCGGTTTCGGTTTCCCGGAGGTCGCGTCGGCGGTGGGACGTTCGGAGGCGGCCTGCCGGCAGCTCGCGGTACGGGCGCGACGGCACATGGCGGAGGGGCGGCCGCGCTTCGAGGCGGACCGCGTGGAGCGGGAGGAGCTGGCGGCGCGCTTCTTCGACGCGCTCCAGGCGGGCGAGGTCGACGGGCTGCGGGCGCTGCTCTCGGCCGACGCGCAGCTGGTCGGGGACGGCGGCGGCAAGGCTCCGCAGCTGGCCAGGACCGTGGTCGGCGCCGACCACGTGGGCCGTCTGCTCGCCGCGTACTACGGCATGCTGCTCGACGTCGACGTGACCTGCGAGGCGCGCGAGGTGAACGGCAGCCCGGGCGCGGTCTTCCGCGACCGGGACGGCAGGGTGCTGTTCACCTGGACGCTCGACGTGCTCGACGGGCACATCCAGACGATCCGCTCGGTGTCCAACCCCGACAAGCTCGGGCACCTGGGTCCGGTCGGGGACGGCTGGGGCGTCGCCGAGGAGATCAAGGACCGCCGCCGCGAGGAACGCCGGACGTCGTGAGCTCCGTGGTCAGGTTCTGGTGAGGGCGCGGCGGGAGGGTGGCACCGCAACGGCTCGACCGCCCTTCCCCGCAAGGAGTTTCCATGCGACGTGTCCTCGTCTCCCTCACCGCCGCCTGCGCCGCCCTGTCCGCCGCGACGGTCCCGGCCGGTGCCGCCGGCTCGGCCGGCGCCGTCACCGACGCGGCCACCGGCTGGGAGCCGGCGCCCTCCCCGTCCTGGTCGTATCCGGCGGGCGTGCGCTGCGACTTCGCGGTGCAGGGGGCGCCGGTGGTGGACGAGGTGGTGCGACGGACGGTCAGGGCCTATCCGGACGGCACGAAGCTCGTCGAGTACCAGGGCGCGCTCGTGGTCCGGGTGGTGAACACGGCGACGGGCGCCTCGTACGACGCGGACGCGAGCGGCCACGCGCTGGTCGAGCTCCGGCCCGACCGCTCGCAGCGCTGGTACGTGCTCGGCCCGATCCTGGCGGGCTTCGGCACGGGCGGCGGCAACGTGCCGCGCGGCCTGTACACGGTGGACGGCGCGTACACCCTGGACGTCTCCCCCACCGGCTACAAGACGCTGACGATGCTCGACGGCACGACCGACCCGCTCTGCGACAAGGTCGCCTGAGCGGGCGCGTCCGCGCCGTCGCCACGGTCGTCGGACCGTCGCCACCGTCGTCGGACCGCGGCCACCGTCGTCGGGCGGTCGCCGCGGTCGTCGGACACTCGCCGTCGTCGTCAGATCGTCGACGCGTCGATCACGAAGCGGTAGCGCACGTCGGACGCGATGACCCGCTCGTAGGCCTCGTTGACCTGGTCGGCGGTGATCAGCTCGATCTCGGCGCCCAGGCCGTGCGCGGCGCAGAAGTCCAGCATCTCCTGGGTCTCCTTGATGCCGCCGATCATCGAGCCGGCCAGCGTCTTGCGGCCGCCGATCAGGGAGAACAGGCCGACCTTGACCGGCTCCTCCGGGGCGCCGACGTTCACCAGGGCGCCGTCGGTCCTGACCAGGCTCAGGTAGGCGTCGAAGTCCAGCGGCGCGGAGACCGTGGAGATCACCAGGTCGAAGGTGCCGCGGAGGGCCGTGAAGGTCTCCGGGTCGCTGGTGGCGTAGTAGTGGTCGGCGCCCAGCTCGAGGGCGTCCTCCTGCTTCTTCAGGGACTGGCTGAGCACCGTCACCTCGGCGCCGAGCGCGTGGGCGATCTTGACGCCCATGTGGCCGAGGCCGCCGAGGCCGACGATCGCGACCTTCTTGCCGGGCCCGGCCTGCCAGTGGGCGAGCGGCGAGTAGAGGGTGACGCCGGCGCACAGCAGCGGGGCGGCGACGTCGAGCGAGATGCCCTCGGGGATGCGCAGGGTGTAGTTCTCGTCGACGACGATGTGGGTCGAGTAGCCGCCGTACGTGGGCTCGCCGTTCTTGTCGAGGGCGTTGTACGTGCCGGTCATGCCGTTGACGCAGTACTGCTCCAGGCCCTGCTCGCAGTACTCGCACGTACGGCAGGAGTCGACGAAGCAGCCGACGCCGACGCGGTCGCCGACCTTGTGCCTGGTGACGCCGGGGCCGACCTCGGTGACGATTCCCGCGATCTCGTGGCCGGGCACCATCGGGAAGATGCCCTCTCCCCAGCCGTTGCGGGCCTGGTGGATGTCGGAGTGGCAGATACCGGCGTACTTGATCTCGATGAGGACGTCGTGCTCGCCCACCGCGCGGCGCGGGACGGTGGTGCGCTCCAGCGGGGCGTTGGCGGCGGGTGCAGCGATGGCGGAAACGTTCGTGGTCATGGCGGAAAGCCTGCCGGAGGTTTCCGGCCGTACCCAGACCACTGTTCTGCCTACGACCCGTGTGCCTACCACTGGCAGGGACAGGAACGTACGTCCGTTCCCGGCCACGAACGGGAATACTGGGGTCGTATGGACCTCAGTGCCGAACTCAGCGAATTCCTCCGCTCCCGCCGGGCACGCCTGAAGCCGCAGGACGTGGGACTGCCCGAGTTCGGGCGGCACCGCCGGGTGCCGGGCCTGCGCCGGGAGGAGCTGGCACAGCTGGCCGGCGTGTCCGTGGCGTACTACACCCGCCTCGAGCAGGGCAACGGCAGGAACGTGTCCATGGAGGTCCTGGACTCGATCGCGCGGGCGCTGCGGCTCAGCGACACCGAGCGGGCCCATCTGACGCACCTCGCCCGGCCGACCGTGAAGAAGCGGCAGCGGGCGGCGAGCGCCCGCCCCCAGCAGATCCGGCCGGGCCTGGCGCATCTCCTCGACGCCATGGAGGGCGTGCCGGCCTTCGTCCTCGGGCGGCGGGGCGACATCCTGGCCTGGAACCGGATGGCGCGGGCCCTGATGGGCGATCTCGACGCGTGGGAGCCGCGGGACCGGAACATGGCCCGGATGATCTTCCTCGACCCCAACGCGCGCGATCTGTACGTCGACTGGGAGTGCAAGGCGACCGAGGTCGTGAGCGTGCTGCGGCTGTACGCCGGCGTCTATCCCGACGATCCGGAGCTGCTGTCGCTGGTGGGCGAACTGTCGGTCCGCAGCGAGGAGTTCCGCTCGCTGTGGGCGGCGCACACGGTGACCGACAAGGGCCACGGGCAGAAGCGGCTGCGGCATCCGCTGGTGGGCGAGATGACGCTGCAGTACGAGTCGCTGAAGGTGTCGGGCGACGACCCGGATCTCGTGCTCGTGACGTACCACGCGGAGCCGGGCTCGCCGTCGGCGGACGCGCTGCGGCTGCTGGCGCAGTGGGGCGTGGACGAGCCCGCCGAGGTGTGAGAGAGGCGCGGGAAAGGCCCCCTCCGCTGCCGGAGGGGGCCTTTCTGTCCCGGACGGGTCAGACGGCGGAGCCGGCCTTCCACGCCGACCAGCTCATGTTCCAGCCGTTGAGGCCGTTGTCGGGAGCGATCGTCTTGTCCGCGGAGTTCTTGACGATGACGACGTCGCCGATGATCGAGTTGTTGTAGAACCAGGCCGCCTGCTGGTTCGGGTCGCCGGCGCCCTTGACGTCGGCGAGGCCCACGCAGCCGTGGCTGGTGTTCACGCTGCCGAAGATGGAGCGGGCACCCCAGTAGTTGCCGTGGATGAAGGTGCCGGACGTGGACAGGCGCATGGCGTGCGGCACGTCCTTGATGTCGTACTCGCCCTTGCCGTCGTCGTCGGTGAAGCCGACGGTGGCGCCGTTCATCCGGGTCTCCTTGAACTTCTCGGAGATCACCATCTGACCGTTGTAGGTGGTGTTGTCCGGGGAGCCGGCGGAGATCGGGATGGTCTTGACGGTGCGGCCGTCCTGCTTGACGGTCATCGTCTTCGTCTTGACGTCGACCGTCGAGACCTGGTTGCGGCCGATCTTGAAGGTGACGGTCTTCTTCTGGACGCCGTAGACGCCGTTGGCGCCCTCGACGCCGTCGAGGTCCAGCTTCATGGTGACGGTCGAGCCCTCGGCCCAGTAGTTCTCCGGGCGGAAGTCGAGCCGCGTGGAGTTGAACCAGTGGCCGACGACCTCCTGGCCGGAGCTGGAGGTGACGGTGATGCCGCCCTGGACGGCCTTCTTGTCCGTGATCGCCTTGTTGAAGTTGATCGAGACCGGCATGCCGACGCCGACCGTGGAGCCGTTCTCCGGCGTGAAGTTGCCGATGAAGCTGTTCGCCTGCGAGACCGTGGTGAACGAGGAGTTCTCGTGGGCCTCGAGGCCCGAGGCGTCCTTCGCGGTCGCGGCGATCTTGTAGACCGTGCCGCGCTTGAGCTGGCCGGTCGGCTTCCAGCTGAGGCCGTCCGCGGATATCTCGCCCTCGACGGCGGTGCCCTCGGCGGAGGTCATGGTGACGTCCGTGAGCTTGCCGTCGGTGACGGTGACCTTGGCGTCGTCGTTGATCGACGCGTTCTGGGCGCCGTTCTTCGGCGAGATGGTGATCTGCGCCTTGGAGGTCTTCTGGGCGGCGGCCTCGTCGACCTGGGCCTGTGACTGCGCGCTCTGCGAGGCATCGGCGGCGCTGCCGCCCTTGTCGCTGTCGCTGCATGCCGAGAGCACCAGCACGCCACCGAGCACCGCGGCCGCGGCGGCCAGGCTCTTGCGGCGCTTGCCGTCCGTCATCACACGCTTCTCCATCGTCGCCGACTACCTGCCACTTCCCACTGGAACGACCATCAGAACCCGCCCGGTTCCGTATCCGGAGGGTTTGTGGGGAACACCACTGATCCACACGCACCAGCGGACCGTTCGGTTCCCGGGCGCGGGGAGGCCCCGGGACACCGACGCCCCGGGGCCTCCGTCGGCACGCGATCGCCAGGCGATCGACAGGCGATCGACAGGCTATCGGCCGGCGGCCGGCACGCGGCCGGCCGGCGATCCACAGGTGATCGCCGCCCGGTCACGAGGAGTCAGGTGCGGTCTTCTTCGTCGTCTTCCCACCCACCATCTTCGTCCTCGTCGTCCCAGCCCCTCGCATCGGGGTCGTAGTCGATCTCCTCGGTGCTCCACGAAGCCTGGACCAGCTCGATTCCGGGGACGGTCCCGACGACGTCGAAGGGCTCGACCAGGTAGGCCAGCGCCTCCGCGCTGTCCTCGACGACGGCGGTGCGGGCGTGCGCCCGCTCCTCCTCCGGCAGCGAGGTGTCGGACTCGATGCGGCCGACGGCCGCCTCGGTCAGCTCGGCGGGCCCGTCGACCTCGAGGACCAGATCCACCCGAAGCCGTACATAGCGTGATGTCTCGGAAGTGCTCATGGGCGGAGCGTAGAGCGCCGGGTGGCCTCGGCTTTCCCGCGACCCGCTGTGTTCAATACCATCGGCGCACCTACCAGTTCGCGGTTTCCGCAAGGGGGATCGAAAACACGTGTCCGTCGCCCGACGCCCGCTGCTCACCGCCACTGCCGCGGGGACACTGCTCTGCGCACTGTGGTTCGTGCCGTCCGCGAACGCGACGGGCGAGCAGGGCAGATCCGACGGCGGCCGGCCGGCCGTCACGGAGGGCCAGGACGACGCGCGGCTCGCGGAGACCGGCGGCCTGGACACCACGCCGTACCTGCTGGGCGGGACGCTGTTCCTGGGCGTGGGCGCGGGCTTCGTGACCCTGGCGATGCGCCGCGGCGGCCGGGCCTCGTAAGACCTGCCGCAGTCCTCGTCCCGTACGGCGAAGGGCCGCCCCGGCGGCCGGGGCGGCCCCTGCGCGTGTGCTCGCGGAGTGCGGGGTTACGCCAGCGGGCCGGTGACCGGCTCGACGGCGGCGACCAGCCGGCCCTCGCGTACGAAGGTGTCGGCGGCGGCCAGGTCGGGCGCGAGGAAACGATCCGGCCCGGGGCCCTCGACGCCGGCCGCGCGCAGCGCCTCGATGGCCGCGGCGGAGGCGGGCGCCGGGCTCAGGCCGTGGCGGAGCTCGATGGCGCGGGTCGCGGCGTAGAGCTCGACGGCGATGATCCGGTTGAGGTTGCCGATCGCGGTGCGCAGCTTGCGGGCGGCGGACCAGCCCATGGAGACGTGGTCCTCCTGCATGGCGGAGGACGGGATGGAGTCGGCGGAGGCCGGGACGGCGAGCCGCTTCATCTCGCTGACCAGGGCGGCCTGCGTGTACTGGGCGATCATCAGGCCGGAGTCCACGCCGGCGTCGTCGGCGAGGAACGGCGGCAGGCCGTGCGAGCGGTTCTTGTCGAGGAGCCGGTCGGTGCGGCGCTCGGCGATGGAGCCGAGGTCGGCGGCCGCGATCGCGAGGAAGTCGAGGACGTACGCGACGGGGGCGCCGTGGAAGTTGCCGTTGGAGCGGACCTCGCCGTTGCCGAGGACCACCGGGTTGTCGACGGCGGCGGCCAGCTCGCGCTCGGCGACGAGCCGGGCGTGGGCCATGGTGTCGCGGCCGGCGCCGGCGACCTGCGGGGCGCAGCGCACCGAGTAGGCGTCCTGGACGCGCGGGGCCTCGCCGCTCTGGTAGTGACCGGTGAGCTCGGAGCCCTTGAGCACGGCCAGCATGTTGGCGGCGGAGGCGGCCTGGCCCGGGTGCGGGCGGATGGCGTGCAGCTCGGGCTCGAGGACCTTCTCGGTGCCGAGGAGCGCTTCGAGGGAGAGCGCGGCGGTGACGTCGGCCGACTTGTAGAGGTTGTCGAGGTCGGCGAGGGCCATGACCAGCATGCCGAGCATGCCGTCGGTGCCGTTGAGGAGGGCGAGGCCCTCCTTCTCGCGCAGCTCGACGGGCTCGATGCCGGCGGCGGCGAGCAGCTCGCCGGCGGGCTTGACGACGCCGTCGGGGCCCTCGGCGTCCCCCTCGCCCATGAGGGTGAGGGCGCAGTGGGAGAGCGGTGCGAGGTCGCCGGAGCAGCCGAGCGAGCCGTACTCGTGGACGACGGGCGTGATGCCCGCGTTGAGCAGGTCGGCCATGGTCTGGGCGACCTCGGGCCGGACGCCGGTGTGACCGGAGGCGACGGTCTTGAGCCGCAGGAACATCAGCGCGCGCACGACCTCGCGCTCGACCCGCGGACCCATGCCGGCGGCGTGCGAGCGCACGATGTTCCGCTGCAGCTGGGTGCGCAGCTCGTGGCCGATGTGCCGGGTGGCGAGCGCCCCGAAGCCGGTGGAGACGCCGTACACCGGCTCGGGCTTGGCGGCGAGCGCGTCCACGGTGGCACGGGCGGCGGCGAGCGCCTGGACGGCTTCGGACGACAGCTCGACGCGGGCGCCGTGGCGGGCTACGTCGATGACGTCCTGCGGGGTGGTGCCGGACGTCCCAAGGACGACAGTCTGCATATCCATATTCAGCACCCTACGGACTGAAGAGCGACCTGTCACTAGGGGAACGGTCACCGGCCCCGGGCACGCCAGACCCTTACGGAGCAGCCGCCCGCGAAGTCCCAGTCTTCCGCGCGAGGGCACCCGCGGCTCAGCGGCGCGGGAGGCGGCGCCGGGGGGGGTCGATCCCTCGGCGACGGAGCGCGGGCACGGCCCCACCTCTACGGGCCACTCGCCCCCTGATCACGGGGCGGACCTGCTGGACGGCGAGCCCGGAGGAGACTCACGACCTGACTTCGGCCTGAACTGCTGTCACTCGTAAGAGGGTTCTTCACTCTGCGTGTCGATGCGGGCATATGCCGTGCGGTACGTTCACGCAAAACGGCCCCCGCGATGGCGCCAACCATTCGCGAGGGCCTCGACCACTAGTGGAAGAGCACTCCACCGTGATGTACCGGAACTTTATCGCGCCCTCGCGCGGCTTCACCCAGTTCTCCCACGAGCTCATCCGGCACCCTCGCCTCAGCTCCGACGCCGTGCGGCTGCTGACCTGGCAGCTTTCGCTTCCCGACGGCGCCCGTGAGTCGCTGTCCCGAACAGCCGAACGTGCCCGGATCGGGGCATGCGCGTTCACCCGCGCCAAGCGGGAGCTCAAGGAGGAGGGGTTCGTCCACGAACGGCGGGTGCAAGGGCCGGGTGGGCGATGGGTGACGCAACAGCTCGTCTCCAACGTCCCGTTGAACGAGGCCCAGGCCGCCAAGCTGTTCGGGCGGACACCCGCATCCGTGCAGGTGGTGCCGGGTCCCCGGATTCCGGCCGTCGGCGCTCCGGCACCCCGGCCCGCCGACGGTCATCCGAAGAAAGACCTCCGGGAGCACACCTCCAACCGTCCCGCCACGTCGACGTCACAGCCTCCGGACGAGGCCCGCGCGCTCGTCGCCTCACTACCGTCCCTCTCCCCTGCTCTACGGCACATCCCGCCGGGAATGCGTGAGGAGTTGGCACGGCTTACCGCCGACTGGCTGGACGCCGGGCACACCTCCGAGGATGTCCGGGCACACATCCTGCGTGGCCTGCCTGGCGCCGGTACGCCCGTACATCGACCCGGCGGCCTGCTGCGCTATCTCCTGCGTGAGGTCGCGCCCGTACGGGAGGCACGGCCTGCGACATCGTCCCGGCTGGCCGGGACACGAGAGTGCGACGGGGACCATGCGCAGGCGACGCTCTTCCGGCCCGTCGGGGACGAGACACTGTGCGGGGTCTGTCGCCCCTGCGGGGTCTAGCGGTGCACCAGCCGACGGGCTTCACACAGGAACTCCGGCGGAGAGCAGGGCCGCCCAGTCCTGACCCGCGGCCCAGTCGGCGAAGGTGTGCCAGCCGACCTCGGGGTACGCGTGGCGCAGGCCGGTGACGTCGACGCCGAGGCCGTGGTCGGCGAAGTACGCGAACATGGCGGCCAGGTCGGTGGAGTGGCGCCGGACGACGTCGAGCGGCACCTCGTGGTGGGTGATCGGCCGGCCGGCGGCCGACGCGAGGATCGCGGCCATCTCACCGGAGGTGCGCTCGTCGGAGGCGATGTCGATGCGGCGGCCGGTGAACTCGGCGCGACGCCGGAGGGTGAGCGCGGCGAAGGCGCCGATGTCGGTGGCGGGGATGAGGGTGAGGGGCGTGGCGGACGGCATGGGCCAGGCGAAGGAGCCCTCGCGCAGGCTCTCCAGGGTCCAGCCGTCGGCGTAGTTGTCCATGAAGGCGGCCGGGCCGATCACGGTCCAGGGCAGTCCGGAGGCGTACAGGTGCTGCTCGACGGCCCACTTGCTGTCGTAGTGCGGGACGCCGGTCCCGCGGTCCGCGTGGGCGGCTGAGGTGAACACGACGTGCCCGACACGGGCGGCCGCGGCGGCGTCGACGAGCTCCTTGCCCTGGCGTATCTCGGTGGTGATGCCGGTGCCGAAGGGCGTGGTGACGGCGAAGAGCGAGTCCGCGCCGGCGAGGGCGGCGTCGAGCGAGGCGCGGTCGTCGAAGTCGGCGCGGCGCACGTCGGCACCGAGGGCGGACAGGGCCCGGGCGGCGGGCGAGCCGGGGTCGCGGGTGAGGGCGCGGACGTGGTGCCCGACGGAGAGGAGGGCGCGGGCGGTGGCTCCGCCCTGGGCGCCGGTGGCACCGGTGACGGCGACGGTGAGCATGGGATCCTCCGGGGTTTTCTCTGCGTGACGCAACCTTTGCGCTACACAGAGAGTACTGCATTCGTCTGCGTCGCGCAGACTTTTTCGCCGCGGCCTGGTCTCCATGGGTTGTTTTCCCTGGCCTGGCCTGTTCTCCGCGGCCTGCCGGTGGCGTGAAACCGATCGACTCACGGCCGCCCGCTCGCGCATCCTCTCCGCATGGAATTCCTCGTCTATCACCGCGACCGGCCCGGCTCCCTGCCGCTGCGCCGGGAAACGCTGGAAGCACACTGGTCGTACATGGACCGGTTCGAGAAGGAGATGATCGCCCGCGGGCCGGCCTTCGACGTCGACGACGCCGAGAAGCTCGTGGGCAGCGTGCACGTCGTCGACCTGCCCGGTCCCGCCGAGGCGCGGGAGTTCGCCTTCGGCGAGCCGGCCTACCAGGCCGGGGCCATACGGGACGTGCTCATCCGCCGGTGGCGCAACGCGCTCGGGCGCACGATGTGGGACTTCCCCGGAGGGCGGACCGGGGGCGACCGCTTCCTGGTGCTCGGTCTGGGCCAGGGCGAGGCGGTCGACCTGGAGGTGCCGGAGGACCGGGACGAGCTGATCGCGTACGGCCCCCTGCTGTCCGACGACGGCTCCGCCTGGCTGGGCACGGCGGCGCTGGTCCGCGCACCGGACGCGGAGTCGGCGCGTGCGCTGCTGACGGTGGAGCGGTACGCCGATGTCGAGGTGTACGCCTGGGAGTTCGGCGGACGCCGGTAGCGGACGCCGGCAGGGAGCGCCGCCGCCGATGACGGACGCGTCCCGCGGCCGGTCCGCCGGCCGCGGGACGCGTGCGTGTTCCGCCGCCCGTCAGGACGGGTTCAGCTTGATCGCGAAGCCGTTGAAGATGGACCAGACGTCGACCCAGGCGAGGCCGGTGCTGCACTCCTTCGCGGCGTTGCAGCCGTAGCCGTAGCTCACGATTCCGTTGAGCTGCCGCGAGTTCGGGTCGTTGATGTAGATCACCGGGCCGCCGCTGTCGCCGCCGCGGCCGACGATGCCGCCGTAGTGCGGGACGCCGTAACTGCCCCATACGGTGGTCCCGTTGACGTTCCAGCTGGAGTTGCCCGCGTACACCGTGCGGATGTTGCAGACCACCTTGGAGTTGTAGCCGAGCTGGCAGGTGAAGTCGCCGACGGCGACGTTGCGGACGCCGTTCAGGTAGCGGCTGTAGCCCGCCGCGTCGGTGCCGTCCCAGGTGTAGCGGTAGGTCGGGGCCTCGATGAAGGCGGAGTCGAGCTCCGGCCGCTTGTACTTGACCTGGCCGATGTAGTTGCCGCCGGCCGCCCAGACGTTGTCGTTCACGTTGTAGCAGTGGCCGGCGGTGACCAGCCACTTGCGGCCGTCCCAGGTGCTGATGGCGGGGATGCCGCTGGTGCACCACGAGCGGTCGCCGTTGGCCGGGCCGAGCGCGGCTCCCGCGTAGAAGGGCGAGGTGTCGTTCCACCGGCTCAGCGGCGCCGACGGCGGCGCCTGCCGCACCTGTACGGGAGTGGCCCCGGCGGCCCTGCGCTGCCCGGCCACGGCCGGGGAGGCGAACCAGTCGCGGGCCGCGCCCGGCTTGTCGACCGCGAGTTCGATGGTGCCGCCGTCCACCGAGGTGCCCGCCAGGGAGACGGTGAAGGGCAGGTCCTTGCGGGAGGTGAGGGCGGAGATCTCCGCCCTGAGGTCCTTGCGGGACTTCTGGGCGGGCAGGACGCGGATCAGCCGGGTGTCCGCCTTCGGTACGGCGCGGTGGGCGGCCGCAAGGAAGCGTGCGCCCTGGTCCGGGTCGGTCAGATAGACGTTCACGGAGCGGTAGTCGGAGGCCATCTCGACCTGGGTGTAGATGTCGGCCATGGGGCCCTGACCGGCCTGGGCGGCGGCGTCGGCCGCCAGCCTCAGCGGTTCGAGGACCTCGGCCTGCCGCTCCGGGGACATGGCCGCGACCCGGTCGGCGGACAGTGGTTCGGACGGCTCCGCGTGGGCGGAGACCGCCGCCAAGGGCAGCAGAGCGAGCGCTCCCAGGAATGCCAGGGAACGTCTGAACCGGCTTTTCATGGAACCCCCCTGATCAACCGTCACCGTCCCCGCGGTCACGGGGTCCCGGTGTCCGGGGATGCTAGGGAGGGGCTGTCGGCACCGACAAGGGCGCACGCGGCGGCCTCCGGGACCGCCCCCGCCGCCGAGCAGGGCCCGCCAGGAGCCGGAACGTCACGCCGTGGCGGCCCCCGCCCCTCCCCGCGCACGTCCCGGCGCACGGGCCCGGCCCTGGTACGGCCGAAGGCGACGGCCCTCGCCCCGCGCGCCGCCCCTCGCCCCGCGCACGAGGGCGCATGCCCACCCCACGCGCGCTCTGCGTACGCGTTCGGGGGCGGGGGTGGGGTGAGGGCGGAGGTGGGGTGAGGGCGGAGGTGGGGTGAGGGCGGGGGTGGGGGTGACGGCGGGGGCGTAGGCGGGGACGGGGGCGCGACTCTGCACCGGCACGGGCGCCGAGCCTGCGGCGGGGCCCGGAGGCATCCGGCCCCTCACGGGGCCGGATCGCGGCGCGCGCTAGCGGGTGTCGGAGCCTGCTTCGCCGGGCGGACCTTCGACCGGTGGCGCGTCGCGGAAGCGACGGCGGTCGCGGGCGCCGGGCGGGGCGTCGGCCAGGCGGATGACGGTGCCGTCGCGGCCGGCGACCACGGGCTTCGCCGAGCGGGCCGCCTTGGCCTGGTACTGGGCCGCGTCGGCGAGGCGGAAGAGGCGGCGGGCCGACTTCAGCGGGCCGATCGGGTCGCCGGTCGAGGCGACCCCGCAGGCGACGCCCTCGCCCAGCTCCAGTTCCGCCGCCCGTACGCACAGCTCCTCGGCGACGGCCACCACCTCGTCCGCCGTGGGCCCGACCGTCAGCAGGCAGAACTCGTCGCCGCCGAGCCGGGCCGCCA
Source organism: Streptomyces sp. NPDC127114 (assembly GCF_042677525.1). NCBI lineage: Bacteria > Bacillati > Actinomycetota > Actinomycetes > Kitasatosporales > Streptomycetaceae > Streptomyces > Streptomyces sp. NPDC127114. The sequence goes on from NZ_JBHXTJ010000023.1 coordinate 99,467, forward strand.
GCGCGCCGGGAAGCATCGCGCCGCACCGTGACAGAACGGAGCCGAACCGTTCCAGCAGCCGGTCGCCGACCGCGTGACCGTGCGTGTCGTTGACGCGCTTGAGCCCGTTGAGGTCGCAGACCAGCAGGCTCACCACCGACCCGTCCACCCGATAGCGCTCGATCGCCTGGTCGAGCCGGGTGTCGACGGCCCGGCGGTTGGCGAGGCCCGTCAGCGGATCCGTGAAGGCCAGCTTGCGGACCTCTTCGAGGCGTTCCGCCTGGGCGATCCCCGCCGCCACGACGGCCGCGAGCACCGTCGCGAAGTCGGAGTCGTCGCGGTCGAAGGGCACCGCCCCGGCCGGCCGCGCCACGTACAGCTCGCCCCAGGCCCGCCCGTGCAGCACGATCGGGGCGACCACGCAGCAGCCGCGCCCGCGCCGCCGCAGGCCGGTGACCCGGCCGGTCGGCACGCGGTCGTCGGCGGTCTCCACCCATGCGTCGGGCTCGCCGCCGCCCGCCCACTGCTCGTGCAGGAACTCCGTGATCTCCGGGAACTGGTGCACCGGATATGTCTCCGCGTCCGGGAACTCCTCCTCCCCCACCGCCCGCTCCCCCGCGTTCACCAGGACCTTGAGCCGGCCGTGGTCCCGCTCCCAGACGGAGAGCGCGGCGAAGCTGCCGCCGAGCGCGTCACGGGCGCCCAGCGCGGCGGCCCGCCAGAACTCGCGCGGAGTGTGCGCCGCCGCCATCGCCTGCGCCAGCGCCACCACGGCCCGCAGCCGCACATCCTCTCCCATTCCTCCAGCTTAGGGAGGTTTGATCCGTTTTCCCTTCTGAGACGTCACGGAAAGTGACATTTAGTGCAATTCGGGACCAACGACCTGCGGAACGGAGGCGTGTGGGCGGGACGCGGGACGGCGGCCACCGAGGGGCTGCGGCCACGGAGGCGCTGCGGCTACGGAGGTGCTGCGGCTACGGGGGCCGCGGCAGGCGGCGGGCTCACTCGCCCGGCCACTCCGGGCGACGCTTCTCGTTGAACGCCGCCACGCCCTCCGCCCGGTCCCCGGAGAAGGCCACCGAGCGCCAGGCCGCGTCCTCGACCTCCAGGCCCGCCCGCAGGTCGAGCCCCTGGCCCAGGCGCATGGCCTTCTTGGCCGCGCGCAGGCCGACCGGCGAGTTCGCCGCGATCCGCCCGGCGAGCTCCAGGGCGGCGGTACGGGCGTCCTCCTCCAGGAGGTCGAGGAGGCCCAGCTCGCGCGCCTCGGCCGCCTCGACCCGGCGTGCGGTGAAGACCAGCTCGGCGGCGCGGGCGGCGCCCACCCGGCGCGGCAGGAGCTGCGTGCCGCCGCCGCCGGGGATCACGCCCACCGACACCTCGGGAAGCCCGACCACGGTGGTGGCGTCGCCGACGATCACGTCGCAGGAGAGCGCGAGCTCGTAACCGCCGCCGAGGGCGAAGCCGTGCACGGCGGCCACGGTCGGCATCGGCAGCTCCAGGACACCGGTGTACGCGGCGCGGGCGACCGGCCGCTGGCGGACCAGCTCGGCGTCGGTGAAGGAGTTGCGCTCCTTGAGGTCGGCGCCGACGCAGAAGGCGCGGTCGTTGGAGGAGGTGAGCACGGTGACGCGGACGGCGGGGTCGGCGGCGAGCGCGGCGCAGGCGGCGCCGATGGAGCGGGCCATCTCGGAGGAGACGGCGTTCATCGCCTTGGGCCGGTCGAGGACGAGCTCGGCGACATGGCCGCGCCCGTCCTTCCGTACGGCGACGAACTCACCAAAACGCTGCTCGGACTGCTCGGACATCCTCAGGCCCCTCCGGTCGCGCCTGTTAACGGGTGTTAACGGCTGTTCACCGGGAGATCCTAGGTCGGACGGCGGCTCAGCAGCCAGGGCTCCACGACACCCAGTCCTCGCACCGGGCGCTGCCACATCGGCTGGAGCGCGAAGCGGTACGCGGGCGGACGCTCGCCCTCCTTCTCGGCGCGGGCCAGCTCCTCCGCCGCCCGGGTCTCGGAGACGGGCGCGTCACCGGTCCTGGTGAGCTCCTCGGCGAGGGCGCTGTCGACCAGGACGGCGTCCTTCGGCGCTATCGAGGTGAGCCGGCTGGCCAGGTTCACGGTGGTGCCGAAGACGTCGCCCATCCGGGTCGTCACCGTGCCGAAGGCGAGGCCGACCCGCAGCGCGGGCATGGTCTCGTCGTGGCCGAGGGTCTCGATCAGCCGCAGGCCGATCTCGGCGGCCGTACCGGCGTCGTCGGCCGCGTACAGCACCTCGTCGCCGAGCGTCTTGATGAGCCGGCCGCCGTGCGCGGCGACCAGGTCGGCGCAGGTGGTCTCGAAGGCCTCGACGAGCTCGCCGAGCTCCTCCTCCTCCAGGCGCCGGGTGAGCCGGGTGAAGCCGACGAGGTCCGCGAAGCCGACGGCGAGCCGCCGGTCGACCATCTCCTCGTCGTCCGCGGCCTGCACGACCCGGCCGGTGGCGGCGGCGAGCTGGCGCCGCCACACGTAGATCAGGAACTCCTCCAGCTCGGGCAGGAGCAGCTCGACCAGCGGGTACGTGACCTCCGTACGGGTCATGCCGGGCTCGGGCGGCTCGGTGAGGCCCTCCAGGAAGGAGTCGATCTGCCACTCGGCGAGCCGGGCCGTGGTCTGTCCGGTGGAACGGGCGACCTGCACGGCCATCGGCTCGCTGAGCAGCCCGGCCTCCACGAGACCGGCGAGGCGGCGCAGTGCGAGCACGTCGGCCTCGGTGAGTGCCTTGGCCTGGCCGATGTCGGCGAAGCCCATGGCGCGCCAGAACCGGGAGGCGAGCTCCATGGAGACGCCGGCGGTGCGGGCCGCCTGGAAGGGCGTGTAGCGGCGGTCGGCACCGAGGATGAGCTGTTCGAGGCGGATCGCCAGCGGGTCGTCGGTCGGCTCGGCCGTGTGGTCGACGACATGGTGGGGCGTGGGGTAGGCCGAGGGCTCGGCTGGTCCAGCTGGTTCGGCCGCGCCGCCGTTGTTCGCGTCGTCGACGGTCACCGGCCGCCTCCTGCCCGTTCCCTGCCCACTGTCCTGCCGTTCTGTCGCGTGGATCGCGTCACGCGTCGCGCTCCACGAATCGCGCTCCACGATACGACAGGTGTGTGCTGGCTCACGCCCGAACCGGCCGCGCACCGCCCGCCACGGGCGGGAACGGCCGGTCCGTAAGGGTGAGTGTCCGGCCACGGCCCGCCCCGGGCGACCGACCACCGGCCACCCCGCGGACCGGCCCACCGACCGGCACACCGGCCCGCCGCCCGCCGCCCCACCGGTCGATCCACCGACCGGCGGCCCGCCGGTCAGTCCGCCGACCGCAGGTGGACGATGTCGCCCGCCGCCACGGCCTCCGTCCCGCCGCCCTCGGTGGCCACGACGAGACGGCCGTCGCCGTCGACGTCCACCGCGTCGCCTTCGAGCATGCGCTCGCCGGGCAGGTCGGCGCGGACTCGGCGGCCGAGGGTGGCGCAGGCGGTCGCGTAGGCCTCCTGGAGGCCGGAGGCGGCCGGGTCGCCGCCGGCCCGCACCCACTCGCCGTACCACTGCTCCAGGGAGCGCAGCACGGCCCGCAGCAGGGTGTCGCGGTCGGTGGAGACGGCACCGGCGAGGAGCAGGGAGCCGGCCGCCGGCACGGGGAGCTCGTCCTGGCGGAGGCTGACGTTGACGCCGAGGCCGACGACGACGCCGTCGGCGCCGGCCCGCTCGGCGAGGATGCCGCCGGTCTTGCGTTCCTCCCCGCCCACGCCGACGAGGAGGTCGTTGGGCCATTTGAGGGACAGCTCGACGCCGGCGGCCTTCGCGAGGCCGGTCGCGGCGGCCACGCCCGTGAGCAGCGGCAGCCATCCCCAGTGGTGCACGGGCACGGAAGGCTTGAGCAGGACGGAGACGAAGAGGCCGGAGCGGGCGGGTGCGGTCCAGCTGCGGTCGAGCCGGCCGCGCCCGGAGGTCTGCTCCTCGGCGACGAGCACCGCGCCTTCGGGGAGTTCGTCGGCGCGGGCGGCGAGGTCGGAGTTGGTGGAGCCGGTGGACTCGACCACGTCGAGCGAGGTCCAGAGGCTGTCGGAGGACACGAGCGCGCGGCGCAGGGCGAGGGCGTTGAGAGGAGGCCGGTCGAGGTCGGACCAGCGTCCCGCTGAGCCTTGGGAGGACGTCATGCAAGCCAGCGTAGGTGTGGCAAACGCCGCACTGCCGAACCGTATCGACGCCGATACGCTACGGGTCAGTAGCAGGGCAGTAGCCCATTCGTAGTCAACGAACCCCCCGTGACCAGGCAGGGAGCCGCATCCCGATGTCCGAGCCGGCAGAGCACAACGAGATCGACATTCACACGACCGCGGGCAAGATCGCGGATCTGCAGCGCCGGATCGGCGAGGCCACGCACGCCGGTTCCGAGCGGGCCGTGGAGAAGCAGCACGCGAAGGGGAAGCTGACCGCACGGGAACGCATCGCACTCCTGCTCGACGAAGGTTCGTTCGTGGAGCTGGACGAGCTGGCCCGGCACCGCTCGACCAACTTCGGCCTGGAGAAGAACCGCCCGTACGGCGACGGCGTGGTCACCGGCTACGGCACCGTCGACGGCCGCCCGGTCGCCGTCTTCTCGCAGGACTTCACCGTCTTCGGCGGCGCGCTGGGCGAGGTGTACGGCCAGAAGATCGTGAAGATCATGGACTTCGCGCTGAAGACGGGCTGCCCGGTGGTCGGCATCAACGACTCCGGCGGCGCCCGCATCCAGGAGGGCGTCATGGCCCTCGGCGCGTACGGCGAGATCTTCCGCCGCAACACCCACGCCTCCGGCGTGATCCCGCAGATCTCCCTGGTCGTCGGCCCCTGCGCGGGCGGCGCGGTCTACTCGCCCGCCATCACCGACTTCACGGTGATGGTCGACCAGACCTCGCACATGTTCATCACCGGCCCCGACGTCATCAAGACGGTCACCGGCGAGGACGTCGGCTTCGAGGAGCTGGGCGGCGCCCGCACCCACAACACCACCTCGGGTGTGGCCCACCACATGTCGGGCGACGAGAAGGACGCGATCGAGTACGTCAAGTCCCTTCTGTCCTACCTGCCTTCGAACAACCTCTCCGAGCCGCCGGCCTTCCCCGAGGTCGCCGACACCGAGGCCACGGACGAGGACCGCGAGCTCGACACGCTGATCCCGGACTCCGCGAACCAGCCGTACGACATGCACACCGTGCTCGAGCACGTCCTCGACGACGGCGAGTTCCTGGAGACCCAGGCCCTGTTCGCGCCGAACATCGTCACCGGCTTCGGCCGCGTCGAGGGCTTCCCGGTCGGCATCGTGGCCAACCAGCCCATGCAGTTCGCCGGTTGCCTCGACATCAACGCCTCCGAGAAGGCCGCGCGTTTCGTGCGCACCTGCGACGCCTTCAACATCCCGGTGCTCACGTTCGTCGACGTGCCGGGCTTCCTGCCGGGCGTGGACCAGGAGTACGGCGGCATCATCCGGCGCGGCGCGAAGCTCATCTACGCGTACGCCGAGGCGACCGTCCCGCTGATCACCGTCATCACGCGCAAGGCCTTCGGCGGCGCGTACGACGTCATGGGCTCCAAGCACCTGGGCGCCGACATCAACCTGGCCTGGCCGACGGCGCAGATCGCGGTCATGGGCGCGCAGGGCGCCGTCAACATCCTGCACCGCCGCACGCTCGCCGAGGCCGAGGCGAACGGCGAGGACGTCGAGGCGGTGCGCACCCGGCTCATCCAGGAGTACGAGGACACCCTGCTCAACCCGTACATCGCGGCCGAGCGCGGCTACATCGACGGCGTGATCATGCCGTCCGACACCCGCGCGCAGATCGTGAAGGGACTGCGTCAGCTGCGGACGAAGCGGGAATCCCTGCCTCCGAAGAAGCACGGCAACATCCCCCTCTAGGACCTCAAGGAGCCGTTGTGATCAAGGTCGTACGAGGAAACCCGACCCCGGAGGAGCTGGCCGCCGCACTGGCGGTGGTCCAGGCCCGGGCCGCGGCGACGGCGGCGGCAGCCGCCGAGGGCGGCGGCCCGAAGGTACCGGAGGGCTGGTCGGACCCGGCCCGCATCGCCCGCAGCGTCCGGCCCCGGCCGGGCCCGCGCTCCTGGGCGCGCTCCTACTGGCCGGCCTAGGACCTGTCCGGACCGCGGACAACCCGACGCCCGGACACGTTCGTCCGCCGGAGGCCGGGCCCCTTGTGCGGGGGGTCCGGCCTCCGGCGTGCCCGCGTCCGGTCCGCGCTCGCGGCCGAAATCCGCCTGGATGCGCCGGAGTTGCCGTCGTACCCTCGTACGGCTCGGAGGCAACGGAGGTCACGTGAGGATCACCCTGGAGGTCACCGGCGCCGGTGAAGCCCTCGACCTGCGGGAGTGGCTGCGCGGCGATCCGGAGCTGCGCGACCGGGTCGGCCGCGCCCCGGCGCGGGCACCGGAGCCCGGCGCGATGGGCGGGCTCGGCGAGCTCGTCGCACTGCTCCTGGAGCCGGGCGGTCTCACCGTCACCCTGGCCGCCTCGGTGGTGGCCTGGCTGCAGACGCGCAGGGGCAGCCAGACCGTGACCCTCACCAAGCCGGACGGCACGCAGGTCGTCGTCACCTCGGAGGGCGTGCGCGGGCTCACGCCGGAGAGCAGCGGCGAGCTGGCGGAGCGGGTGGCACAGGCGCTGCGGGCGCCGACCCCTCCCCCGTCCCCGGCACCGTCCACGACAGACGGCGCCACCGGCGACCGGAGCGGTGACGCCGACACTCCCGGCGGGGCCGGCGCCGGCGAGCGCGTCTGAGTCATGCCGGACCGAGCGGGGGATCTGGCGGGACCGGACTGCCACGCCGTCGTGGTCGGCACGGGCCGCCAGGCGGCCGGCGGAGCAGCCGCCTTCGCCGCCTCATCCGCCGACAGCGCGCGGCTCACCGACCTGCCGAGCGCGGCGGACACCGCGCGCGCGCTCGCCCGCGTGCTGCGCGAGCACTGCGGCATGGCGGACCGGGTCACCGAGGTCATCGACCCGGAGAGCCCGACGGACGTCCTCCACGCGCTCCGGAGCGCCGTCGACCGCGCGGAGGGCGGCACCGTCCTCTTCTGCTTCACGGGACACGGCCTGCTCGGCCCGCGCCGGCAGCTCTACCTGGCCACCGCCCGGACCGCCACGGCCGACGACACCGTCAACGCGGTGCCCTACGCGGAGGTCCGCAACCTGCTCGCCGACGCGTCCGCGCGCACGGTCGTCGTCCTGGACTGCTGCTTCTCCGGCCGGGCCGAGGCCGCGCCGAGCGACGCCCACCGCGACCCGTACGCCTCCGCCCGCCCCGACGGCAGCTTCCTGCTCGCCTCGGCGACGCACTACGCGGCCTCGTTCGCGCCCGTCGGCGCCGAACACACTCTGTTCGGCGGCGAGTTGATCCGGCTGCTCACGGCGGGCGACCCGGGCGGGCCGCGCTGGCTCACCCTGATCGACCTGTACCGGATCCTCGACCGGCGCTTCCAGGGCGGCCCGGCGCGGCCGTACGCGGACGGCGTCGGCCGGGCGGGCGACCTGGTCGTCGCCCCGAACGCCGGCTATCCGGCGGCTGTGGACGCAGGTGGTGCGCCCGAGGCGGAGCGGGAGCGAGGGGCGGACTCCGCGGGCCCGTGCCCGTATCCCGGGATGCGCCCGTTCCTGCCCGAGCAGCGTCATCTGTTCTTCGGTCGCGAGGAGTCGGCCCGCGCCCTCCTCGACCGCGTGCGGCACGGCACGGACCCGGGCCCCGTCGTCCTCGTCGGCGCGTCCGGAGCGGGCAAGTCCTCGCTGCTGCGCGCCGGTCTGGTGGCGGGCCTCGAAGACCTGGGCGGGTCCCGTGTCCTGCTCGTCCCGGGTCCGGGCGCCCATCCCTTCCGCACCCTTGTCGAGCACTGGTCGCGGGCGGTGCGCCGCCCCTTCGCGGAGGTCGAACGGGAGCTGGGCTCGGGCCGCTTCGGCGGCGGCGCCGGCCCGGAGGGCTGCCCGGACGTCCTGATCGTGGACCAGCTGGAGGAGATCTTCACCGAGTGCGAGGACCCGGAGGAGCGCGAGCTCTTCCTCCGCGCCGTGACGGGCGACGCCGACGACTCCGGCGACGCCGGAGACTCCGACGGCCCCGACGGCCCCGACGACAACACCGGGCACTCCGAAGGCTCCGGGCACTCCCACGGCTCAGGCCCCTCCGACGGCTCCAGGCCTTCCGGCCGCCCCGGGCACTCGGGCGCCGCATCGGCCGCCCGTCCCCGCATCGTGCTCGGGCTGCGGGCGGACTTCTACGGGGCCTGTCTGCGCGACGCACGGCTCGCGCGGGTCGCGCAGGCGGGCCAGTTCACCCTCGGCGCGATGTCCGACGACGAGCTGCGGGCGGCGATCGAGCGGCCGGCCGAGCACGCCGGCCTGCGCCTGGAGGACGGACTCGCCGAGCACCTGCTGCACGAGCTGCGCCGGGAGTCGGCCGGCGCGGGCGAGGCGGTCGCGCTGCCGTTCCTCGCCCACGCCCTCCAGCAGACCTGGGCCCGGCGCCGCGGCACCCTGCTGACCTTCGCCGGTTACGAGGCCTCCGGCGGCATCCGGCGCTCGGTGGCCCGGGTCGCCGACGAGGTCCACGACTCCCTCGACGCCGAGGGCCGCGCGCGGCTGCGGGCACTGCTGCTGCGCATGGTGACCCTGGTCGACGCGGACGGGCGGGCGGTGCGCCGCCGGCTCCCGGTCCCCGAGCCCGGCGGCGGCGCGGACGGCGACGCGGACCGGGAGCTGCTCGGGCTGCTCGCCGACGCCCGGCTGGTGGTGCTCGACCGTGGTGTGGCGCAGTTGTGTCACGACTCGCTGCTGCACGGGTGGCCCCGGCTGCGCGACTGGATCCGGGACGACCGGGTCGGCCTGCTGGTCCGGCGCCGGTTCGGTGACGCGGCCGACACCTGGGAGGAGGCGGGCCGCCCGGACAGCGCCCTGTACCGGGGCGACCAGCTCGCCTCGGCGCGCTCGCTGCTGAGGGAGCCGGGCGATCACGCCCCTTCGGCCCGTCCGCGGGCGGAGGCCCGTGCCGCGGGAGCGGCGGCCGGGCCGCTCCGCCCGGTGGAGCGGGACTTCCTGCGGGCGAGCGAGCGTGCCGAGCACCGGGCCCGGCGGGTGCGCCGGGCGGTCGTCGCCGTCGTGTCGGTCCTCGCGGTGCTGGCCGGTCTGCTCGCCTTCGTGGCCAGGGACGCGCTGCGGGAGGCCGAGAGCCGCGAGACCCTCCTCATCGCCAGGCGTCTGGCCGCCCAGGCGGACGCGATGCGCGAGCGCGACCCGCAGACGGCACTGCGGCTGAGCCTCGCGGCGTACCGCACGGCGGAGACGAGCGAGACGCGCTCCAGTCTGTACGCGGCCTACACGTCCCGGCCGCAGGTGGACCTGCCGGCCGGCGGCGGGCACGACCCGGTCGTCAACCTCGCGTACAGCGCGGACGGCAAGGTGCTGGCCGTCGCCCAGAGCAATGGCGTCGTCCGGCCCTGGGACGTCACCCGGCCGACCGTACCGGTGCCGGGCAAGACGCTGCCGAAGCAGCGGGGGGCCGCGGCGATCGCCTTCCATCCGCGGTCCCGGCTGCTCGCCGTGCTGGGCCCGGACGCGCTGACCCTGTGGGACACCGCCGACCCCGCGGACCCGCGGCCGGTCGGCCGGCTGACCCTTCCTCGTACGAGCGCCTTCAGCCTCGCCTTCAGTCCCGACGGCCGCACCCTCGCCGGAGGCGGCGCGAAGGGCCTGCTGCGGCTCTGGGACGTGTCCGACCCGGCGAGCCCCCGCCAGGTCTTCGGGCGGACCGTCGCCACGGCCCACCTCATGGCGGTCGCCTTCCACCGCGACGGCCGTTTCCTGGCCACGGGCAACGGCATCGGCAAGGACGGCAAGGGACGCGAGACGCCCGCGCAGGTGCGGCTCTGGGACGTCCGCACGCCGGCGGCGCCCGCCCTGCACGGCACGGTCACCGCCGCGTCGGTGATGGCCGTGGCCTTCCATCCGAAGCGGGACCTGCTGGTGGCGACCGGCGGGAAGAACGCGATGGCCTGGTGGCGGGTGGACACGGGCGGGCCGGGGCACGAGGGCGGGCGGCTCGTCCGGATCGTCGCGAAGGAACCGTACGAGAACACGTGGGGGGCCGGCGACGCCATGCCGTCGCTCAGCTTCCGCCGGGACGGCGAGATGCTCGCCGCGGCGGACACGGGCGGGGCGGGCGGCGGGCGGACCCGGGCGGTGGACGACGGCGACGGCCCGGAACTCCTGGAGACCACCGCCGATCGCGAGATCCTGCCCGGCGGCGAGCCCGTCCAGTCCGTGGCGTACAGCCCGGACGGTGCCCATCTCGCCGTGGGAGACGTGGGCGGGAACGTACGGCTGTGGCCGGAGCGGACGGCCGCGCTCGCGCTGCGCGGGACCCTGGAGTACGCGGCGCCGGGTGCGACGGCGGTGAGCGGGGACGGCCGGCTCGCCCTGACCAGCGAGGCCCGGGTCGGCGACGGCGCCATGGGCCGGCTGACCCGGGTGTGGGACCTCCGTGCGGCCGACACCCGGAAGGGCACGGCGCCCCGGCTGGTGTTTACCCTGCCGCCGGAGTGGGAGGCGAACGACTTCCTGCCCGGCCGGGACCGGCCGCTGGTGCTGGCCCACCGGTGGGGCGGCGTGGGCTCCCGGGACCACGCCTTCCGGATCTGGGACCTGGGCGGCGACGGGCCGCCGGTCGCGGGCCCCGAGATCGCGGTGCGGGCCCCCGACGTGAGCACCGCGGTGTCGTCGGACGGCAGGCTCCTGGTGGTCGCCGGCTCCCCGGCGCCGCGGGGCGAGGTCTGGGACATCGGCGACCCGCGCCGGCCGGTGAAGCGCGGCACGGTCACGGTGGCCCCCGCCGGCCTGACCGACACCATGAGCTTCTTCGGCCCCCGCACGCTCGCGACCGTGGAGGACGCCTCCGGCGACGGCGTGGCCGACGACCTGCGCCTGTGGGACCTCACCGATCCCGCCCGCCCGGTCCGGGCCGGCGCGCCGCTCGAGGGCGTGGCCGGAGGGCGGGCGGCCTACCTGCCCCGCACCAGGACGCTGATCACCGACCACATCGGTCAGCGGGCGAAGCTGTGGGACCTGACGGACGTCCGGCACCCGAGGCTCGTGACCACGCTCGCCGCCGCCTCCGGCGGCTACACGCCGGTCGGCGGCGGACGCCACGGCACGCTGCTCGCGACCACGCTCGCCGACGGGACCGTACGGCTCCTGGACGTACGGAACGGGGCCGTGGTGCACACCATGCGGTTCGACCGCGAGATCACCGACGTCGTGGCCTCCGGGGACGGCGGCCGGGTGCTCACGGGCGCTCCGTACCGCGTCTGGGACATCGCCCCGGACGGCCGCTGGGTCACCCCGGCGTTCGCCACCCTGGAGGGTGCCGACGGGGTGACCCTGCCTCCGGGGAAGAGCCCCTTCCTGCTGGTACGGCCCGACCGGAGCAACCTCCGGGGCACCGAGTACACCTTCCTCCTCGACCGGGACAGCGACGCCGTCTACGACCGGCTGTGCACGACCAACCCGCTGGACGTCGGACGGGAGCAGTGGAAGGCGCTCTTCCCCGACCTCGCCTACCGCGCCTCCTGCTGACGCGGCCGGCGCAGGAACAGCGCCGAGGCCACGGCGCCCGCGCCGACCACCGCCGCGTTGACGACGACCGCGCGGGCGATGCCGTCGGGGAGGGTGGTGCCGGTGACGACGACGGCGCTCATCACCGGGGTGCCGAGCGTGATGCCGATCTGCTGCGTCATGGTGGCGATGCCGGTGGCCATGCCCTGCTCGGCGTCGGGCAGCCCGGAGGTCGCGGTGACCATGAAGCCGACGATGGCGAGCATGTTGCCGACGCCGCCCGCGAACGTGGCGGCGAGCAGCAGCCCGTACATGCTCCGCTCGTCGCCGAGCGCGATAAGCGGGAGCGTGGCCGCGGCCTGGAGCAGTCCGCCGGCGACGAGCGCGGTGCGGGCGGAGAAGCGGCCGATGAAGCGGGGTGCGAGCAGGCCGCCGAGGACGGTGCCGGCGCCGAGGACGCCGAAGGAGAGTCCGGCGGCGAGCGGGGAGAAGCCGAGCACGTCCTGGAGGTGCAGGGTCATCAGGAAGACCAGCGAGGTCTCGGTGGCGAAGGCGACGAGCCCGGCGAGGTTGCCCCAGACGACGGTGCGGCGCCCGAGGACCCGGACGGGGACGAGCGGCGCGGCGGAGCGCCGTTCGACCAGCGGGAACGCGGTCAGCAGGACGACGGCCGCGGTGAGGGAGGCGAGGACGGCGGGGTCGCTCCAGCCGTGCTCGCCCGCGGCGGTGAGGCCGTGGACGAGGGCGAGGAGGCCGCCGGTGACGGTGACGGCGCCGGGCACGTCGAGGCGGGGCCGCTCGGTGGGCCGGCTCTCCTTGATGACGGTGGGGGCGACGAGGAGGACGGCGAGCGCGACGGGCACGTTGACGAAGAAGGCCCAGCGCCAGGAGAGCAGATCGGTGAGCACGCCGCCGAGTACGGCCCCGGTGGTGAAGCCGGCCGACATGAGGGCGCCGTTGAGGCCGAGCGCCCGGTCGCGCAGCGGGCCCTCGGGGAAGGCGGAGGTCAGCAGCGACAGCCCGGCGGGTGTGACGGCGGCGGTGGCGAGGCCCTGGGCGACGCGCGCCGCCATGAGGACCTCCGGACCGGTCGCGAGCCCGCCGGCCAGGGAGGCCGCGCCGAGTACGGCCATGCCGCCGAGGAAGATCCGGCGGCGGCCGACGAGGTCCGCGATCCGCCCGAAGAGCAGCGTGAAGCCGGCGGCGGCGAGGGCGAAGGCGGTGGCGATCCACTGGAGGCCGCCGATGCTGAAGCCGAGTCCGCGGCCGATGACGGGCAGGGCGACGTTCAGGATCGAGAAGTCGACGGCCAGCATGAACTGGGCGACGAGGAGGACGACGAGGACGAGCCGCATCCGTCCGTCCATGCGCACGCCCGGCGCGGGGACGGCGGGGGCATCGAGAGCAACCATGACGGGACCCCTTAATGGGAGAACGGTTCCGTTAAGATGAGCGAGACGGTAGCAGAGCGAACCGGCTTAACGGAACAGGAGTCCCATTTGAGCGAGAGCCCGTCGGCCGTGCCCGGCACCCAGCGCCCCGGAGGCCGCACCGCGAAGGTGCGCCGGGCGGTCCTCGACGCCACCGAGGACGCCCTCGCGGCCTCCGCCTTCCACACCCTGAACATGGACCAGATCGCCGCGGCCGCCGGAGTCGGCAAGACGACCGTCTACCGCCGCTGGGGCTCCCCCGTCGGTCTGGTCGCCGACCTCCTGCACGACATGGCCGAACAGTCCCTCCCGGCCGCCGACACCGGGAGTCTCGCGGGCGACCTGCGCGCCAACGCCGAGCTCGTGCACCGCACCCTCAGCGACCCCCGCATGGGCGCCGTCTTCCGCGCCGTGATCGCGGCGGCGGCCTGCGACGAGGAATGCGCGCGGGCCCTCAACGGCTTCTACCGCACCCGCCTGGCGGAATGGGCCCCGGTCGCGGCCCGGGCGGAGGAACGCGGCGAGCTTCCCGCCGGCACCGACGCCCTCGAACTGCTGCGAGCCGTCTCGGCACCGCTCTACTACCGCTTCGCGGTCACCCGCGAGGAGCTGACCTCCGCCGACGCCGAACGCGCCGTCACGGCGGCCCTCGCCGCGGCGGCGGCCGGTGCGTTCCACACGAGTACGACGGACGGCGCGAAGGGCGACGCCACGGACGACACCACGGACCGGGCCTCCGCCGCCGACTAGTCCTTTGTCACCGGCGCGGTTGAGTACCCGTACTCAGGCGCCCCGGCGGCACGCCCCGCACGATCGGGAGCATGCTGTGGTCCGACCCCGAGAACGAGCCGCCGAAGGAACTGCGCGACATGCAGGCGATGCTGCGCCGAGCGGGCATCCTGCTCGCCCTGGCGATGGTGGTGGCGATGTTCGCGGTCGGCGCGCGCTGACGGGCTGAGGACCCGGCCCGGGCTCGCTACGCTGCCCCCATGACTGCTGATCGCCGCCGCCTCGTGCTCGCCTCCGCCTCTCCCGCCCGGCTCGGACTGCTCCGGCAGGCCGGGCTCGCGCCGGAGGTCATCGTGAGCGGTGTCGACGAGGACAAGGTGCACGCCCCGACGCCGGCCGAGCTGGCGCTCGCCCTCGCCGAGGCCAAGGCCGCGCACGTCGCCGCCCGTCCGGAGGTGTCGGGCGCGCTGGTCATCGGCTGCGACTCGGTGCTGGAGCTGGACAAGCAGGCCCTCGGCAAGCCCGCCGACCCCGAGGAGGCCACCGCCCGCTGGAAGTCGATGCGCGGGCGGGTCGGCATCCTCCAGACGGGCCACTGCGTGTACGACACGACCGCCAAGCGGTACGAGTCGGCCACCGCCTCGACCGTCGTCCGCTTCGGCGAGCCCACGGACGCCGAGATCGCCGCCTACGTCGCCAGCGGCGAACCCCTCCACGTGGCGGGCGCGTTCACCCTCGACGGCCGCTCGGCCCCCTTCATCGAGGGCATCGAGGGCGACCACGGCAACGTGATCGGCCTGTCCCTGCCGCTGCTGCGCAAGCTGCTCGGCAAGCTGGGCGTCTCGATCACCGACCTCTGGGTCTGACGGGCCGGCCCCCGACGCAGGGCCTCACGCGGCGGCCGGTGCCTCCTGGCCGCCGTTCGGGCCGCCGGACGGGCCGTCACCCCGGGCCTCGGCCACGGGCTCGCCGCGGGTCTCCCCGTACGCCACGAGCGTGAGCACGATCAGCCCCACCACCACCATCAGGAACACGAACGCCGCCCAGCCGAGCAGCCCGACCGCGACCGCGCCGAGGACGCCGTGGACGACCGCGCAGCCGATGAGCAGGGCGCGGCCCGGGCGGCCGGGGCGGCGGTCGCGTATCGCGGCGACCAGCGGGACGAGCGCGCACAGCACGAGCAGCGCGCCGGAGCCGATGCCGAGCGCCCAGGTGCCGGTGTACATGGCGTCGGGGTCGAGTCCGTCGAGGGACATCGACTGGGCCTTCACGAACCGGGCCATGACGGCGTTGATCGCCACGATGCCGGGTGCTTCGAGCAGGAGCACCGCCGCCGTCACGAGTGCTATCGGTCTGCGGGCCACCTCGGCCACCCCCTGGAAACGGCTGTTACCTCCGGTACCTACGACACGGCGAAGGCTACTGGCCGGTAAAACCTCGGACAAGGGTTCGCACCGGGAAGGGAAACGAGCGCAGGTGGGCGACGTCCGGACGGCGTAGAGGCAAAGAATCGTTGAGCCATTCGTAGGGACTCCACAAAGAAACCCATTTGGCGACTGGCTCACGGAACAGAGACCTGCGCCACACCTCGGAGCTACTGTGCCGTAAAGAATCCCTGCGTACCGTGGTGCGACAAGGGATTTCACGACCCGAGCGAGCCTCGATTCACGCTCCGTGTGGGCAAGCTCACCATTGGGGACGGGTCGAAGTGCCGTGTCGGCAGTCCCTAAACTCAGCTTGTTTCAAGGAGGGAGCCATCGTGCGCAAGGTGCTCATCGCCAACCGTGGCGAAATCGCTGTCCGCGTCGCCCGGGCCTGCCGGGACGCCGGGATCGCCAGCGTAGCCGTCTACGCCGATCCGGACCGGGACGCTCTGCACGTCCGCGCGGCCGACGAGGCGTTCGCCCTGGGCGGTGACACCCCGGCCACCAGTTACCTGGACATCGCCAAGGTGCTCCAGGCCGCCGCCGACTCCGGCGCGGACGCGGTCCACCCGGGCTACGGCTTCCTCTCCGAGAACGCCGAGTTCGCCCAGGCCGTGCTCGACGCCGGTCTCATCTGGATCGGCCCGCCGCCGCAGGCCATCCGCGACCTCGGTGACAAGGTCGCCGCCCGGCACATCGCGCAGCGCGCCGGTGCCCCGCTGGTCGCCGGCACCCCGGACCCGGTCTCCGGCGCCGACGAGGTCGTCGCGTTCGCCCAGGAGCACGGTCTGCCGATCGCCATCAAGGCCGCCTTCGGCGGCGGTGGCCGCGGTCTGAAGGTCGCCCGCACCCTCGAGGAGGTGCCGGAGCTCTACGACTCCGCCGTCCGCGAGGCCGTCGCCGCCTTCGGCCGCGGCGAGTGCTTCGTCGAGCGCTACCTCGACAAGCCGCGCCACGTCGAGACCCAGTGCCTCGCCGACAAGCACGGCAACGTGGTCGTCGTCTCCACCCGTGACTGCTCGCTCCAGCGCCGCCACCAGAAGCTGGTCGAGGAGGCCCCGGCCCCGTTCCTGACGCCCGAGCAGAACGCCCAGCTGTACGCCGCGTCGAAGGCCATCCTCAAGGAGGCCGGCTACGTCGGCGCCGGCACCGTCGAGTTCCTCGTCGGCCTCGACGGAACGATCTCGTTCCTGGAGGTCAACACCCGCCTCCAGGTCGAGCACCCGGTCACCGAAGAGGTCACCGGCATCGACCTGGTCCGCGAGATGTTCCGCATCGCCGACGGCGAGGAGCTCGGCTACGGCGACCCGGAGATCCGCGGCCACTCCTTCGAGTTCCGCATCAACGGCGAGGACCCGGGCCGCAACTTCCTCCCGGCGCCCGGCACCGTCACCACCTTCGCCCCGCCGACCGGCCCGGGCGTCCGCCTGGACGCGGGCGTCGAGTCCGGCTCGGTCATCGGCCCGGCCTGGGACTCGCTGCTCGCGAAGCTGATCGTCACCGGCGCCACCCGTGAGCAGGCGCTGCAGCGCGCCGCCCGCGCGCTGGCGGAGTTCAAGGTCGAGGGCATGGCCACCGCCATCCCGTTCCACCAGGCCGTCGTGGTCGACCCGGCGTTCACCGCGGACCCGTTCCGCGTCCACACCCGGTGGATCGAGACCGAGTTCGTCAACGAGATCAAGCCGTTCGCCCCGGCGGGCGCCGAGGCCGAGGAGGACGAGGCCGGTCGCGAGACCATCGTCGTCGAGGTCGGCGGCAAGCGCCTGGAGGTCTCGCTCCCGTCCTCGCTGGGCATGACCCTCGCCCGTACGGGCCTGGCCGCCGGCGCCAAGCCGAAGCGCCGCGCCGCGAAGAAGTCCGGCCCGACCGCCTCCGGCGACACCCTCGCGTCCCCGATGCAGGGCACCATCGTCAAGGTGGCCGTCGAGGAGGGCGCGGAGGTCAAGGAGGGCGACCTGATCGTCGTCCTGGAGGCCATGAAGATGGAGCAGCCGCTCAACGCGCACAAGGCCGGCACCATCAAGGGCCTGTCCGCCGAGGTCGGCGCCTCCGTCACCTCCGGCGCGGCGATCTGCGAGATCAAGGACTGAACCGGCCCCCGGCCGCCCGGGGTACGGTACGAAGGGCCCGCAGGCATCCGCCGCGGGCCCTTCGCCTGGGGGCCGTGGGCGGATCAGGCCGACATCCCGTCCAGGAGGGACCGCCATGCGTGCCGACGCGCGCCGCAACCGCGAGCGGCTGCTCTCCGAGGCCCGCGCCGCGTTCGCCGCGCAGGGCACCGACGCGTCCCTGGAGGACATCGCCCGGCGCGCCGGCGTCGGCATCGGCACGCTCTACCGCCACTTCCCGACCCGGGAGGAACTGCTCGGCGCCGTCTTCCGGGACGGACTCGCGGAACTGCTCGACCGCTCGGCGGAACTCGCCGGGGCGAGCGACCCGTGCGCCGCGCTGGTCGCCTGGCTGCGCACCCTGATCGCCCACGCGGGAGAGTACCGCGGGCTCTCGGTGGCGCTCATGTCCGCGTCGTACGGCCGGAGTTCGGCACTCGCCGAGTGCAGCGAGCCGCTGCGGGCGGCCGGCGGGCGCCTGCTCGCCCGCGCCCGTGAGGCGGGCACGGTGCGGGCCGACGTGTCGATCGGCGACCTGATGAAGCTGACCAACGCCATCGCCCTCGCCGCCGAACGCTCGCCCGACGACCCGGAGTTGGCGGACCGACTGCTCGACGTGACGGTACGGGGCCTGCGGGCGTGAGGACTTGGGGCCTGAGAGCCTGCCGGCCTCAGGGCCTGACGGCCCGCGGGCCTACAGGCCTGCGGAATCGGACCGAGGACCGGCCGGTTCAGCGGCGGCGCATGTCCGCGACCCGTACGGCCTGGCGGTCGGGCGCCAGCACGTCGCTCGCGAGCGGGCCGCCCGGACCGCCGGGGCCGCCGCGGAACTGCCCGCCCGGGAGCCGGCCGCGCTGACCCGGCAGCGGCAGGTCACGGCGCGGGCGGCCGCCCGGAGGGTGCTGCTCTCCCCCGTGGGTGGGGGCCCCGGTGCCGGCCACCGCGATCTGCACGCCCTGGTCGGCCAGGGCCTGCAGCTCGGTGGCGGCCCGCTCGTCGTGGACCGGCGGCTCGTCCGTGACCAGGCGGGTGATGACGTCGGTCGGCACCGTCTGGAACATGGTGTCGGTGCCGAGCTTGGTGTGGTCGGCGAGGACCACGACCTCCGCCGCCGCCTGCACGAGGGCCCGGTCCACGCTCGCGGAGAGCATGTTGGAGGTGGAGAGGCCGCGCTCGGCGGTCAGTCCGCTGCCGGAGAGGAAGGCCCGGGAGACCCGCAGGCCCTGGAGCGACTGCTCGGCCCCGCTGCCCACCAGCGCGTAGTTGGAGCCGCGCAGGGTGCCGCCGGTCATGACGACCTCGACCCGGTTGGCGTGGGCGAGGGCCTGGGCGACGAGCAGCGAGTTGGTGACGACGGTGAGCCCGGGCACCCGGGCGAGCCGGCGGGCCAGCTCCTGCGTGGTGGTCCCCGCGCCGACGACGATGGCCTCGCCCTCTTCGACGAGGCCCGCGGCGACGTCGGCGATGGCCGTCTTCTCGGCGGTCGCGAGATGGGATTTCTGCGGGAAGCCGGACTCTCTCGTGAACCCGCCCGGCAGTACCGCACCGCCGTGCCGGCGGTCGAGGAGTCCTTCTGCCTCCAGCGCCCGCACGTCTCGCCGTACGGTCACTTCTGAGGTCTGGACGACGCGGGCGAGCTCGCGGAGCGACACGGCTCCATTGGCGCGCACCATTTCGAGGATCAACTGGCGACGTTCTGCAGCGAACACGAAACTGACAGTAACGTGACCGGACGATGCTTTTCAGCACTATGGGCCGAATTGCAGAAGATGCACACAGGCGGGGCCCCCAAGTGGTATGGGAGGCCCCGCCGTTGATCCGCTCGCTGCCAGGGCTATGCCCCGCCTTGCCGGGGGTTGTCCGAGTCGGCGAACCGTTCCCGCAGGCCGGGAAGGCCGTCGACCGGTGGCCGGCCGGGCGACTACGCCTCGCCCGCGGTCTTTCGGGTGTGCAACTGCCGTGCCACTTCCGCGATCGAGCCCGACAGGGAGGGGTACACGGTGAAAGCATTTGCGATCTGTTCGACCGTCAGATTGTTGTCGACCGCGATCGAGATGGGGTGGATCAGCTCGCTCGCGCGGGGCGCGACGACCACGCCGCCGACGACGATGCCGGTGCCGGGGCGGCAGAAGATCTTGACGAAGCCGTCGCGGATGCCCTGCATCTTCGCCCGGGGGTTGCGCAGCAGCGGCAGCTTGACGACCCGGGCCTCGATCTTGCCGGCGTCCACGTCGGCCTGGGTGTAGCCGACGGTGGCGATCTCCGGGTCGGTGAAGACGTTGGAGGAGACGGTCTTCAGGTTGAGCGGGGTCACCGCGTCGCCGAGGAAGTGGTACATGGCGATGCGGCCCTGCATGGCCGCCACCGAGGCGAGTGCGAAGACGCCGGTGACGTCGCCGGCCGCGTAGACGCCGGGGGCGGAGGTGCGGGAGACCTTGTCGGTCCAGATGTGCCCGGAGTCCCTGAGCCGGACGCCGGCCTCCTCCAGGCCCATGCCCGCGGTGTTCGGGATGGCGCCGACGGCCATCAGGCAGTGGGTGCCGGAGATGACCCGGCCGTCGGAGAGGGTGACCTCGACCCGGTCGCCGACCCGCTTGGCGGACTCGGCGCGGGAGCGGGCCATGACGTTCATGCCGCGGCGCCGGAAGACGTCCTCGAGGACGGCGGCGGCGTCGGGGTCCTCGCCGGGCAGCACGCGGTCGCGGGAGGAGACGAGGGTGACCCGGGAGCCGAGCGCCTGGTAGGCGCCGGCGAACTCGGCACCGGTGACACCGGAACCGACCACGATGAGCTCCTCGGGGAGCTCCTTGAGGTCGTAGACCTGGGTCCAGTTGAGGATGCGCTCGCCGTCCGGCTTGGCGTCCGGCAGCTCGCGCGGGTGACCGCCGGTGGCGATCAGGACGGCGTCGGCGGTGAGCGTCTCCTCGGTGCCGTCGGCGGCGGTCACGACCACCTGGCGGGAGCCGTCGAGGGCCTGCCGCCCGGAGAGCCGGCCGCGGCCGCGCAGCACGCGGGCGCCGGCCCGGGTGACGGAGGCGGTGATGTCGTGCGACTGGGCGAGCGCGAGCCGCTTCACACGGCGGTTGACCTTGCCGAGGTCGACGCCGACGACGCGGGCGGCCTGCTCGATGTGCGGGGTGTCGTCCGCGACGATGATGCCCAGCTCCTCGTAGGAGGAGTCGAAAGTGGTCATCACCTCTGCGGTGGCGATGAGGGTCTTGGAGGGAACACAGTCGGTCAGGACCGACGCGCCGCCGAGACCGTCGCAGTCGACGACGGTCACCTCCGCGCCGAGTTGGGCGCCCACCAGGGCCGCCTCGTATCCGCCGGGTCCGCCGCCGATGATCACGATCCGGGTCACTGGGATCTACGCCTCGCGCTCTCGTTCTGCCGGGGGTGCGGCCCCCGCTGGGCTGCAGTGCGTACGCCATTGTCCCGCACGCTTCAAAGTGCGTACCCCATTGTCCCGCACGGACGAACGACCCACGCGCCGGGGCCGCCCGGCGGGTCGCGGAGGGCGGGAGGGGGCGCGTAGGGGCAGGTCACCCTGGTCTTCCTCATCCACCCCGTGCCCTCCCGTACCCTCGACCCCATGTCGCTCTACGCCGCGTACGCCGGCAACCTCGACGCGCGGCTCATGACCCGCCGCGCACCGCACTCGCCGCTGCGCGGCACCGGCTGGCTCAACGGCTGGCGGCTGACCTTCGGCGGGGAGCAGATGGGCTGGGAAGGGGCGCTGGCCACGATCGTGGAGGCCCCGCGGTCCCAGGTGTTCGTCGCCCTGTACGACATCGCGCCGATGGACGAGGAGTCCATGGACCGCTGGGAGGGTGTCGGCCTCGACATCTACCGGCGGATGCGGGTCCGCGTGCACACCCTGGACGGCGACGAGTCCGCGTGGGTGTACGTGCTCAACGCGTACGAGGGCGGGCTGCCCTCCGCCCGCTACCTGGGCGAGGTCGCGGACGCGGCGGAGTCGGCGGGAGCGCCGCACGACTACGTGATGGAGCTCCGCAAGCGCCCCTGCTGACACCGGTCCGGAGGCGGAACCACCGCTTTCGTCGGAAACGACAAGACAACGATCGCAGGTCCGTGCGCGACGTCATCTACGCGCGTAGGGATTCTCGGGCTAGGCTGCTGGACGTATCAAATCCGTCCGGGGCTTCCCTCGGACCCCCCTCCCCGAGGCGAGAGAGTCAGTGAACGCTACTGCCACCCCGTACGAGGCCGCCGAGGCCGCCGCCGCGCGTCTTCGCGAGCTGACCGGCGTCGAGAACCACGACGTCGCCCTGGTCATGGGCTCCGGCTGGGCCCCTGCCGTCGACGCCCTGGGCGCTCCCGAGGCCGAGTTCCCGGTCACCGAGCTGCCCGGCTTCCCGCCGCCGGCCGTGGAGGGCCACGGCGGCAAGATCCGCTCGTACAAGATCGGCGAGAAGCGCGCCCTGGTCTTCCTCGGCCGCACCCACTACTACGAGGGCCGTGGCGTCGCCGCCGTCGCCCACGGCGTGCGCACCGCCGTCGCCGCAGGCTGCAAGACGATCGTCCTGACCAACGGCTGCGGCGGTCTGCGCGAGGGCATGCGCCCCGGCCAGCCGGTCCTGATCAGCGACCACCTCAACCTGACGGGCGCCTCCCCGATCGTCGGCGCCAACTTCGTGGACCTCACCGACCTGTACTCGCCGCGGCTGCGCGCGCTGTGCAAGGAGGTCGACGAGACCCTGGAAGAGGGCGTGTACGTCCAGTTCCCCGGCCCGCACTACGAGACCCCGGCCGAGATCAACATGGTCCGCGTCATGGGCGGCGACCTGGTCGGCATGTCCACGGTCCTGGAGGCCATCGCGGCCCGCGAGGCCGGCGCCGAGGTCCTGGGCATCTCGCTGGTCACCAACCTCGCCGCCGGACTCTCGGGCGAGCCGCTGAACCACGAGGAGGTCCTCCAGGCGGGCCGCGACTCCGCCGCCCGGATGGGCGAGCTGCTGACGCGGGTCCTGGACCGGATCTGATTCCTTCCCGCACCCTCCCCTTCCCGTGACCGGGGGCCGCGCCCCCGGATCGCGCCTCGATCGCCGGCCAGGCCGGAATGCCGCCCCCGGGCGGGATTCCGGCCCGCCCGGCGTCCGAGGGCACGGCCGCAGGCCGTATGGGGGCCTGGGAGCCCGTCCCCCGTTCGGGAAGGGGCGGGGTGGGGAAGAAGAACCGCCCGCCCCCTCCCGCCGCACCCTCCGAAAGGCACACCACCGTGACGACGCAGGACGACCTCCTCGCCCGGGCCCAGGCGTGGCTCGCCGAGGACCCCGATCCGGAGACCCGTGAGGAGCTCGGCGCGCTCCTCGACCGCGGCGAGGCCGCGCGTGACGAGCTCGCCGCCCGCTTCGCCGGCACGCTGCAGTTCGGCACCGCCGGACTCCGGGGCGAGCTGGGCGCCGGCCCGATGCGGATGAACCGCGCCGTGGTCATCCGCGCCGCCGCCGGCCTTGCCGCTTATCTCAAGGCGAAGGGCCAGGCCGGTGGGCTCGTCGTCATCGGCTACGACGCCCGCTACAAGTCCGCCGACTTCGCCCGTGACACCGCCGCCGTGATGACCGGCGCGGGGCTGCGCGCGGCGCTGCTGCCGCGCCCGCTGCCGACGCCCGTCCTCGCGTACGCCATAAGGCACCTGGGCGCCGTCGCCGGCGTCGAGGTGACCGCGAGCCACAACCCGCCGCGCGACAACGGCTACAAGGTCTACCTGGGCGACGGCTCGCAGATCGTGCCGCCGGCCGACGCGGAGATCGCCACCGAGATCGACGCCGTCTCCGCCCTCGCGGACGTGCCGCGCCCGGACTCGGGCTGGGAGACCCTCGGCGACGAGGTCCTGGAGGCCTACCTGGCCCGTACGGACGCCGTCCTGACCGCGGGGTCCCCGCGCACCGTGCGGACCGTCTACACGGCCATGCACGGCGTCGGCAAGGAGGTCCTGACGGCCGCCTTCGCCCGGCACGGCTTCCCGGCGCCGGCGCTCGTCGCCGAGCAGGCGGACCCGGACCCGGCGTTCCCGACCGTCGCGTTCCCCAACCCGGAGGAGCCCGGCGCCATGGACCTCGCCTTCGAGGCGGCCCGCGCCGTGGACCCCGACATCGTGATCGCCAACGACCCGGACGCCGACCGCTGCGCGGTGGCCGTGCCGGACGCCTCCGTCGACGGCGGCTGGCGGATGCTGCGCGGCGACGAGGTGGGCGCGCTGCTGGCCGCGCACCTGGTGCACAAGGGCGCGCAGGGCGTGTTCGCGGAGTCGATCGTGTCGTCGTCCCTCCTCGGCCGGATCGCCGAGGCGGCGGGCGTCGGCCACGAGGAGACGCTGACGGGCTTCAAGTGGATCGCCCGCGTCGAGGGACTGCGCTACGGCTACGAGGAGGCGCTCGGCTACTGCGTCGACCCGGAGGGCGTCCGCGACAAGGACGGCATCACGGCGGCGCTGGCCGTCGCCGAGCTGGCCTCGGAGCTCAAGGAGCAGGACCGCACCCTGACGGACCTGCTGGACGACCTGGCGGTGGCGCACGGCCTGCACGCCACGGACCAGCTGTCGGTGCGCGTGGAGGACCTGGGCATCATCGCGAACGCGATGGCGGCGCTGCGCGAGAAGCCGCCGGTGCACCTCGCGGGCCTCACGGTCGTCTCGGCCGAGGACCTGACCAAGGGCACGGAGTCGCTGCCGCCGACCGACGGCCTGCGCTACCACCTGGAGGGCGACTACAAGGCCCGGGTGATCGTCCGTCCGAGCGGCACCGAGCCCAAGCTCAAGTGCTACCTGGAGGTCGTGGTCCCGGTCGCCGACGCGAGCGAGCTGGCGACGGCCCGTGCGAAGGCCGGCGAGGTGCTGAACGCGATCAAGAAGGACCTGGCGGAGGCCGCCGGGCTCTGAGCGCCCCGGCGCCGACGGCACCGCCGGGACCACCGGCGGCGTCGTGAGTGGGCGAGGGCCCGTACGGAATCGTTTCCGTAGGCGCCCTCGCCCTTTCGGGTGAATCAGGTACGACAGGGGACGCGACGCGCTGCCCGCGTTCCGGCGGCCGGGGCAGGGTGGCCCGGTGTCTCCCGTGCCACCGCAGCTGACCCGCCGCCCCGCCCCCGGAACCTCACAGGCCGACCCCGGCGCTCCGGGTCCCTCTGAGGCCTCCGAGGCTTCTGGGGCCTCTGGGACCTCTGGGGCTTCCGAGGCCCCCGCAGGAGCCTCCGGAGGCGCCGCAGGCCGTGCCGCAGCACTCGCCCGAAGCCGCGCCGCCGCCCCGTGGCGGGCGGTGACGGAACGGGCCCTCCGCCATGCGGCCGCGCGTGCCCTCCGGCACGCCGCCCCCGCCCTGCTCGGCTATCTGGCCGTGCGGCTCCTCGGCCTCGCCGTCCTGGCCCACTGGACGCACCTCCAGGAGCACGGCGTGTGGCCGGTGCTCGCCCGGTCCTGGGACTCCAACTGGTACCTGGGCATCGCCGACCACGGCTACACCCACGAGCACCGCGACCGGCTCACCGACCCGCCGCGCAGCCTGGCCTTCTTCCCGCTGTACCCGGCGCTCGTGAAGGTGCTCGCGGCCGTCACGCCCGGCTCGCGGGCCTCCGTGGGCCTGGTGCTCGCCGTGCTGTGCTCGTTCGCCGCCGCCTGGGGCGTCTTCGCGGTCGGCGACCGGCTGCGCGGGCGCCGCACCGGAACGCTGCTCGCCGTGCTCTGGGGCGCGACCCCGGTCGCCCTCGTGCAGTGGATGGGGTACACCGAGTCGCTGTTCACGGCGCTCGCCGCCTGGGCCCTGTACGCGGTCCTGACCGGGCGCTGGGCCTGGGCGGCGGGGCTCGCGGCGGCCGCCGGGCTGGCCCGGCCGACGGGAGTCGCGGTGGCCGCCGCCGTCTGCGCGGCTGGTCTGCTCGCCGCCCGCCGGCAGGGCCGGGCGCCGCTGGTCGCCGCGCTCGCCGCGCCGCTGGGCTGGCTGGCGTACGTGGGCTGGGTGGGCGTGCGGCTGGGCCGCTGGGACGGCTACTTCGCCGTGCAGCGTGTGTGGGGCAACACCTGGGACGGCGGTGCGGTGACCCGCGCCCGGCTGCGCGCCCACCTGGTGTACGACGACGACCCGCAGCTGTTCCTGGCCGTGGTCTCGGTGGTCCTGGTGGTCTCCGCGGGCCTGTACCTGCTGTGCCTGACGGACCGCCAGCCGCTGCCGCTGCTGGTCTTCGGCGGGGTGCTGCTCCTGGTGGTGCTCGGCAGCGGCGGGGTCTACTTCCCGCGGGCCCGCTTCCTGGTCCCCGGGTTCCCGCTGCTGCTGCCGGTGGCGACGGCGCTCGCCCGGGCCCGCTTCCCCGCGGCGGTCCTGGTGACGGGCGGCGCGGCGCTGTCCTCCGCGTGGCTGGGCGCGTACATGATGCTGGTGTGGCAGGGGCCGCCGTGACGTGTCCCGGGCGCCGGCCCGGTCCGCGGCGCGAGCCGCAGCCCTGACCCCGGTCCCGGCGGGGCCGGGACCGCCTGTCAGCCCGTCGCCGCGAGGATCACCAGGAGCACCAGGCCCGCGACCGCCGGTGCGATGACCTCGTAGGCCCAGCGGATCTGCGGCTCGCCCTGGGTCTCCGGCAGGCCGCCGCGGCGCTCGGCGAGCTCGCGCAGATCGGCCACCGACTGGTCGGCGGGCGCGACGCGGGCCTTGGAGTCGCGGACGTCGGCGCTCACCGACGTACGGCCGTGCGGGTCGTCCTGGGAGGCGCGGGCGGCCTGCCGGGCGGCGCGCTTGCGCTGGCGCAGCGAGACCGGGATGGCCCACAGCTGGTAGGTGCGGCCCTCCTTCGTGAGGGCCTCGCTGGAGTACCCGGCCCGGACGTCGGCGATGGCGCCCCACGGCAGCGTGATGGTGCGGAACGGATTGCGGATGCGCAGCCGCTCCACGCCCGCGAAGACGGCGGGCCGGATGGTGAACGCGACGATGAGCGGGATCACCATGATCAGCGCGGCGAGTGCCAGCCAGGGCGTACGGCCGTGGCCGCGCAGGATCGAGTCGCCGCCGAGGACCACGGCGAGGGCGAGCAGGAAGACGCCGGCCGCGATGCCCATGGGCGAGCGGAAGACGCGGTCCCGGACGGGCTCGGAGGGCTGCGGGGCGGGCGGCTCGGGGGTCGTCATGGCCCGATTCTGCCTCAGCCCTCACGCACCCGCGGTGACGAGGTCCGCGTAGACGACGATGTTGTCGGGCCGGTGTCCGTCGACGAGCTCGCCGCCGCAGGTGATCAGCCGGAGTTCGGGCCGGGCGGTGTCGCCGTACACCTTCTCCGTCGGGAAGGCCTTCTTGCCGACCTGTTCGAGCTCCCGTACGCGGAACACGGCGTCGGTGCCGTCGGCGCGCGTCACCGTGACGCGGTCGCCGACCCGGATGCGGCCGACGTTCCGCAGGACGGCGGGGCCGTCGGCGGTGTCGTAGTGCCCGATGAGGATCGCGGGTCCGGTCTCGCCGGGCGTGACGCCCTTGTCGTACCAGCCGATCCGGTCGGCCTGCGCGACCGACGGCACCTCGACGGTGCCGTCCTGGTTGAGGCCGAGCTTCAGGACGGGGCCGGTGTCGACGCCGGCGGAGGGCACCTTCACGCGTACGGGCAGGGAGCGCGGCAGCGGGGCGGTCGCGAGCCGCCCGGCCGGCGCGGGCGCGGCGGTCGCCGTGACGCGCGGGGCGGGCACGGCGGACGCGCGGGGCGCGGTGGCCGGTGCGGGCCCGGCCCCGCCGCAGCCCGTGAGCGCGACGACGGCCGTGGCGGCGGCCAGGGCGAGGGCGAAGGGGCGGCGGGTCATGGGCTGGCTCCGGGAAAGGGGTGTGGCGGGGCGCCCCCGGGGGGGGGGGGGCCCCCGGCGCCCCCCCCCATCCAGGCAAAACCACACAACAAAGATAGAACAAAAAGAACCAACCCGGCGGGGGCCGCCCCCCCCCGGAGTATGGAAACACAA
>NZ_JBHXTJ010000023.1:126698-131572 GCF_042677525.1 Streptomyces sp. NPDC127114
GAGGTGCGCGGGGGGGCGGCCGGTCCGGGGGCGGGGGTCGGGGGGGGGGGGGGGCCGCCCAGGAGGGAGGGCGGCCCGCCGGAGGGGGACAGCGGCTCGATGAGGGGTGTCAGCCGCGTGGGTGGACGGGAGGTGGGACGCGGGAGCCGTCAGCCCCGGTCGGCGGCGCGACGGCGCAGCGCGGTGAGGCCGAGGCCGGCGGCGACGACCGCGGCCGCGCCCGCGCCGGAGGCCAGCAGCGCGGTGTCGTTGGCGTGCTCGACGGTGCCGAACTCGGCGCCGGCGGCGACCCCGCCCCTGGGCACGACGGTGGTCTGGCCGCCCTGGGTGCCGGTCCCGGTGGCGGGCGCGGTGGTGGGCGTGGCGCTGGGCGTGGTGGTGGGGGTCGCGGTGCAGTTCTCGGGGAGCTTCGGGAAGTCGACCCACCGGTACGGCATGTCGCCGCCCTGGGTGCGCTGGCCGAGCTTCGGGGTGGTGGCGTCCGCGCCCTCGATCTTCAGGCCGTAGCGGCCGTCGACGGGGTGCTGACGGTCGGCGGTGCCGACGACCTTGTCCGTGTCGTCCTTGAGGACGGCCTTGGGGCCCTTCTTCAGGTCGTTGGTGAGCGTGACCGTCCAGTACGGGAAGACGGAGGCGATCTTCTCGGTGACGGTGCACCCGTTCGCCGTCGGCCCGGAGAGCACGGTGCCGGGCTTCGGGGCGGGCTTCGGGTTGACGCCGGCGCCGAGGTACACGGGGGCGGCCTGCCCGGCCTGGCCGGGGACGTAGGCGGCGAGCCCGCCGTCGTTCTCCAGGACCACGACGGCCTTCCCGTACGTCCACACCGAGCGGACCGGGTGGTACGCGTAGACGAATCCGCTGCCCTGGCCGGTCTTGTCGACCGACCGGAGGCCGAACCGGCCGTCCTTCGGGTTCTTGCCGAGCTCCACGACGGTACCGTCGGCCAGACGGTACAGGCCGAGCTCGGCGGGCGAGACGACGTTGCCGCGCCACGCGAGGGTGCGGCCGTCCTCGAAGAGGACGAGGTAGTTGCCGTTGTCGTTGCCGGCCGCCGCGCGGGCGTTCGCCTCGACGGAGCCGATCGACTGGCCGTTCTTGAAGCTCTCGGCGCGGTACCACGTCGGTCCGAGCTTGTAGATCTTCACGACGGTGCCGTTGTAGAGGGTCTCGGTCCGGACGAACGTGCCGTCCTCCGCCGTGGCCGCCGGGCCGTCCGCCGCGAAGGCGGTGCCGGTGGCGAACACCGGAGTGACCGCGAGGCCGGTGAGGAGGGCGGTGGCGACGGCGGTGCGAAGGGCGGTGCGCATAACGACTCCTGTGGAATCAGACAGGTCGGGTGAGGAAGAGCCGCATGCCGCTGACATCTCGTTCGGTGAGGGCCGGTGAGTTCTGGCTGGCTGCAGAAGAAACGTTACGGATCTTGGGTTCGGGAGTTGTCCGCTCCATGTCACGGGCATGTGACAGGCCTCACGCGCACCCCGCTTCCCCCACACCCACCTGGGCTTTCACGTGCTCGTACGAGCAGCCCCCTGTACACGCCGCTACGCGCGTAGATATGCTCGACTGGTGACCATGCCCACCACTGCACCTGCAGCACATGCTTTCGCCGACGTGACCGCGTCCGAGAGCACGCTGCGCCGCTTCCTCCACGGGCTGCCCGGCGTCGACGCCGTGGGCCTGGAGGCGCGCGCCGCGTCCCTCGGCACCCGCTCGATCAAGACCACGGCCAAGGCCTATGCCATCGACCTGGCCATCTCCATGATCGACCTGACGACGCTCGAAGGCGCGGACACCCCGGGCAAGGTCCGGGCGCTCGCCGCCAAGGCCGTCAACCCCGATCCGACCGACCGCGCCACCCCGACGACCGCGGCCGTCTGCGTCTACCCCGACATGGTGGCCACCGCCAAGGCCGCCCTGAAGGGCTCCGGCGTCAAGGTCGCCTCGGTCGCGACCGCCTTCCCGGCCGGCCGCGCCGCCCTCCCCGTCAAGCTCGCCGACACGGCCGACGCCATCGCCGCCGGCGCCGACGAGATCGACATGGTCATCGACCGTGGCGCCTTCCTCGCCGGCCGGTACCTGGAGGTCTACGAGCAGATCGCCGCCATCAAGGCCGAGTGCGGCGACCGGGCCCGCCTCAAGGTGATCTTCGAGACCGGCGAGCTGTCCACGTACGACAACATCCGCCGCGCC
This sequence comes from Streptomyces sp. NPDC127114, assembly GCF_042677525.1. Taxonomy (NCBI): domain Bacteria; kingdom Bacillati; phylum Actinomycetota; class Actinomycetes; order Kitasatosporales; family Streptomycetaceae; genus Streptomyces; species Streptomyces sp. NPDC127114. Next base: position 128,889 of record NZ_JBHXTJ010000023.1, read on the forward strand.
TCCTGGCTCGGCATGATCGCCGGCGCGGACTTCATCAAGACCTCGACCGGCAAGGTCGCGGTCAACGCCACCCCCGCCAACACCCTGCTGATGCTGGAGGCCGTGCGCGACTTCCGCGCGCAGACCGGCGTCCAGATCGGCGTGAAGCCCGCGGGCGGCATCCGCAACACCAAGGACGCCATCAAGTTCCTGGTCCTGGTCAACGAGACCGTCGGCGCGGACTGGCTGGACAACCACTGGTTCCGCTTCGGTGCCTCCAGCCTGCTCAACGACCTGCTCATGCAGCGTCAGAAGCTGGCGACCGGCCACTACTCCGGCCCCGACTACGTGACGGTGGACTGATCGACATGACCTCCCCCTTCGAGTACGCCCCCGCGCCCGAGTCGCGCGCGGTCGTCGACATCGCGCCGAGCTACGGCCTGTTCATCGACGGCGAGTTCGTCGACGCGGCCGACGGCAAGGTCTTCAAGACCGTCTCGCCCTCCACCGAGGAGGTGCTCTCCGAGGTCGCCCAGGCGGGCGCCGAGGACGTGGACCGCGCGGTGAAGGCCGCCCGCAGGGCCTTCGAGAAGTGGTCGGCGCTGCCCGGCTCCGAGCGCGCCAAGTACCTCTTCCGGATCGCCCGGATCATCCAGGAGCGCAGCCGCGAGCTGGCCGTCCTGGAGACCCTGGACAACGGCAAGCCGATCAAGGAGACCCGCGACGCGGACCTCCCGCTGGTCGCCGCGCACTTCTTCTACTACGCGGGCTGGGCCGACAAGCTCGACCACGCCGGCTTCGGGCCGTCCCCGAAGCCGCTGGGCGTGGCCGGCCAGGTCATCCCGTGGAACTTCCCGCTGCTGATGCTGGCGTGGAAGATCGCCCCGGCGCTCGCGACCGGCAACACGGTCGTCCTGAAGCCGGCCGAGACCACCCCGCTCTCCGCCCTGTTCTTCGCGGACATCTGCCGCCAGGCCGGGCTGCCCAAGGGCGTCGTCAACATCCTTCCGGGTTACGGGGACACGGGCGCCGCGCTCGTCGAGCACCCCGACGTGAACAAGGTCGCGTTCACCGGCTCGACCGCCGTCGGCCGCTCCATCGCCAGGTCCGTGGCCGGCACGGACAAGAAGCTCACCCTGGAGCTGGGCGGCAAGGGCGCCAACATCGTCTTCGACGACGCGCCCATCGACCAGGCCGTCGAGGGCATCGTCAACGGCATCTTCTTCAACCAGGGCCAGGTCTGCTGCGCGGGCTCGCGCCTGCTGGTCCAGGAGTCGGTCCACGACGAGCTGCTCGACTCGCTCAAGCGCCGCCTGTCGACGCTCCGTCTGGGCGACCCGCTCGACAAGAACACCGACATCGGCGCCATCAACTCCGAGGAGCAGCTGGCCCGGATCACCTCGCTCGTCGAGCAGGGCGAGGCCGAGGGCGCCGAGCGCTGGTCCGCCGCCTGCGAGATCCCGTCCGCCGGCTACTGGTTCGCCCCGACGCTCTTCACGAACGTCACCCAGGCGCACACCGTCGCCCGCGACGAGATCTTCGGCCCGGTCCTGTCGGTGCTGACCTTCCGCACGCCGGACGAGGCCGTCGCCAAGGCCAACAACAGCCAGTACGGCCTGTCGGCGGGCATCTGGACGGAGAAGGGCTCCCGCATCCTCGCGGTCGCCAACAAGCTCCGCGCGGGTGTCGTCTGGGCCAACACCTTCAACAAGTTCGACCCGACCTCGCCGTTCGGCGGCTACAAGGAGTCGGGCTTCGGCCGCGAGGGCGGCCGCCACGGTCTGGAGGCCTACCTCGATGTCTGATCAGCAGACCCGTCTGAGCGTCTTCAAGACCTACAAGCTGTACGTGGGCGGGAAGTTCCCGCGTTCCGAGAGCGGCCGGGTGTACGAGGTGACCGACAGCAAGGGCAAGTGGCTGGCGAACGCTCCGCTTTCCTCCCGCAAGGACGCCCGTGACGCCGTCGTGGCGGCCCGCAAGGCCTTCGGCGGCTGGTCGGGCGCGACCGCGTACAACCGCGGCCAGATCCTCTACCGCGTCGCCGAGATGCTGGAGGGCCGCAAGGGCCAGTTCGTGCACGAGGTCGCGGACGCCGAGGGCCTGTCGAAGAACAAGGCGGCCGTGGTCGTCGAGGCCGCGATCGACCGCTGGGTCTGGTACGCGGGCTGGACCGACAAGATCGCCCAGGTCGTCGGCGGCGCCAACCCGGTGGCGGGCCCGTACTTCAACCTGTCCACCCCGGAGCCGACGGGCGTCGTCACCGTCGTCGCGCCGCAGGAGTCGTCCTTCCTCGGACTGGTCTCGGTGATCGCCCCGGTCATCGCGACCGGCAACACGGCGGTCGTCATCGCCTCCGAGAAGGCCCCGCTGCCGGCCCTGTCCCTGGGCGAGGTGCTGGCCACCTCCGACCTCCCGGGCGGCGTGGTCAACATCCTGTCGGGCAAGGCGTCCGAGATGGGCCCGCACCTCGCGGCCCACCTCGACGTCAACGCGATCGACCTCACGGGCGCGGACGCCGATCTGGCCCGCGAGCTCGAGATCGCCGCGGCGGACAACCTCAAGCGCGTGCTGCGCCCGCGCACCGAGGACTTCGCCGAGTCCCCGGGCACGGACCGCATGACCGCCTTCCTGGAGACCAAGACGGTCTGGCACCCGACGGGCTCCCTGGGCGCGTCCGGCTCGTCGTACTAGGCCGTAAAACGGCC
>NZ_JBHXTJ010000024.1:0-111688 GCF_042677525.1 Streptomyces sp. NPDC127114
GACAGTCCCCGCTCTCCACGGGAAGGGCGCGCGCCGTCCACGGGGCCCGGCGGGCGGGAGCCGGTGGCTCAGGCCCGGCGGACCTGTTCCTCCAGCTCCTCCTCGTCCACCTCGTCGTCGAAGACGGTGCTGATGTCGAAGCGGCACACGATCCGTTCCGGGTCGGCCTGGTCGAAGGGGGCGTGCAGCCACTCGCCCGGTTCGGGCAGTTCCTCGGCCGCCTCGACCCAGAGCGTGGAGTCGCCCTCCTCCAGACCGAATTCCTTGTGACGGGACGCGATTTCGTCAGGTTCGTACTCGCCGAAGACGACGCCGAGCGCCGCGTGGGTGGTCCCGGCGCCCTCCTCCCGTTCGAGATCGGTGACCCGGCGTGCCTGGGCGATCAGACGCTGCGGCTCCACCACCGCGTAGTCGCGACGGATCAGCACGCTCAGGGCGTGTGGCTCGTCCGGGCCCGCGTAGGGCGGCAGGGAGTCGTCGGCGCCCGGGATCTCGAAGGGTGTGACCTCGTCGTACCGGTCGTAGAGGGCCTCGTCGTACGCCTCCGCCGCCGCGGCGAGCGCGTTGAAGGCCTCGTAGACGGCCGGGTCGTCGTCCCCGGTGCGGCGTTCGACCGCCGCGAGGTGACGGTCCAGTGCGGCTTTGACCGCCTCGGCGGCGGCGCGTACCTCGGCAGCGGTGGGCTGCGCAGCATCAGACATAGGACAGACGCTATCCGTACCGGGCCCTTGGCCGCACAATAGATGCGATGCCGGAATACGAATTTGTCGACGTGTACGTGCCGCGAGGCGTCTCCCGCAAGGAGGCGACGCGGCTTCTGACCGACCATGCCGAGTACGGACACTGGGAGTTGGACCGCCTGAGCCTGCGTCGCGACGGCAGCCGCAGGGTGCGGCTGCGGCGGCGCATCATCCGTCAGACCCGCGCCACCTGGTGAGAACAGAAGAAGCCGAAGAAGCAGAAGGGGCCCCGCGGTGCGGGGCCCCTGCCGTTCTCCGGGCGGGTCAGGCGGTGCGGCGGGACCGGCGGTAGATCACGGAGCCGGCGAGGAGCAGGCCCGCGCCGGCCGGGACGACGAGACCGAGCGGTCCCACTCCGGTGTGCGCGAGCTCCTCGGTGGGGCCGCTCGGCGTGACGGCGTGCGTACCGGGCGTGTTCGGCCCGTACGAGCTGCCGGGCGTGCCGGGCGCCCCCGGGTTGCCGGGGTGCCCGCCCTCGTTGCCGGGCGTGCCAGGGGTTCCGGGGGTGCCCGGGTTTCCGGGCGTACCCGGGGTTCCGGGGTTGCCCGGGTGCTCGCCCTCGTTGCCCGGGTTGCCGGGGTTCCCCGGCGTCCCGGGCCCTCCCGGGTTCCCCGGGTTTCCGGGCGTCCCCGGCCCACCGGGGTTGCCCGGGTTCCCGGGGTTGCCGGGAGTCGTCGGCTCGACGCCGTAGCCGCAGTCGTTGTCGCCGACGGCGTTGCCCAGGCCGACGCCGTTGACGCTGTTGCCGCACACGTTCACGGGGGCGTCGACGGGGACCTGGACGGTGTTGCCGGAGCCGACGCCCGGGGAGTCGGAGGCGTGGCCGTCGGCGGAGGAGCCGGAGCTCCCCTCGTCGCCGTAGCCGCCGGCCCCGTCCGTGCCGGTGTTGGCACAGGAGTTGCCCGTGGCCGGGTTCATCAACCCGATCACGGAGACCGTGTTGCCGCACACGTTGACCGGCGCGTGGACCGGGGCCTGGACGGTGTTGCCGGACGCGACGCCCGGTGAGTCGGAGGCCGTACCGCTCGCTCCCGAGCCGGCGTGGGCGTAACCGCCGCCGAGGGCGATCATGCCGCCCGCCGCGGCGACGGTGACGATGCTCTTGCGGGTGATGATGCGTGTGACCTGTCGCATTTTTGCTGATTACCTGCCTTTTCGGCTCGTGACGAAATGGCCACCGGCCCCGGAGTGCATGGCACGCACTCCGGGGCCGGCCTTGGCTCGGACCCTCGAGGGGTCGAGGCTCAACGTCAGGCGTTGATGCAGGTGTTGCCGAAGGTGGGGTTCAGCAGCCCGATGATGGTGACGGTGTTGCCGCACACGTTCACGGGGACGTGGACCGGCACCTGGACGACGTTGCCCGAGAGGACACCGGGGGAACCGATGGCCGCACCCTGGGCACCCGCGTCGGCAACGGCCATGCCCGCACCCGCGAGAACGAGACCGCCGGTGGCAGCCGCAGCAGCGACGACCTTCTTGATCATTATTCCTCCTTGTTGGCAAAAGCGGTCCAAGCCTCGGACCGCACCACCTGTAACGAGGGGGAATCGAGGGGGCTACGAGACACCTCGGCCATTCACTCTTTCCAGTAATCGGTGCACGCGCGGTCGATTACGGCGGTCCTCAGCACGCGTCGATGAAGCGGTCCAGGACGCGGACGCCGAACTTCAGCCCGTCCACCGGGACGCGCTCGTCGACGCCGTGGAACATGCCGGCGAAGTCCAGCTCCGGCGGCAGCTGGAGCGGCGCGAAGCCGAAGCAGCGGATGCCGAGGTCGTCGAAGGACTTGGCGTCGGTGCCGCCGGAGAGCATGTACGGCACGGCCCGGGCGATCGGGTCCTCGGCGCGCAGGGCCAGCTGCATGGCGTCGACCAGGGCGCCGTCGAAGCTGGTCTCCAGGGCCTTGTCGCCGTGCACGTCCTCGCGCCTGACGCGCGGGCCGAGGATGCGGTCGAGGTCGGCCAGGAACTCCTCCTCGTAACCGGGCAGGAACCGGCCGTCGACGTGCGCGGTGGCCTGGCCGGGGATGACGTTCACCTTGTATCCGGCGCCGAGCATGGTGGGGGCGGCGGAGTTGCGCAGGGTGGCGCCGACCATCTTGGCGATGCCGCCGAGCTTGGCGAGGGTGGCGTCCATGTCCTCGGGGTCGAGCGGGGTGCCGAGGGCGTCCGAGAGCTCGTCCAGGAAGGACCGCACGGTCTTGGTGACGCGCACCGGCCACTGGTGGCGGCCGAGCCGGCCGACGGCCTCGCACAGCTCGGTGATGGCGTTGTCGTCGTTGGTCATGGAGCCGTGCCCGGCGGTGCCCTCGACGGTCAGCCGCATCCAGTGCATGCCCTTCTGGGCGGTCTCGACCAGGTAGAGCCGCAGGTTCTCGTTCACGGTGAAGGAGAAGCCGCCGACCTCGCCAATCGCCTCCGTCACGCCTTCGAAGAGGTCGCGGTGCTTGTCGACCAGGTACCGGGCGCCGTAGGTGCCGCCGGCCTCCTCGTCGGCCAGGAAGGCGAGGACGATGTCGCGCGGCGGCTTGCGGCCGCTGCGCAGCCGGTCGCGGACGACCGCCAGGGTCATCGCGTCCATGTCCTTCATGTCGACGGCGCCGCGGCCCCAGACGCAGCCGTCGGCGACCTCACCGGAGAAGGGGTGGTGGGTCCAGTCCTCGGCGTTGGCCGGCACGACGTCGGTGTGGCCGTGGATGAGCAGGGCCGGCCGCGAGGGGTCCTCGCCCTCGATCCGGGCGACGGTGGAGGCCCGCCCCTTGTGCGACTCGATGATCTTCGGCTCGAGTCCGACCTCCGCGAGCTTCTCCGCGACGTACTCGGCCGCCGCCCGCTCGCCCGGACCGGAGTGGTCGCCGTAGTTGCTGGTGTCGATGCGGATGAGGTCCCGGCACAGGTCGACGACCTCGTCCTCGCCGGTGACGCCACGGCCGGTGTTCGACTCGCTCACGCTGCTTCCTCCCACTACGTGCCCCACGTGCTTGCTGTGTGATCGCCCCATCCTCCCGCGCTCCCCCGCCCCCGCCCAAGGGCGGCTCCAGGCCGACACACTCCTGACACGGTGGATGCGCCCGAGGCGCCCGGGACCAGGGTGGTGATCGACCCCTCCAGATGTTTGCTATGGTTTTCCTCGTCGGAAGGGCCCAGCGGCCGGGAAGACGAAACACCTGTCCGGGTGGCGGAATGGCAGACGCGCTAGCTTGAGGTGCTAGTGCCCTTTATCGGGCGTGGGGGTTCAAGTCCCCCCTCGGACACCAGCGAAAGACCCCACATCACGTGGGGTCTTTTCTTCTTTACGGCTTTACGGCTCTACGGCGGCAGGACGGGCGTGGGACGCAGAACGAAGGCACCGACGGGGCCGCTTCCGCAACGGGACGGGATCGATCCCGTGCGCGTGCGGCTGCCCGAGGAGCCGGAGCCGGGCACGGCGACCGTGCGGGAGTATCTCGTCGGGCGGTACGGCGGGGCCGTCGGCACGGGCCGGGTTGAGGAGATGGTGCGGGCGGGCCGGTTCGTCGGGGCGGACGGGACGGCCGTCGGGTGGGACGAGCCGTACGCCGGCGGACGGTACCTCTGGTTCCACCGGGATTTTCCGGCCGAGGAGCGGGTGCCGTTCGAGATCGAGGTGCTGTACCGGGACGAGCGGATCGTGGTGGCCGACAAGCCGCACTTCCTGGCGACGATGCCGCGCGGGCGGCACGTGACGGAGACGGCGGTCGCGCGCCTGCGGAGGGACCTCGGGCTGCCGACGCTGCAGCCGGCCCACCGCCTGGACCGGCTGACGGCCGGGCTGGTGCTCTTCGTCGTACGGCCGGAGGACCGCGGGGCCTACCAGACGCTGTTCCGGGACCGGCTCGTGCACAAGGCGTACGAGGCGGTGGCACCGTACGACCCGCGGCTGGAGCTTCCGGTGACGGTGCGCAGCCGCATCGAGAAGGAGCGCGGCGTGATGGCCGCCCGGGAGGTTCCGGGCGATCCGAACGCGGAGAGCCGGATCGAGCTGCTCGCCCACGGCGGCGGTCTCGCCCGGTACCGGCTGGTGCCGGTGACCGGGCGGACCCATCAGCTGCGGGTGCACATGAACGCGCTCAGGCTCCCGATCCTCCACGATCCGGTCTATCCGGTGGTCCGCGAGGACGGGCCGGAGGACTTCGCGCGGCCGTTGCAGCTGGTCGCGCGGTCGCTGGTGTTCACCGACCCGTTCACGGGCGAGCGGAGGACGTTCACGAGCCGGCGCTCGCTCAGTGGCCTCGGCTGATCCACTCCTGGAGGTGCGGGGCCTCGGCGCCGATCGTGGTGGTGTCGCCGTGGCCGGTGCGGACCACCGTCTCAGGCGGGAGGGTGAGGAGCTTCTCGCGGATCGAGTCGATGATCGTCGGGAAGTCGGAGTAGGACCGGCCGGTCGCTCCGGGGCCGCCCTGGAAGAGGGTGTCGCCGGTGAAGACGGTGCCCAGGTCGGGGGCGTGGAGGCAGACGGCGCCGGGCGCGTGGCCGGGGGTGTGGAGGACCCGGAGGTCCGTGCCGGCGATGGTGAGGACCCGGCCGTCGGCGAGGTCGCCGTCCGGGGTGTGGTCGGGGTGGGTGAGCTTCCACAGCGGCTGGTCGGCGGGGTGCAGCAGGATCCGGGCGCCGGTGGCGGCGGCGAGGGCCGGGGCCGCGTCGATGTGGTCGTCGTGGGCGTGGGTGCAGACGATGGCCCGCAGGGCGCGGCCGTCGAGCGCGGCGAGGATCGCGTCGGCGTCGTGGGCGGCGTCGATCACGATCGCCTCGGTGTCGTCACCGACGATCCAGACGTTGTTGTCGACCTCCCAGGTGCCGCCGTCGAGGCTGAAGGTGCCGGAGGTGACCAGGTGGTCGATGCGGGCAGCCATCAGAGGACCACCACCGAGCGCAGCACGTCGCCTTCGTGCATGCGGGCGAAGGCCTTCTCGACGTCTCCGAGTCCGATGGTCTCGGTGACGAAGGCGCCGAGGTCGATGCGGCCCTGCTGGTGCAGGTCGATGAGCATCGGGAAGTCGCGGGAGGGCAGGCAGTCCCCGTACCAGGAGGACTTGAGCGCGCCGCCGCGGCCGAAGACGTCGAGGAGCGGGAGCTCGAGCCGCATCTCGGGCGTCGGGACGCCGACGAGGACGACGGTGCCGGCCAGGTCGCGGGCGTAGAAGGCCTGCCGGTAGGTCTCGGGGCGGCCGACGGCCTCGATGACGACGTCGGCGCCGAAGCCGCCGGTGAGCTCGCGGATGGCCTCGACGGGGTCGCCGGTGCGGGAGTTGACGGTGTGGGTGGCGCCCATCTCCGTGGCCTTGGCCAGTTTCCGGTCGTCGATGTCGACGGCGATGATCTTCGCGGCCCCGGCGAGCCGGGAGCCGACGATCGCCGCGTCGCCGACGCCGCCGCAGCCGATGACGGCGACGCTGTCGCCGCGGCCGACGCCGCCGGTGTTGATCGCGGCGCCGATGCCGGCCATGACGCCGCAGCCGAGCAGTCCGGCGACCTCGGGCGCGACGGCCGGGTCGACCTTGGTGCACTGGCCCGCGGCGACGAGGGTCTTCTCGGCGAAGGCGCCGATGCCGAGGGCCGGGGAGAGCTCCGTGCCGTCGAGCAGGGTCATCCGCTGCTTCGCGTTGTGGGTGGCGAAGCAGTACCAGGGGCGGCCGCGCAGACAGGCACGGCACTGGCCGCAGACCGCGCGCCAGTTGAGGATGACGAAGTCGCCGGGCGCGACGTCGGTGACGCCGTCGCCGACCGACTCGACGACGCCCGCGGCCTCGTGGCCGAGCAGGAAGGGGAACTCGTCGTTGATCCCGCCCTGCTTGTAGTGGAGGTCGGTGTGGCAGACCCCGCAGGCCTGGATCTTCACGACCGCCTCGCCGGGGCCGGGGTCCGGGATCACGATCGTCTCGACCCGTACGGGCTCGTTCCTGCCGGGGGCCACGACCCCCTGGACCTGCTGCGGCATCGCGAACTTCCCTTCTCCGACACTGTAAGGATCTTGCGTACCACTATCTCCTGACAAAACGCGAGACCCCCGCAGATCGTGCCTGCGGGGGTCTCGCTCTTCCCGTGGGGGGAAGGCCGGGGTCAGTCCTGGCGCTCGGCCTGGGTCGCGCGGACCCGGCCGCGGACCAGGAACCAGCCGCCGACCAGCGCGGCCGCGATCAGCGGCAGGCAGTTGACGGTGGTGCGCCCCACTCCGCCGTCCATCCACATCAGGACCAGGACGGCGGCGAGGAAGACGAGGGTGACGATCTGGGTGTACGGGGCCCAGGGCAGCTGGTAGCTCGGGCGGGCGAGCTTGCCCTCCTTGGCGCGGCGGACGAAGAGCAGCGAGCAGACCATGATCATGGCCCAGGTGCCGATGATGCCGATCGAGGCGAAGTTCAGGACCAGCTCGAAGGCCTCCTCGGGCATCCGGGCGTTGAGGATGACGCCGGCGACGCCGAAGCCCGCGGTGAGCAGGATGCCGCCGTAGGGCACGCCGCCCTTGTTCATCACGCCGGTGAACTTGGGCGCGGAGCCCGCCAGCGACATCGAGCGCAGGATGCGGCCGGTGGAGTAGAGGCCCGAGTTGAGGCTGGAGAGGGCGGCGGTGAGCACGACCAGGTTCATCACGCCGGCGGCGCCGGGGATGCCGAGCTTGTCGAAGACGGTGACGAAGGGGCTCTGGTCGCCGGAGTACGCGGTGTACGGGAGGATCAGCGCGAGCAGGACGACGGAGCCGACGTAGAAGAGGCCCACGCGCCACATGATCGAGTTGATCGCCTTGGGCATGATCTTCTCGGGGTTCTCGGTCTCACCGGCGGCGACGCCGCACAGCTCGACGGAGGCGTAGGCGAAGACGACGCCCTGGATCAGCAGCAGCATCGGCATCATGCCGTTGGGGAAGATGCCGCCGTTGTCGGTGATGTTGGCGAGGCCCGGCGTGTGGCCGCCGACGTCGTGCGAGGTCACGACGAGGAAGATGCCGACCACCATGAAGGCGACCAGGGCGGCGACCTTGATGATCGCGAACCAGAACTCCATCTCGCCGAAGTACTTCACGGAGATGAGGTTGGCGGCGAGGACGACCGCGAGGGCGATCAGCGCGAGGATCCACTGCGGGATGTCGCTGAACATCGACCAGAAGTGCGCATAGGTGGCCGCGGCGGTGATGTCGGCGACGGCGGTGGTCGACCAGTTCAGGAAGTAGAGCCAGCCGGCCGTGTAGGCGCCCTTCTCGCCCATGAACTCACGGGCGTACGAGACGAAGGCGCCGGAGGAGGGGCGGTAGAGCACGAGCTCACCGAGGGCCCGGACCACGAAGAAGGCGAAGAGGCCGCACACCGCGTACGCGATGAAGAGGGAGGGACCGGCGTTGGCGATGCGGCCGCCGGCGCCGAGGAACAGGCCGGTGCCGATGGCGCCGCCGATGGCGATCATGTTGATGTGCCGGGACTTCAGGTCCTTGCGGTATCCGGCGTCACCGGCGTCGACGTGGGGGGTCGTCGACGAGGGCGCGGCTCCGGAGGCCGCCGGGGTGGCGGACAGCGGCTCGGCCGCAGTGATGCGGTCACTCATGGAGTTGTTCGCCTTCGTGAGGGGGAGGGTCTGTGCGGTACCCGGCCGTGCCCTTGTGAGGCTTCCCGGCACGGCCAGCGCACATCCTCACGGCAACAACCGGTTGCTGACTGTGACGGATTTCACTGAACGCCCTTATTTGAGCTAGTTCAGAGGTTACTTGCGGGTGTACGGCGTGTTACAGGACGTGTCGGGAGCGCGCGTTACGGCGCGAGGACGTCCAACTCCCTGAGGGCCCCCACCGCGATCTCGCGGGTCAGCCGCTCGGCCCGGGCCGCGTCCTTCTCCCGTACGGCTTCGGCGACCTGGACGTGCAGGGTGACGGCGGCCGGGTCGGGGTCCTCGAACATCACCTGGTGGCGGGTGCGGCCGGTGAGCACCTCGGCGACCACGTCGCCGAGCCGGGCGAACATCTCGTTGCCGGAGGCGTTGAGGACGACCCGGTGGAAGGCGACGTCGTGGACGAGGTACGCCTCCAGCTGCCGTCCGCGCGAGGTGGCGACCATGCCGAGGGCCTGTTCGGTGAGCTCGCGGCACTGCTCGGGCGTGGCGTTCAGGGCCGCGAGGCCGGCCGCGACCGGCTCGACGGCGGAGCGCAGCACGGTGAGCGAGCGCAGCTGGCGGGGCCGGTCGGCACCGGCCAGACGCCAGCGGATGACCTGCGGGTCGTACACGTTCCAGCGCTCGGTGGGGAGCACGATCACGCCGACCCGGCGGCGGGACTCGACGAGGTGCATGGACTCGAGGACGCGGACGACCTCGCGCACCACGGTGCGGGAGACCTCGAAGCGCTCGGCCAGCTCGTCGGTGCGCAGCACGCTGCCGGGCGGGTACTCCCCCGCGGTGATCGCGAGGCCCAGGGAGGTCAGGACGTGCGGATGGAGCCCCTGGCCCGGTGTCGTCATGGTGGCCAGCCTATGCGTGATCACACGAATGATCACGCCGGGAAGAAAAAGTACGACTTATTTGTCACAGGGTCTTGAATACGTCGTACCCAATGGGTTTCATGAGCGCGACGGATCGATGTCGAAGAAGACAGCGAGGCACCACCCATGAGCACCACCCCCCGGCCCTCCGCCGACGGACGCCCCCCGGTCGTCGTCGTGATGGGCGTCGCCGGCACCGGCAAGACCACGATCGGTCCGCTGGTGGCCGAGGCGCTTGGCCTTCCGTACGCCGAGGGCGACGACTTCCACCCGGCGGCCAACGTGGCCAAGATGTCCGCCGGCATCCCGCTGGACGACACCGACCGCGGGCCCTGGCTCGACGCCATCGGGGAGTGGGCGCACGGCCGGGCCGGGCGCGGCGGCGTGGTGAGCAGCTCCGCGCTGAAGCGCAGCTACCGGGACCGGCTGCGCGCGGCCGCGCCCGGCGTCGTCTTCCTGCATCTGACCGGCGACCGGGAGCTGATCGAGCGGCGCATGGCCGCCCGCAAGGGCCACTTCATGCCCACCGCGCTCCTCGACTCCCAGTTCGCCACCCTCCAGCCCCTGGAGGAGGACGAGGCGGGCGTCGCCGTCGACGTCTCGGGCACCCCCGAGGAGATCACCGCCCGGGCCGTGGCCGCGCTGCGCCGGCTCACCGCCTGATCCCCGTCTCCCTCCTTCCCCGTCTCCCCGCTGTCCCCTCCCCGCTCTCCTCCGTTCTCTCGCCCCCCTTCCCCTGCCCCCCTCACCCCAAGGGACCCACCGTGACCAGTCTCAGCGTCGAGACCCTGGCAGCGGACGCCGCCGAACCGATCACCTCGGCGGGCAACGCCCAGCTCGGGATCGCCGTACTCGCCGGCATCGCCGTCATCGTCCTGCTCATCACCAGGTTCAAGCTGCACGCCTTCCTCGCCCTGACCATCGGGTCGCTGGCGCTCGGCGCGTTCGCGGGCGCCCCGCTCGCGGACACCATCAAGTCCTTCACCACCGGGCTCGGCAGCACCGTGGCCGGTGTCGGCGTGCTCATCGCGCTCGGCGCGATCCTCGGCAAGCTGCTCGCCGACTCGGGCGGCGCGGACCAGATCGTCGACACGATCCTGGCGAAGGCGTCCGGGCGGGCCATGCCCTGGGCGATGGTGCTCATCGCGTCCGTGATCGGCCTGCCGCTCTTCTTCGAGGTCGGCATCGTGCTGCTGATCCCGGTGGTGCTGCTGGTCGCCAAGCGCGGCAACTACTCGCTGATGCGGATCGGCATCCCCGCCCTCGCCGGTCTGTCCGTGATGCACGGCCTCATCCCGCCGCACCCCGGCCCGCTCGTCGCGATCGACGCGGTCGGCGCCAACCTGGGCGTCACCCTCGCCCTCGGCCTGGTCGTCGCCGTCCCGACCGTGATCATCGCCGGTCCGGTGTTCTCCCGGTTCGCGGCCCGCTGGGTGGACATCCCGGCCCCCGAGAAGATGATCCCGGTCCGCCCCTCCGAGGACCTGGAGAAGCGCCCCGGCTTCGGCGCCACCGTCGCCACCGTGCTGCTGCCGGTCGTCCTGATGCTGGTGAAGGCCCTCGTCGACATCGTCGTGGACGACCCCGACAACGGCCTGCAGAAGGTCACCGACGTCATCGGATCGCCGCTGATCGCACTGCTCGCCGCCGTCATAGTCGGCATGTTCACCCTGGGCCGCGCGGCCGGCTTCTCCAAGGAGCGCCTGTCGTCCACCGTCGAGAAGTCGCTCGCCCCGATCGCGGGCATCCTGCTGATCGTCGGCGCGGGCGGCGGCTTCAAGCAGACCCTGATCGACATCGGCGTCGGCCAGATGATCCTGGACTTCTCGAAGAACTGGTCCATCCCGGCCCTGCTGCTCGCCTGGCTGATCGCGGTCGCGATCCGGCTCGCCACCGGCTCGGCGACCGTGGCGACGATCTCGGCGGCGGGCCTGGTGGCCCCGCTCGCGGAGGGCATGTCGACCGGTGAGGTCTCGCTCCTGGTCCTGGCGATCGGCGCCGGCTCGCTCTTCTTCAGCCACGTCAACGACGCCGGTTTCTGGCTGGTGAAGGAGTACTTCGGGATGAACGTCGGCCAGACGATCAAGACCTGGTCGGTGATGGAGACGATCATCTCGGTGGTCGGCATCGTGTTCGTGCTGCTGCTGTCGTTGGTGATGTGAGCCGAGTCGTCAAGAAGTCCGGAAGGCCGGTCGGGCCGACGTCACGTCGGGTCCGGACGGCCTTCCGGCGTGAGGACGGCGAGCAGGGATTCGGCACAGGAGGCGATCCCCGCCGGGTCGCGCTCGGCGGCGTGGCGGAGGAACGGCACGACCTCGGGGTCGTCCCGCCGGATGTCTGCCAGGAACCGGAAGGCGGCCGCGCGGACCTCCTGGTCGGGGTCGTTGTCGTACCGGTTCTGGGCGAGGGTCCGCACTTCGGCCAGTTCGCCACGCCGGGAGACGAGTACCGAGAGTGCGGTGGCCCGCACCTCGGTGCTCACATCGGCCGTGGCCCGGTCGATCACGACGCCGAGTGCTTCCGTGTCCGCTGCGTACTGCCACACCATGCGGAAGAGCATTTCCACTCTGGTGCCGTCATCGGCGTTCACGGCGAGATCGAGGGTTAGTGCCCTTGCCTCGGCAGGGTCGATCATGGCCAGGGCGTCCAGGGCACGAAGGCGAACGTAGGTGACCTCTCCGCCGGTCGTGGCGCGCTCGACGCAGACACGCTTCGCGTCCTCGTCGGCGGCGTGCTTCACGAACTGCTCCAGGGCCGTCTCCCGGACGCCGGCGTCCTCGTCCTCCCGCACGTGGCGGAGGAACAGCGCGGACAGGCTCTCCTCGGACGGCTCGCCGTCGCCCAGACAGCTCAGCGCGGCGGACCGGACACCGGACGAGGGATGGGAACACCGCTCGTACAGCAGGGCGTGCATCCCGGGATCGTCCGATCCGATGGAGCCGACGGCCTCGATGGCGGCCACCACCACCGCGGGGGCGCGGTCGTTCCGTACCCGATCCGCGACGAGCGCACGAGCCAACGGTGCGTCACCGGCGTGTTTCGCGACGGCGAAGAGGGCCGCGGCGCGGACATCCGGGTGCTCGTCGCGCAGTGCCTCGCCCAGAACGTCACCCGGCTCGTCCCCGGCAAGGGCGATCAGTGTGCCGAAGGCCTCTCCCCGGATCTCGGGGTCGGCCTCCCGGGTGGCCCGGGCCACCGCAGTGGGGGCCTCGGCAACTCCCGCGCCGTGACGGGCGACGCATTGCAGCGCCGCCCGGCGGACGCCGCGCGTGCCGTCGTGGATCAGCCGGTCGAGGGCGAGGGCCGTCTGCGCCCCGGAGTCGAGGCCTGTCGTGTAGGCGAGGGTCCTCAGGAGCGACGACCTCACGTGAGCGCTCGGATCTTCCCGGACGTGGTGCCGTACCACCTCGAACCACTCCGGGGCGTCGGTCGTCCGCAGCATCAGGACCTCGAGGGCGGCGATCCGCACCCAGGGGAAGCCGCTGCGCAGACCCGCCCGATCGCCCCTTTCCATGTGCAGGAAGATGTCCGCCGTGAGGCGCGTCGTGGAGTTGAGCGACTCGCGGCGGTCCTCCGCGGCACTCCAGCGGTGAAGCCGCTCCCTCTGCCACTCCAGATAGTCCGTCCGGCCCGCCCAGTCGTCACCCAGGGCCGAGAGGGCCGGTCCCAGACTCTCCAGCCTGGTGTAGGGGTAGAAGAAGGTCACGTCGAGTGCCTCGGCGACCTCCACGCACCGGATGACCCGCCGCACCAGCGTCGTGCTCTGCGTCGCGAGCATGCCGGGACGGCGTACCTCCGCCAGGCAGCGGGCCACGAACAGCGGCACCGCGAACGCCCCGTCGCCCTCGCCGGTGACGGGGACCGCGATCGGCGCCGGCGCCAGCAGCCGGTCGAGCACCCCCGCCACGAAACGCTCGTCCAGGAGACCCACAAGCAGCAGCAGGACCTCCTGCCAGGCCGGGTCGTGGATCTTCGCCGCGAAGAGGTCCTGGAGGTCCGCCTCCGAGAGCTCGCGCTGGTGGTTGAAGCGATGGGCGAGGTCCGTCGCCGTGAGGTACTCGAGAAAGGCACGGTGGACGAAACCGTAGACGTCACCACCGAAGCGGCTGAGGATGAAGTTCCGGTGGCGGAACTGGTCCAGCATGATGCGGGCCGCCGTGGCCGCGCGGTCCGGTGGGAGGGCGTAGCGGTCCCTCAGGTAGTCCTCGAAGTGCTTGATGAGATCGGGGCCCGCGATGTGGTTACCCGCGATCCCGCCGTGGCCCTCCTGCATCCGTCGGGCGATGAGGCACAGGAGTTCCCGCTTGTCCTCGGCGGCCAGGTACGGCAGGTGCTCCTCGACCCGGTGGTCCTTGAGGTACTTGCTGGGGTCCCAGTGCTCGACCAGGACGTCGACCGCGTGCTCGTAGACCGTCCGCCGGTCGCGCGGGAGTTCGCGGCGGCGGCCGATGATGGCGAGGATCGTGAGGGTGAGGGGGTTGCCGGCGAGTTCGCGGACGGACTGGGAGCCGTCCACCGCCGCGGTCACCCGAGCGATCAGCTTGCGGGCGCGCTCGGGTTCTCCGGGGCAGGCGACGGCGAACCACTGCTCGGCGAAGGCTCCGATCTGTGCGCGGTCGAGGTCCTGGAGCATGAAGTTGGCGAAGCCGGCGCCGTCGAGGACCGCGCGCCGGTAGCCGTAGCCCCGTGAGGTGACGAGGAGGCGGGCCCGGGGGTGGCGGGCGGCGAAGCCCGCGATGCGGCGGGTGACCGCGTCCCTGATGTCCTTCTCGAAGATCTCGTCGAGGCCGTCGAAGATCACGAGGGCCGTCCGGGGTCCCTCGCCCGCGAGGACGGTGGTCAGCAGCTCGGGCGGGAGACCGAGGCCCTCCGTCGCGTACTGGTGCCCGAGGAAGTCCTCGAAGCTCCGCTCGCGCCAGGCGGCCTGGGCGTAACCGCGGAGCTCGATGATCAGGGGCAGTCGGCCGCGCAGGGGCTCCAGGCCGGGCGGCGGTTCGGGGGCCGTGAGGGCGAGGGCCAGGTAACGGGCGAGGGTGGACTTGCCTGCGCCCGGATTGCCGAGGAGGACGACGTGCTTGTGGTGGTCGGCGGCGAGCACGTCGAGGACCGGTTGCGGCGGGCGGTCCTGATAGGCGCGGCGGACCCGGTCGACCGTCTCCCGGTCGATCCCGGGCGGCAGTTCGTGGAGCTCCGACTCGGCGGGATCCGCCAGACGGCGCAGGAGCTCCGGCGGCAGCTCGACGGGAGGCGGGTCGGCCCGTACGGACTGGGGGACGAAGACCTCTCGCAGCGGGACGACGGGATGCTCGTCCTGCTCCCGCAGCGGAGTGAGGACCTCCAGGTCGAGGCGGCCGTAACACTGGCGGACTCGAGCGGCGTAGGTCTCGCAGGCCGACGCGGCGTCCGGGACCTCCCTCTGCGCGGGTGGCGCCCCAGAGACGACGGTGACGTCGCCCTGGACGTGACTGATGAGGGTGATGTCCCCCTCGGCGCTCGCACCCGCCGCGGACAGCGCGGCAGCGGTCCCGGTGCTCCTGCGGAGACGCGCGAAGAAGCCCCTCACGAGGAAGGACCGGGCGGTTCGATGTGGACCGAGCCGCCGACGCCGTCGATCTGGTGCAGGTCACCGCCTGCTCGGGCTCCGTGGGCGGACTGGGTGCCGCCGCCATGGCCCGTCGCGGGGGCCGTGGGGGTGGTGGGTGCCGCCGGGGCCGTGCCTCTCCTGATGGTGACGTCGCCCGTGACGTTCCGGATCTGGTGCACCGATCCCCCGGCCACCGCCTCGTTGGCCGACTGCGCCGGGCCCCGGGAGAGGAAGCCCGCCAGGGCCAGCGCGAAGCCCGCGATCGTGAAGAACAAGCTGAGGACGCTGCTCCACTTGTCGGCGGCGTCGAGCCCCTGCAGGACGAGGAACGCGGCGAGGCCGCCAAGGGCCGCGACGGCACCAACGACCATGAGCCTCAAGCGTCTTGTCACTCCGTCATACTGCCCTGCGAGGGGCCCGGCCGTCAGCTCACCGCGTGACCCCGCTCCGGGCCGGCCCACCGCGGTCGTCCCACCGGTGTCAGCCCACCGCCTCCGCCGCCGCTCGTCCCGCCGCGCGTCCCGAGAAGAGGCAGCCGCCGAGGAAGGTGCCTTCGAGGGAGCGGTAGCCGTGGACGCCGCCGCCGCCGAAGCCGGCCGCCTCGCCCGCCGCGTACACGCCGGGCAGCGGGTCGCCGGAGGCGGTGAGGACGCGGGAGGAGAGGTCGGTCTGGAGGCCGCCGAGGGACTTGCGGGTGAGGATGCTGAGGCGTACGGCGATCAGCGGGCCGGCCTTCGGGTCGAGGATGCGGTGCGGGGCGGCCGTGCGGATCAGCTTGTCGCCGAGGTAGCGGCGGGCCCCGCGGATCGCCGTGACCTGGAGGTCCTTCGTGAACGGGTGGGCGATCTCGCGGTCGCGGGCGGTGATCTCGCGGCGCAGTGCCGTCTCGTCGATCAGGTCCTCGCCGGTGATCCGGTTCATGCCGCGGACCAGGGCCCCGAGGTCGTGTTCGACGACGAAGTCGACTCCCTTGTCCATGAAGGCCCTGACCGGCCCCGGCACGTCGGCGCGGGCGCGGACGAGGACGTCGCGGACCGACTTGCCGGTGAGGTCCGGGTTCTGCTCGGAGCCGGAGAGCGCGAACTCCTTGCCGATGATCTTCTGGTCGAGCACGAACCAGGTGTGGTCGTACCCGGTCCGCATGATGTGTTCGAGGGTGCCGAGGGTGTCGAAGCCGGGGAAGAGCGGTACGGGCAGCCGCTTGCCGGTGGCGTCGAGCCAGAGGGACGACGGGCCGGGCAGGATGCGGATGCCGTGGCGGGCCCAGATCGGGTTCCAGTTCTCGATGCCCTCGGTGTAGTGCCACATCCGGTCGCGGTTGACGTGGTGGGCGCCGGCGTCCTCGGCGATGCCGAGCATCAGTCCGTCGACATGGGCGGGGACGCCGGAGAGCATGCGGTCGGGCGGGGTGCCGAGGCGTTCCGGCCACTGCTTGCGGACGAGGTCGTGGTTGCCGCCGATGCCGCCGGAGGTGACGATCACCGCCTGGGCGCGGAAGGAGAACGTGTCCGTGACCTCGCGGCTGCTGGCCGTGCCGCGCGGGACGCCGGAGGGCGCCAGGACCTCGCCCGTCACGGTGTCCACGGCGCCGGCGGTGGAGCCGAGGCCGGTCACGCGGTGACGGAAGCGGAAGCGGACCAGGCCGCGGGCGACGCCCTCGCGCACCCGCCGCTCGAACGGCGCGACGAGGCCCGGGCCGGTGCCCCAGGTGATGTGGAAGCGCGGTACGGAGTTGCCGTGGCCGTTGGCGTCGTAGCCGCCGCGCTCGGCCCAGCCGACCACCGGGAAGAAGCGCACGCCGAGGCCGTGCAGCCAGGAACGCTTCTCGCCGGCGGCGAAGTCGACGTACGCCTCGGCCCAGCGCCGCGCCCAGTCGTCCTCCGGACGGTCGAAACCGGCCGTGCCGAGCCAGTCCTGGAGGGCCAGGTCCCGGCTGTCGCGGATGCGCATCCGGCGCTGCTCGGGCGAGTCGACGAGGAAGAGCCCGCCGAAGGACCAGTGGGCCTGACCGCCCAGGGACTGCTCGGGCTCCTGGTCGAGCAGGATGACGGACCGGCCCGCGTCGACCAGTTCGGCGGTGGCGGCGAGACCGGCGAGACCGGCCCCGATGACGATCACGTCGGCGTCGTACGACTCATGAGATGACATGGACCGCATCTTGGATACACCGATGTATCCAGTCAACGGTTCCGGCCTCCGCGAGCCCTCCCGTTTTCTAATGTCGAGCATTAATATGGGGGGCATGGCACGGACGTCAGGGCCCGAGACCCGCGAGAAGCTGATCCGCGCGGCCGAGGAGGTCTTCGCCGCACAGGGCGTCGACGGCGCCCAGCTGCGGGACGTCGTGGCGCTCGCCGGCCAGGGCAACCCCTCCGCCGTGCAGTACCACTTCGGCTCCCGTGCCGGGCTGCTCGACGCCGTCATGGCCGGCCGCCAGCTCCGCACCGAGCAGGTGCTCGCCCCGCTCCTCGACGCCGCCGCCGACGACATCCACGCGCTGGTCGCGGCGCTCGTCACGGCGGAGGCGAGCGAGCTGCGCACCGACCGCGGCCGGCGGTGCCTGCGCATCTCCGCGCAGCTCAGCCACGAGAGCGGCGTCCGCACCCGCACCCCGCACCCCACGCTGGCCGGCACCTGCTACTGGCGGCTCATCGAGCGGATCGAGGCCCGGCTCGCCGCCGACGGGCTGCCCGAGCCGCTGCGCCTGGAGCGGCTGGACCTGGCGCTGACCGTCGTGGGCGCCGCGATGGCGGACCGGGCCCGGCAGTACCTGGACGGCGCCGAGCCGCTGACCGACGAGCCGCTCTTCCTCGCCGACCTGGTCGAGACGACCACCGCGCTCCTCCGGGCCGCACGGCCCCGGAACCTCTGACCGCCCCGACGCACAGCCGGGACCACCCCGAAGGGACCCGCCCTCCCATGAACGACCCCGCCATGAACAACCTCGCCACGAACGACCCCGCCACGAACGACCTCACCGGAAAGACCGTGCTCATCACCGGCGGCGCCCGCGGTCTGGGCGCCGAGGCCGCCCGGCATGCCGTGGCCGCCGGTGCCTCGGTCGTGATCACCGACGTGCTCGACGAGGAGGGCAGGGCCACCGCCGCCGAGCTGGGCGAGCGGGCGCGCTTCCGCCGCCACGACGTGACCTCGGAGGAGGAGTGGGCCGCGGCCGTCGCGTACGCCGTCGAGGAGTTCGGCGGGCTGCACGGCCTGGTGAACAACGCCGGCATACCGACGGGCGCGTTCCTGGAGACCGAGTCGGTCGAGCACTTCCGCAGGGTCCTCGACATCAACCTCACCGGCGTGTTCATCGGCATGAAGACCGCGATCCCGGCCATGAAGGAGGCGGGCGGCGGCTCCATCGTCAACATCTCCTCCGCCGCCGGCCTGATGGGCCTCGCGCTGACCGCCGGCTACGGCGCCTCCAAGTGGGGCGTGCGCGGTCTGACGAAGATCGGCGCGGTGGAGCTCGGCACCTCCCGGATCCGCGTGAACTCGGTCCACCCGGGCATGACGTACACCCCGATGACGGCCTCCGTCGGCATCGAGAAGGGCGAGGGCAGGTACCCGAACACCCCCATGGGCCGGGTCGGCGAGGCGCACGAGATCGCGGGCGCCGTGGTCTTCCTGCTCTCGGACGCCGCCTCGTACGTCACGGGCGCGGAGCTGGCGGTGGACGGCGGCTGGACGGCCGGCCCGACGGTGAAGTACGTCATGGGGCAGTGACGACGGCGGCCCGCCCGGTGATTTCATGGGCGCATGAGCGCCTCTGACGAAGTACTCGACGTCGTCGACGAGAACGACCAGGTGGTGGGGCGGGCCCCGCGCGGCGAGGTGTACGCGCGCGGCCTGATCCACCGCTGCGCCTTCATCCAGGTACGGGACGCCGAGGGCCGGATCTTCGTGCACCGCAGGACGCCGACGAAGCTGGTCTTCCCGTCCCTGTACGACATGTTCGTCGGCGGGGTGGTGGGCGCGGGCGAGTCCTACGACGACGCCGCCCTGCGCGAGGCCGAGGAGGAGCTGGGCGTGTCCGGGCTGCCCCGGCCCCGGCCCGTCCTGAAGTTCCTGTACGACTCCGGGGGCGTCGCCGGCAAGTGGTGGTCGGCCGTGTACGAGGTGCGGTGCGAGCTGCCGGTGAACCCGCAGGCCGAGGAGGTGGCCTGGCACGCGTTCCTGCCGGAGGACGAGCTGGCGGCGCGGCTCGCCGAGTGGGAGTGGGTGCCGGACGGGCTCGCCGCGTACGAGCGGCTGCTCGCGCACCAGGGCGGTTAGGGTGCCCGCGTGAGCGACTTCGTACAGAGCCTGCGGCTGTGGTTCGCGCCGCGGCGCCTGCGGGAGGAGGGCGAGACCCCCGACTACCGCTTCTCCCTGGCCAACGAGCGGACCTTCCTCGCCTGGATCCGGACCGCGCTCGCTCTGATCGGCGGCGGTTTCGCCGTGGACCAGTTCCTGCCCGACCTGCGCTGGGGCGTCCGCGTGGGGCTCGCGCTCGCGCTGCTCGCGGCCGGTGTGCTGTGCGCGCTGCGCGCCGTGAACCACTGGGTGCGCTGCGAGCGGGCCATGCGGCGCGGCGAGGACCTGCCCGTGTCCCGCTTCCCGACGGTCCTGAGCCTCGCGGTGGCGGTGGTCGCGCTGGCGATGGTGGTGGTCGTCGTCTTCGGCTGGGCCGGGCGATGACCGGGGCCGGTGCCGCCGCCGCGGCGGCGGACCGGGACCCCGGGCTGCAGCCGGAGCGGACCCGGCTGGCCTGGCGGCGCACCACCCTGTCCGCCACGGTGGTGGCGGTGCTCGCGGGCAAGCAGGCGATCCACGACGACGTGACGGCGCCCGGGCTCCTCGCGGCGGGCCTCTCGGCGCTGGTGTGCATCGGTTTCCTCGCGGTGGCGCACCGCCGGATCCAGTCCCTCGGCGCGGCCCGGCCACCGGCGCTGTCGCGCCGTGGCGCGCTGCTCGCGGCGGTGTGCACGGTGGCGTTCGCGGGTTTCGCGGTCGCGGTGCTGCTCTGAGCGCCGGGCGCGCGCCCGCCCGGCGCCGGCCCCGCGCCGGGGCCAGGGCAGCCTCCCTGGGAAGCAGGCCCGCAAGCAGGCCTGACCCGCCCAGCCGGATGCATCAGCACGAATCTGCCCTCACGGACATTCCGGACTAGCCTGAGGTGGACAGCCGACCCCTGCCAGAGGCGGAGCCATGACCGTTCTCCATCATGAGCACCCCACCCACGCGCACACCCACGGCCCGTCCTGCGGGCACACCGCCGTCACGCACCGGGACCACGTCGACTACGCCCACGACGGCCATCTGCACCGCGAGCACGCCGGGCACTGGGACGAGTGCGAGCCCACGTCCCACGTCCCGCACACCCATCCCGACCACACCCACGGGCCGGACTGCGGGCACACCGGCGTGACGCACGGCGACCACGTCGACTACCTGCACGACGGACACCGGCACGCCGCGCACGGCAACCACTGGGACGACCACTAGACATACGGGCAGCAGCAGACCGACTTCCCCCGGGCCGGGACCTGCTGGCACGCTTCCCCTGCCCAGCCCTGTCCGGTCAGGGCTCTCAACCGGGGGATTCCCTTTGTCTGCCACCGAGCCGTACGTGGTCGCCGTCGCGCCGAACGTCCACGCCTTCGTCCAGCCCGACGGGGGCTGGTGCCTCAACAACGCCGGCTTCGTCGGCGACGGCCGCGAGTCCCTGCTCGTCGACACCGCCGCCACCGAGCGCCGGGCCAGGCTGCTGCGGGCCGCCGTCCTCGACGCGGGCCTCGCCCTGCCGCGCACGATCGTCTCCACCCACCATCACGGCGACCACACCTACGGCAACGGGGTGTTCCGGCCCGAGGCCCGGATCGTCGGGCACGACAACTGCCGCGCCGAGCAGCTGGCCGCCGGGCGGCAGCTCCATCTGATCTGGCCGCAGACCGACTTCGGCGAGGTCGAGATCCTGCCGCCGGACCTCACGTACGGCGACCGCCTGACGCTGTACGTCGGGGAGACGGAGGTACGGGTGATCCACCCGGGTCCCGCGCACACCACCGGCGACTCGATCGTCCATCTGCCCGAGCAGGGCGTGGTGTTCACCGGCGACCTGATCTTCCACGGCGGCACGCCGTTCCTGCCGATGGGCTCGCTGGCCGGTTCGCTGCGCGCGCTCGAACTGCTGCGCGCGCTGGACGCGTCCACGGTGGTGCCGGGGCACGGCCGGGTCACCGACCCGTCCGCGTACGACGCGACCGAGCGCTATCTGCGCTGGGTGGGCGAGCTCGCGGCCGAGGGCCACGCCAAGGGCGCCACACCGCTGGAGACGGCGCGCCAGGCGGACCTGGGCGAGTTCGCCGCGTGGCAGGAGAGCGAGCGCCTGGTCGCCAATCTGCACCGCGCGTACGCGGAGCTGGACGGGCTGCCGGAGGGTCACCCGCTGGACCCGGCGGCCGTGTTCGGCGACATGGCGGCGATGAACGGCGGGATGCCGGTGGCCTGCCACGCGTAGGTCCGTCCGAGGCTCGGGCCGGGACCGGCCGGACCGGCCCGGCGTCGACCCGCTCGTCGACGCGCTCGCCCGCGTCCCCGGCCACCGCCGCGCCGCACACCTCGGCGGCCAGCGACCACGGATCGCACACCAGAGGTGCGCATCGCCTTCCCCGGGTCAGCGACGGAGCACACTCTGGACGACATACCGACTGGTCGGTCATCATGAACGGCGACGCCGACCCCGGAGGTACGCCCGTATGACCACCAGCCCGCCCGGTCCCCCGCCACCCGGTCTCGACCCCGGTCCGCTGCGCCGGTTCCTCGACCGCGAGCGGCCCGGCCTCGTCGCCGGCCCCCTCACCGCCCGGCTGATCGAGGGCGGCCGCTCCAACCTCACGTACGTCGTGACCGACGGGACCGCCCGATGGGTCGTCCGCCGTCCGCCGCTCGGCCACGTCCTGGCCACCGCACACGACATGAAGCGCGAGCACCGCGTGATCAGCGCGCTGGGCCCCACGGCCGTGCCGGTGCCGGAGGCGGTGCTGCTGTGCGAGGACGAGTCGGTGCTGGGAGCGCCGTTCTACGTGATGGACTTCGTCGAGGGCACCCCGTACCGCACCGCCGCCGAGCTGGCCGCGCTGGGCCCCGAACGCACCCGCGCCGCCGTCCTCGGCCTGGTCGACACCCTGGTCGACCTGCACGCCGTCGACCCGGCCGCCGTCGGGCTCGCCGACTTCGGGCGGCCCGAGGGCTTCCTCGACCGGCAGCTGCGCCGCTGGGGCAAGCAGCTCGCCGCGTCCCGGGGCCGCGAACTGGCCGGCATCGACGAGCTGCACGCCGCGCTGGGCCGTGAGCTGCCCGTCTCCCCCGCCCCCACCGTGATCCACGGCGACTACCGCCTCGACAACGTCCTCATCGGCGCGGACGACCGCATCCAGGCGGTCCTGGACTGGGAGATGTCCACTCTGGGCGACCCGCTCACCGACCTCGGCCTGCTGGTCATGTACAGCACGCCGCTGGAGGTGCCGGACTCCCCCGTCTCCACCACCGCGACGGCCGCGGGCCACCCGAGCACCGCCGAACTGATCGCCCGGTACGCCGAACGCTCCGGCCGGGACGTCGGGGCCGTCGACTGGTACACGGCCTTCGCCTGGTTCAAGCTCGCCGTGATCCTCGAGGGCATCCACTACCGCTACACCCTCGGCCAGACCGTCGGCGCCGGCTTCGACCGGATCGGCGAGCTCGTCCCCGTCTTCATCGAGCACGGCCTGACCACCCTCCAGGGCCACCAGGAACTCCAGGAAGGCTGACCCGTCATGCACTTCGCGTACGACGCCCGCACCGAGGAACTGCGGGCGAAGCTCCTCGCCTTCATGGACGAGCACGTGTACCCGGCCGAGGCCGTCGCCGAGGAGCAGCGGGCCGCGCTCGCCTCGCCCTGGGACACCCCGCCGGTCGTCGAGGACCTGAAGGCGGAAGCCCGCCGCCAGGGCCTGTGGAACCTCTTCCTCCCCGACGAGGAGTACGGAGCGGGGCTCACCAACCTCCAGTACGCGCCGCTCGCCGAGATCACCGGCCGCAGCCCCCAGCTCGCGCCCACCGCCCTCAACTGCGCGGCCCCCGACACGGGGAACATGGAGGTGCTGGCCCAGTTCGGCGACGAGACGCAGAAGAAGCAGTGGCTGGAGCCGCTGCTCGCGGGCGAGATCCGCTCGGCCTTCGCCATGACCGAGCCCGAGGTGGCCTCCTCGGACGCGACCAACATCGAGACCCGGATCCGGCGGGACGGCGACTCGTACGTCATCAGCGGGCGCAAGTGGTACATCTCCGGGGCGATGAACCCCGACTGCCGGATCTTCATCGTCATGGGCAAGACGGATCCGGACGGGTCCGACATCCGCCGCCAGCAGTCGATGGTCCTCGTCCCCCGCGACACCCCCGGCGTCGAGGTGCGCCGCGCGATGCGGGTGTACGGCTTCGAGGACCACTACCACGGCGGGCATGCCGAGGTGGTGTTCGACGACGTCCGCGTGCCGGTCGCCAACCTCATCGGCGAGGAGGGCGGCGGCTTCGCGATCGCCCAGGCCCGCCTCGGGCCGGGGCGCATCCACCACTGCATGCGGCTGATCGGCATGGCCGAGCGGGCCGTGGAGCTGATGTGCCGGCGGGCCGTGTCCCGCCACGCCTTCGGCAAGGCCCTCGCCCAGCAGGGCGTGGTGCAGAACTGGATCGCGGACGCCAGGGTCACGATCGAGCAGCTGCGGCTGCTCGTCCTGAAGACGGCGTGGCTGATGGACACCGTCGGCAACCGCGGCGCGCACACGGAGATCCAGGCGATCAAGATCGCCACCCCGCGCGCGGTCGTCGACATCGTCGACAAGGCCGTCCAGCTGCACGGCGCGGGCGGCGTCTCGCAGGACTTCCCGCTCGCCGAGCTGTGGGCCGCGGCCCGCACGCTGAAGCTCGCGGACGGCCCGGACGAGGTGCACCAGCGCTCGCTGGCCCGGCGGGAACTGAAGAAGTACCTCTGACGGAGCCCGGCACGTGCCCGCCCCCCAGGGCCTGTCCGACCCTGATGCGCCGGACAGGCCCGAGGGAGGCGGGGCCGGCTCCCCTACGGGCGCAGGGCCCGCAGCAGCAGGTCGGCGAGGTGGTCGGCGACCTGCTGCGGGGTCAGGGGTCCGTCCGGGCGGTACCAGGTCGACAGGTGGTGGA
This sequence comes from Streptomyces sp. NPDC127114, assembly GCF_042677525.1. Taxonomy (NCBI): domain Bacteria; kingdom Bacillati; phylum Actinomycetota; class Actinomycetes; order Kitasatosporales; family Streptomycetaceae; genus Streptomyces; species Streptomyces sp. NPDC127114. The sequence continues at coordinate 24,002 of NZ_JBHXTJ010000024.1, forward strand.
CCGAGCCGAAGTGGTAGTCCACCACCAGGTCGGCGGGCGTCGCGTCGGAGAACACCCCGGACCGCTGGCCCTCCTCGATCAGCGCCCGGAACCGCTCGTGGTAGCGCCGCCGCTCGGCCCGTACCTGCTTGTTCTTCTCCGGGCTGAGGTGGTGCATGGAGCGGAAGAAGATCGCCGCGTCGTCGAGGTTCTCGATCGTGGTGACGACCACGTCCGCGGCGGCGCCGCGCAGCCGGTCCTCGATCGGCGCGTCGGCGTCCGCGAAGGCGTCGAGCCGCTCCTGCTGGAGGCGCAGCACCCGGGCGTAGACCTCCTGGAGCAGGTCCTCCTTGGAGCCGAAGTAGTGGTAGAGGGCGCCCTTGGTGACGCCCGCCGCCTCCACGATCTCCTGGACGGAGGTCCGGTCGTACCCCTGCTCGGCGAAGAGCCGGGTGGCGGCGGCGAGGAGCCTCTGGGGGACGGGGGTGCCGTTCCCGTCCGTCGTCCTGGCCATGCTGGGCCGCCTTTCGTTCACGCGGGTGCCGCTCGTGCTGCTGGTGCTTCTGGTGCTCACTGCCGGGACCGCAGGTCCCGCCTGAGGATCTTCCCACTTGTCGTCTTGGGCAGCTCCGGCAGGATCTCGACCTCGCGCGGGTACTTGTACGCGGCGAGCCGCTGCTCGCAGTAGTCGGACAGCTCGCCGGGCTCGGCGTCCGCGCCCGGGCGCAGACTCACGTACGCCTTGACGGTCTCGCCGCGGTAGGCGTCCGGGACGCCGACGACGGCGGCCTCGCGGACGGCCGGGTGGGTGTAGAGGACGTCCTCGACCTCGCGCGGCCAGACCTTGAACCCGGAGGCGTTGATCATGTCCTTCTTGCGGTCGACGACGTACAGCCAGCCGTCCTCGTCCATGAAGCCGATGTCGCCGGTGCGCAGCTCCCCGTCGGGGAAGGCGGCGGCGGTGGCCTCGGGCAGTCCCCAGTAGCCGGGGACGACCTGCGGGCCGCGGACGGCGATCTCGCCGTGGGTGCCGAAGGGCACCTCGGCGCCGTCCTCGTCGAGGATGCGGACCACGGTGTCGGGTCCCGGCACGCCGACCGAGAGGGTGCCGGAGGCCGGGTCGACGGGTGCCTCGTGCTCCGGCGGTACGGAGGCGCAGGGCGCGGTGCACTCGGTGAGGCCGTAGCCGTTGCGCAGGTACGGGCCGAAGCCGGCCCGGAACTTCTCGACGAGCGCGGGCGGGACGGGTGCGCCGCCGGACGAGACGACCACGAAGGACGAGAAGTGGTCGGGCGTCGCCGCGGGGTGGGCGGCGAGCGCCATGAAGGCGGTGGACGGGCCGACGGTGTAGGCGGGCCGGTGCTCCAGGAAGGCGTCGAGGACGACGCCGGGCTCGAAGCGGTAGGCGAGGACGAGGGTGCCGGCGTTGACGAAGCAGGCGCCGAGTTCGCAGACGAGACCCGTGATGTGGAAGAGCGGGGCGAGGACGAAGTAGCCGGCGCCGGGAGGCACCGGGTGGCCGGTGCGCTGCCGTTCGGCGTTGTGGACGATGCCCCGGTGGAGGTTGAGGGCGCCCTTGGGCGTCCCGCTGGTGCCGGAGGTGTAGCTGATCAGAGCGATGTCGTCGGTGGTGAGCTCGCGGTCCGCGGGTGCCGGGTGGCCGGCGCGGGCGACGGCCAGGAGGTCGTCAGCATCAGCGCCGGCGCCGGTCTCGCGGGAGACGGGCTCGAAGCCCAGGACACGCGGGTCGTCGCGGCTCTGGAGCCGGCGCTCGTCGGCGGTGAGCGCGACGGCGACGCCGGTGTCGGCCGCGGCGGCGCGCACGTGCCCGGCCCACGCGCGGTCGGAGCAGACGACGGCGCGGGCGCCCGAGTCGCGCAGGGCGTGGCGGACCTCGGCCGACTTGTACATGGGGTTGAGCGGGACGACGGTGGCCCCGGCCTTCCACGCGCCGAGCAGTGCGAGGACGAAGTGCGGGCTGTTCTGCAGCATGACCGCGACGCGGTCGCCGCGCACGACGCCGCGCGCGGCGAGGTGGCCGGCGACGGAGTCGGAGAGGGCGTCGGCCTCGCGGTAGCTGATCCGGCCGTCGAAGTAGGCGAGGGCGGGGTGATCGGGCGTGCGGGCGGCGGCGGCCCGGAAGGCGTGCACGAGGGTGGGCGGCGGGTCGATCGGGGCCCGCTGGGCCTCGCTGAGCCGGCCGAGCCAGGGCTTGGCGGCGTAGATCGAGCCGTTCCCGGCACCGGTGTCCTGGGTCATGCGCCCGCTCCTTCCCACGTGCGCTGGATGTGGTTCATGCCGCCGAGCCACCGCTCGGGGTCGGTGGCCCGGGCCCGGTAGTAGTCGGCCACCTCGGGGTGCGGCAGGACCAGGAAGCGGTCGGCGGCCATGGCGTCGAAGAGCGCGTCGGCCACGTCCCCGGGCTCGATGGCGGTCGGCGCGAGCACCAGGTCGCCCGCCGATCCGGCCGCGGTGAGCATGTCCGTGCGCACGCCCTGCGGGCAGATGGCATGGACCTTCAGGCCGCGGTGGCGGTAGGTGAGCGAGAGCCATTCGGCGAAGGCGTACGCGCCGTGCTTGGAGACGCTGTACGGGGCGGCGCCGATCATGGTGAGCAGTCCGGCGGCGGAGACGGTCGAGACGAAGCGGCCGCTGCCGCGCTCCAGCCAGTCGGGCAGCAGGGCGCGGGCTGCGCGGACGTGGGCCATCACGTTGACGTCCCAGGCGGCCGCCCACACGTCCTCCTCGGCGAAGGCGTCGCCGGGCGAGGCGAGTCCGGCGTTGGCGCACCAGACGTCCACGGTGCCGCCCAGGGCCTCCCGGGCCTCCTCGACGACGGCGGAGGCGTCCCCGGGCACGGCGACGGCGCCGATCTCCTCGGCGACGGCCTTGGTGCGGCCGGGGTCGAGGTCGTTGACGACGACGCGCGCGCCCTCGGCGGCGAACCGCCGGGCGAGCGCGGCCCCGATACCGCCCCCCGCCCCCGTGACGACCACTCCCGCACCCTGCACCGAACTCATCCCGGCCCACCTCTCGCTCGCGGCTGTGCGGGCAGACTAACCGGTCGGTATGGAGCCGGGGAAGGGTGCGGGGCGCCCTCCCTCGACGGGGTCCCGCGGGGCCTCGCGGTACGCCTCGTTCCCCGGGGAGCGCCGCGGCGCTAGCGTGCGTGGGCATGTCACGGAAGGCGATCAAGGAGGTTTCTTCATGAGCCTGTCCAGACGGGGTCTGCTGGCCGCGAGCGGTGCGCTCGGCGCGGCGGCGGTGACGGCGGGGGCCGGTCCGGCCGCCGCCGACGCGCCGCCCGGCCGGGGCCGCATGGTGCGCACCGGCTTCGAGCAGCTCGCCGCCGGCGGTTACGCGCAGCTCGCCGGCCGGCGGGTCGGCGTGGTCACCAACCCGACCGGCATCACCGCGGACGCCCGGCACGTCGTGGACGTGATGCACGCCGACGAACGCGTCGACCTGGTCGCCGTCTTCGGCCCCGAGCACGGCTTCCGCGGCACCGCCCAGGCCGGTGGTTCGGAGGGCCGCCACGACGACCCGGCGACCGGACTGCCCGTCTACGACACGTACCTGAAGAGCGGTCAGGCGCTGGCGGACGTCTTCACGGCCTCGGGCGTGGACACGGTCGTGTTCGACATCCAGGACGTGGGCGCCCGCTTCTACACGTACATCTGGACGCTCTACGACTGCATGGTCGCGGCCTCGCTCGCGGGCAAGCGCTTCATGGTCCTCGACCGGCCGAACCCGGTGACCGGGCGGGCCGCGCTCGGCCCGGTCCTGGACCGGGCGTTCGCGACCTTCGTGGGCCGCGAACCCGTCGCGCAGGCGCACGGGATGACGGTGGCGGAGCTGGCACGGCTGTTCAACGGCGAGTTCCTGACGAAGCCGGTGCCGCTGGAGACGGTCGCGGTGAGCGGCTGGCGGCGCGACGACTTCTTCGACGCGACCGGGCTGCCGTGGGTGCCGCCGAGCCCCAACATGCCGACGCCCGACACCGCACTCGTGTACTCCGGCACCTGCCTCTTCGAGGGGACGAACCTGTCCGAGGGCCGCGGCACCACCCGCCCGTTCGAGATGCTGGGCGCGGAGGGCATCGACGGCCGGTGGGCGGAGGCGGCGAACGAGCTGGGCCTGCCGGGCGTCCGCTTCCGGGAGGCGTACTTCGCGCCGACCTTCTCGAAGTTCCAGGGGAAGACCGTCGGCGGGGTGCAGCTGATGGTGCACGACCGGGAGGCCTTCGACCCGGTGCGGACCGGGATCGCGCTGCTCGTCACCGCACGCCGCAGCTGGAGCGGCTTCGCGTGGCGCGCGGACCACTGGATCGACAAGCTGACCGGCTCGGCCCGTGTGCGGACGCTGATCGACGCGGGCGCGACGGCGGACGAGGTGGTCGCCGCCTGGGAGACGGACCTCGCGGCCTTCCGGGCGGTGCGGCGGGAGTACCTGATGTACCGCTAGCGACCGTCCTCGCACGGGGGTTGTCCCCCTTGCGGTCCGGGGGCGGGCGGGATGGGCCCGCCCGGCCTCCGGAGCCCAGGATCGGATCATGAAGACTTCCCTACGGCACCGCCGTCGACCCCTTGCCGTACTCCTCGCCGCCCTGTGCGTGGGCCTGCTCGCTCCGGCCGTCCATGCCGCTCCCGCCGCCCGGACCGCCTCGGCAGCACCGTCGCGAGAGGCCGCCCGTACCGACCCCGCCCGAGAACTGGCCCTCACGGCCCGCCCGTTGACCGACGGCCGCACCCTGGAGCGGATCGTGGGCTCGGCGAAGGTGGTGGGCCTCGGCGAGGCCACGCACAGCTCGGCCGAGTTCTTCGAGGCCAAGCACCGGATCTTCGAACGGCTCGTGGAGAAGCAGGGTTTCACCACCTTCGCCCTGGAGGCCGGTTGGAGCACCGGCCTGCTCGTCGACGACTACGTGCGGTTCGGCAAGGGCGACATCCGGAAGATCATGCGGGAGGAGTTCCAGAACGCGTACGCCTTCTGGAACACCGAGGAGTACCTGGACCTGTTCACCTGGATGCGCGAGCACAACCTGCGCCACCCGGACCACCAGGTCCGCTTCATGGGCAACGACCTCGGCTACGCGGGCCCGAACCTCTTCGACGAGGTCACCGGCTACGTGGCCCGGACCCGGCCGGAGCTGCTGCCCCGGTTCCGGGAGCTGTACCGCGCCTCACGGCCGGCCGGCGGCGACGTCGACGGCTGGATGAACGCCTACCTGACCAGGCCGCTCGCCGAACGGCGGGCGATGGCGGCCGACGTGAACCGGGCCCTCGCCCTCCTGGAGCGGCAGAGGCCGGCCGCCCGGGACCGCGCGGCCCGTGAGGCGCACGCCTGGGCGGTGCAGCACGCCCGGGCCATCGCCCAGGTCGGCACGGAGTACGCGTACGACCTCACCTCGGAGGAGCACGTCGGCGAGGCGATGCTCTACCGCGACCGGATCATGGCCGAGAACACCGTGTGGTGGCAGCGGCACACCGGTGACCGGATGGTGCTGTCCGCGCACAACGGGCACGTCGGCTACGAGACGACGATGCCGAAGCAGTACCCGCGCACCCAGGGCGCGTTCCTGCGGGACGCTCTCGGCCGGGACTACGTGACCATCGGCGCCGCCTTCGGGCGCGGCTCGTTCAACGCGCACGACGCCGGGACGCCGGGCGAGCCCGTCCGGGTCTTCTCCGTCGGCCCGATGGGCGCGGACAGCAACGAGCACGTCCTGCGCCGGGTCGCGCCGCGCCCCTTCCTGGTCGACCTGCGCACGGCCACGCCGGCCGCGCGGGAGTGGCTGGGCGGGGCCCGGCCGACCCGGGCGATCGGCACCGTGTACCCGTGGGCGGGCGACACGGCACCCGTGCGGCTCGCCGCCGCGTACGACGCGGTGATGCACTTCCCGGAGATCTCGGCGGCGCGCCTGCGCGGCTGACGGCCGCGCGTCTCTCGGCCCGGCGCCGGTGCCCCGCCTGTCCGACGACTGTCCGTACCTCCGCCCGGGAAGAATGCCGGTGCCAACGGCGTACCTCGACGCGGAGGGACGGGCCCATGACGGTGACGAGTGTCGAGCCGTACCGCGAGGTGGACTTCGACAAGGACGGCGACGGACCGGCGGGCCAGGCGGAGGCACTCGCGTCCCTGGCCCGCCGGGGCTGCACGGACCTGGTGCTCTTCGCGCACGGCTGGAACAACTCCCGTTCGGTCGCGAGCGGCCTCTTCGACCGCTTCTTCGCCCCGTTCCCCGGGGTGACCGGCGGCGGGGTGCGGCTCGGGTACGCGGGCCTGGTCTGGCCGTCGATGATGTTCTCGGACGAGCGGGTGCCGGACTACGCGACGCTGTCCGCGGTCGTCCCCGGCCGGACGGCGACGGTGGCCCGGATCGCGGAGCTGATCGCGCGGGAACCGGCGGACGAGGCGGCGTTGGCCGAGTTCGCGGGACTGCTGAGGGAGTTGACGGACACGGAGGAGGCCGGGCTGGTCGCGACCGAGGTGCCCGCGTTCCTGGTCGCCGACCCGCTGACGGTGTACACCGTGTTCGCCGACGCCCTCGAGGCCGGGACGGCGGCCGAGGCCGGCGCCCAGGCCACGGCGGGGGCAGCGGCGGGCCCGGGGGCGGGTCCCGGCACCGAGTCGCTGTTCGGCGGCGACCGCGTGACGCGGCTGTGGAAGGGCGCGAAGGAGGCGCTCCGCCAGGCGACGTACTTCACGATGAAGCGCCGGGCGGGCGTCGTCGGCGAGCGCGGCCTCGGCCCGCTGCTCGGTGACCTGGGACGCCGGGCGCCGGAGCTGCGCGTCCACCTCGTCGGCCACAGCTTCGGCGCCCGGCTCGTCGCGCACGCCCTGCGCGGGCTGCCCGCCGGCGTCCGCACCGTGAAGTCGGTGACGCTCCTTCAGGGCGCTTTCTCGCACTACGCCTTCGCCGACCGGCTCCCGCACGACCAGGACCGGAGCGGCTCGCTCGGCGGCCTCCAGGGCCGGGTCGACGGCCCGCTGGTGGCCTGCCACTCGCGCCACGACAAGGCGCTGCGGGTGTTCTACCCACTGGCCTCCCGGCTGGCCCGGGACGACGCGTCGCTGCTCGGCGACGACCGGCGCTGGTGGGCCGTCGGCCACGACGGCGTCCAGGGCGTGCCGGGCGCGGCCGTCCGCACGCTGGAGGCCGTGCTGCGGGACGGGCTGCCCGGTTCGGGCTGCGTGAGCGTGGACGCGGCGCGGGTCGTGGCCGAGCACAGCGACATCTGCCACGAGGAACTGGCCCGGCTGGTGGCCCGGGCGGGTCGCTTCGACTGACGCCGCCCGGCCACGGTGGCCTGTTTCGCGGGTCGATGGAACAGGAAGCGCCGCTCGTTCGTCCCTCTCATATCGCCGGAGTGCTAGCGACGGAGGTGGCAGACGATGGCCGGGTTCCGGAGTCTCGCGAGACAGGTCCGCGATCCGGGGTGCGACACGGCGTTGCGACGGTATTCGCTGCGCAAGTGCCTGGAGCGGTTCGCGCCCTACGGTCACCGGGCGACCTGGGACCATCTGTGCCGGAGGCACGGATTCGGTCCCGAGGACCGGGAGGCGGATCCGAGCCGCCTGGTGGCCGCGCTCGACGAGCTGGAGGCGGCCCGCTCGGTGTGGCTCGCGTACGAGAGGGAGTTCGCCGAGCGGCGGCGCCGCGAGAAACACGGCGGGCTGCGCCGGCCGGGCGGGCTCGACGAGTGGCACCGCAGGATCTGGGGCGGCAACGGGGTGGCCCGCTGCGACGACCCGGCGCGCCACCCCTCGGAGCCGCTGCCGGAGGTGGTGGGCAGGCTGGTGGAGGCGCTGCGGAACGGCCCGGGCGAGCACTGCCCGGTGTGTGCGGGCCCGCGCATCGAGTGGCGGTCGGAGCTGCGGGACGAGCCGTGGTTCGGGCCGGTGTGCGAGGACTGCGGGGTGCTGATACCGCGGGGCGTGCTGACGCCCCGGGCGCTCGCCAGGACCCGCGGTGACGTGACGTCCCGGCTGGCGTCGGTGGCCTGATGCTCCAGGTGTGTCTCAACGGGGGCCGCGGGCCCGGGGACGCGGCCGGCGTGCCGATGTCCCCGGTCGCGATGGCCGAGGCGGCGGCCGCGGCGGTCGCCGCGGGCGCGGACGAGGTGCACGTCCACCCCAGGACGCCCTGCGGCAGCGACACCCTCTCGCCGCGGGTGCTCGCCGACACGCTCGCCGCGATCCGCGCGGCCGTGGGCGCCGACGTGCCGTTGAGCGTGTCGACCGGCGCCCGCGCGGAGCCCGACCCGGTGCGCAGGCTCGCCCGGGTGCGCTCCTGGACGGTGCTGCCGGACCGCGCGACGGTCACCTGGCACGAGCCGGGCGCCGAGGCCCTCGCGACGGCGCTGCTCGACCGGGGCGTCGCCGTCGACGCGGTCCTGCGCCAGGGCACCGACGGCCCGGCGCGCTTCCTGCGCTCCTCGACGGCCCCGCGCGTGCCGCGGGTCCTGGCCGAGGCCGCGTCGGAGGAGGCGGCACTCGCCCTCCTCGCGACGCTCGCCCGCTCGCCGCACGCCCGGCCGGTCCTGCTCCACGGGCGCGACGGCGCGGCGTGGCCGCTCTTCCGGCTGGCCCGCCGGCTGGGCCTGGGCGCCCGCACGGGCCTGGAGGACACCCTGCTGCTCCCGGACGGGACGCGGGCCGGCTCCAACGCCCAGCTGATCTCGGCGGCCCTCGCCGAGTCCGCCGCGGCGACCGTCTCGTCGTAGCGGAGCCACCGCTCCTCGTACGGCACCGCGAGCGGCGTCAACTCCTCGGCGCCGTAGCGGTGCGGGCATCCGTCGGGTGGCGCGGTCATCCCGCGGCGCCCGGCGAAGAGAGCGACGCTACCAGCCGGCAAAACCGCTCGCCCAGCGGAATTCGGAGCCGTCAGAGTGTGCGGCGATGACCACATACGGAAAACCCACCGAGCTGCCGGAGTCCTGAATGTCCACGCTGCGCGTCACCGCCGAGACCCTGACCGTCCACGACCATCCGAACGCCGACGCGCTCGAGCTCGCGCAGGTCGGCCTCTACCGGGCGGTCGTCGCGAAGGGCCGTTTCCGTACCGGCGACGTGGCGCTCTACATCCCGGAACAGGCCGTGCTGCCCGCCCCGCTCGTCGAGGAGCTGGGGCTGACCGGGCGGCTCGCCGGGAAGGCGTCGGACCGGGTCAAGGCGGTACGGCTGCGCGGGCAGTTGTCGCAGGGGCTGGTGTGCCTACCGAAGGCGCTCGACGGGGTGGACCTGAAGCAGGCGGCGCAGGACGGCACGGACTTCGCGGAGCTGCTCGGCATCACCAAGTGGGCGCCGCCGGTCCCGCCGACGATGAGCGGGGACGTGGAGGCGGCACCGGATCTGCTGCCGTGGGTGGAGATCGAGAACCTGCACCGCTTCCCTGACGTGTTCGAGCCGGGCGAGCCGGTGGTCCTCACCGAGAAGCTGCACGGCACGGCCTGCCTCGTCACCTATCTCGCCGAGGAGGACCGGACGCTCGTCTCGTCCAAGGGCTTCGGCGCGAAGGGCCTGGCCCTGAAGGAGGACCCGCGCAACCTGTACTGGCGCGCCGTCCACGGCCACGGCCTGTCCGCCGTCGCGGCCCGGCTCGCCGCCCGCCTCGGCGCCCGGCGCGTCGGCCTGTTCGGCGAGGTGTACGGCGCGGGGGTGCAGGACCTGGCGTACGGGGCGAACGCCCGCGCCGAGGAGGGCGTCGGCTTCGCGCTGTTCGACCTGTCCGCCGAGATCGACGGGCAGGTGCGGTGGCTGGATCCTGCCGAGGTGCTCGAGCCGGGCGAACTGCCGCTCGTACCGCGGCTCTACGCCGGTCCGTACGACCTGGACACCGTCCTGGCCCTCGCGAGCGGCCGGGAGACGGTGTCCGGGCGCGAGCTGCACCTGCGCGAGGGCGTCGTGATCCGCCCGGCGACCGAGCGGTACAGCCCGGTCACCGGCGGACGCGCGATGGCGAAGGCGGTCAGCCCCGCGTACCTGACCCGCAAGGGCGGCACCGAGTACGAGTGACGCCCGCTTCCCGGACCGAGCAGGGGCCCGCCCACGGGGGTGGCGGGTCCCTGTTCGTCATGCGGCGGGTGCCTGCGCGTCATGCGTCCTTGCGTTCCGGCATCAGGCGCGAGCCGGTGAGCCGCTCGCCGAAGACGTCGTCGGGGTTGGACAGCACGCAGTTCTCGAGGGACAGGCAGCCGCAGCCGATGCAGTCGCTCAGATGGTCCCGCAGCCGCCCGAGCTGTGTGATCCGCTCGTCCAGCTCGGTCCGCCAGGCGCCCGAGAGCCGGGCCCAGTCCTCGCGGGTCGGGGTGCGTTCCTCGGGGAGCTGCGCGAGGGCGTCGCGGACGGTGGCGAGCGGGATGCCGACCCGCTGGGCGGCGCGGATGAAGGCGACCCTGCGCAGCGTGTCGCGGCCGTAGCGGCGCTGGTTCCCGCTGGTGCGGCGGCTGCTGATCAGGCCCTTCGCCTCGTAGAAGTGCAGGGCCGAGACGGCCGCCCCGCTGCGCGCGGACAGCTGGCCGACGGTCAGTTCGTGGATCTTCTCGGGAATCTGCGGCACTCGTCCGAGCCTACGTGAGGAGGTCCGTCCCGTTGACCGTTCCGTTGACCGTTCCGTTGACAGGAGACCGCTCGCCGCACATGCTGAGCAAGCGCTTAGACACGTCCACCTGAGAGGGAGCGGGAACATGGCCGAGCCGAGGATCTTCACCTCCGCCGAGGAGCTGCGCGCCGCGGTCGGCGAGCAGCTGGGGCACAGCGAGTGGCTGGAGATCGAGCAGAAGCGGATCGACCAGTTCGCCGATGCCACGGGTGACCACCAGTGGATCCACGTCGACCCGGAGCGCGCCGCGGCCGGCCCGTTCGGCCGGACCATCGCCCACGGCTATCTGACGCTCTCCCTGCTGCCGACCCTGGTGCCGCAGATCATGCGGGTCGAGGGCATGAAGATGGGTCTCAACTACGGCACCAACAAGGTCCGTTTCCCCGCTCCCGTGCCGGTCGGCTCGCGGCTGCGGGCCACCGCCGTCCTCACCGAGGTGACGGAGGCGGCCGGGGGCGGGGTGCAGGTCACGGCGACCGTGACGGTGGAGCGTGAGGGCGGCGACAAGCCGGTCTGCGTCGCGGAGTCGGTCTCCCGCTACTACTTCTGAGCGCCGACCATCCGCAGCACGAGGTCGGCGTAGAGCGCGCCGACCTCGTCGGCGGTGTGGCGGCCCTGGGTGTTGAACCAGCGCGAGACGTCGATGCAGAGCGAGAGCACCGCGACCGTGGTGCCGGCCACGTCCTGGACGTCGAACTCCCCTGCCGCCACACCCTCGTTGAGGATCCGCCGCACGGTCGCCTCCGACTCGCGGCGCAGCGCCACGATCTCGGTGCGGTGCTCGGGGCCGAGGGCGTCGAGCTCGTACTGCACGACCCGGGCGGTGGTGTGGCGCTCGGCGTGCCAGCGGACGAAGGAGCGCACGGCGTCGGCGAGCCGCTCGGCTGCCGTGCCCGGGCCGTCGGCGGAGGCCCGCAGGATCTCCAGGGCCTTGTCGTGGCCGATCCGGCTGATCCGGTGGAGCAGCTCTTCCTTGGTCTTGTAGTGGATGTAGAGCGCGGCCGGGCTCATGCCGGCCCGGCCCGCGATGTCCCGGGTCGTGGTGGCGTGGTAACCGCGCTCGGCGAACGCGTCGACGGCCGCGACCAGCAGCCGCCGGGCGGCTTCGGGCGTGACCTCGCCCCACGGCATGTCCTCGCCGCCGGGCGTCTCCTCCGCCGCGCTCATCGCACACTCCTCCTCGGGCCGTCAGGGACGAACACCATACAACGACGGTGAGCAAGCGCTTAGAGATTGCGGCTGCCGAGCTCCTGCCGGTCGCGCACGACCTTGGCGAGGGTGAAGGCGGAGGTGGTGAGGTAGAGCACCGCCACGGCGAGGAAGGCGCGGACCCAGGCACTGGCGTCGAGCTTGTAGATCCCGACGGTCACGGCCAGGAGGGCGAGGCCGAAGGAGACGACCGCCTGCACGTAGTAGGCGGCGGTGCTCTGCTGCTGTCTGACGAGTGGGTCGCTCATGCGGAACAGCATCCGGCGGATGTGGCCTCCGCCACATCCGCCCTCGTACTCAGGGGGTACTCAGAACGCCGAGACGCCCGTCAGCGCCCGCCCGATGATGAGCTTCTGGATCTGGCTGGTGCCCTCGTAGAGGGTCATGACGCGGGCGTCCCGGAGCAGCTTGCCGACCGGGTACTCGTCGATGTAGCCGTACCCGCCGAAGACCTGGAGGGCGTTGTTCGCCGCGCGCACGGCGGCCTCGGAGGCGTACAGCTTGGCCTTGGACGCGGCGGTGGCGAACTCCTGGCCGCGGTCGACGAGGTCGGCGACCCGCCAGGTGAGCAGCCGGGCCGCGTCCACGTCGACGGCGATGTCGCTGATGAGCTCCTGGACCAGCTGGTACGAGGCGATGGGCTTGCCGAACTGCTCGCGCTCCCCCGCGTACCGCACCGCCGCGTCGAGGGCGGCCTGGGCGATGCCGACACAGCCGGCCGCGACCGACATCCGGCCCTTGGCGAGGGCGGACATGGCGACGGAGAAGCCCTTGCCCTCCGGGCCGAGCATCGCGCTCGCCGGTACGCGGACGCCCTCCAGGACCAGCTCGGCGGTGGCCTGCCCGCGCAGGCCGAGCTTGCCGTGGATGGTGCGCCGGGTGAGGCCGGGGGTGTCGGCGGGGACGAGGAAGGCGGAGACGCCCTGGTGGCCGGGCGCGGCGCCGGTGCGGGCGAAGAGCAGCACGACGTCGGCCCAGGTGCCGTTGGTGATGAACATCTTGCCGCCGTCGATCACGTACGTGTCGCCCTCGCGGACCGCCCGGGTGGCCAGGTTCCCGGCGTCGGAGCCGGTGCCGGGCTCGGTGAGGCCGAAGCAGCCGACGGCCTCGCCGGAGGTGAGCCGGGGCAGCCAGGTGCGCTTCTGCTCCTCGTTCCCCCAGGAGGCGATGGTCTTGGCGACCAGGCCGAGCGAGACGGAGACGATGCCGCGGACCGAGGAGTCGCCCCGGCCGAGCTCCTCGGTGACGAGGCAGTAGGAGAGGTGGTCGCCGCCGGATCCGCCGTACTCCTCGGGGACCGTCAGGCCCAGGAATCCGACGGCGCCGAGCTTCTTCACGATCGCCCGGTCCACGTTCTCGGCGCGGTCCCACTCGACGGCGTGCGGGGCGACCTCGCGTGCGACGAAGTCCCGCGCGAGCCGTCGGACGTCCTCCTGCTCCTCGCTGAGCTCCAGGTTCATCGCGCCACCTTCCGCCGCTGACCGGCGGCCGGAAACGGTCGTCGTCCCGGCTTCGCCCGCCACTTTAATTACCACTGCTAGTTTTTTCGCTGCCGCCTACTATGTGCGCCATGGCCCGACCGCGCAAGCCCCTCCTCAGCCGAGACCGCATCGTCGAGACGGCGGGAGCACTCGTGGACGCCGAGGGGCTCGCCGCCCTCTCCACCCGGCGCCTCGCGGCCGAACTGGGCGTCAGCGGCCCCTCGCTCTACAACCACTTCCGGACCAAGGACGAGATCCTGGACGCCGTGGCGGACGGCGTCAGCGCCAAGGTCGACCTGTCGATGTTCGCGCCGGACGACTCCCGCGACTGGCGCACCGCCCTGCACGACTGGGCCGTCTCCTACCGCGCCGCGCTCACCGACCACCCGAACCTCGTCCCGCTGCTCGCCCAGGGCCCTGGCCGCCGCCCGGCCGGCCTCAAGGTCGCCGACGCGGTCTTCGGCGCGATGGTCCGCGCCGGCTGGCCGCCGGCCCAGGCCACCCGTATCGGCGCCCTGATGCGCTACTTCATCACCGGCTCCGCGCTCGGCTCCTTCGCCCGCGGCTTCGTCGACGACGAGACCGCCTACGACCCGGCCGACTACCCGCACCTCGGCCAGGCCCACCTGCTCGCCGAGCGCCGCGAACAGGTCGACGAGAGCGCGTTCACGACGGGACTGCGGGCCCTGCTCGACGGCCTCGCGCTGCAGTACGAGGCCGGAGCCCACGACACTTCGGCCACGGCCGAAGCATGAGTGCGGCACCCTGACGGCATGGCCCCCAAAGATCTCGCCGCACTCGCCGCCCTGTTCGCCGACGAGACCCGTGCCGCCTTCCTGCTCGCCCTGCTCGACGGGCGGGCCTGGACCGCCGGCGAGCTCGCCCGGCACGCGCGGGTGGCGCCGTCCACCGCCAGCGAGCACCTGGGGAAGCTCGTCGCCGGCGGGGTGCTCGCGGAAGAACGGCAGGGCAGACACCGTTACGTACGGCTCGCCGACCCCGGCATCGCGCATCTCGTCGAGGACCTGGCCGCCCGCGCGGAGCCGGCCGTGCCCGAGGCGCCGCGGAACCTGCGGGCCGCGAGTGCCGGGCAGGCCATGGCCCGCGGGCGCACCTGTTACGACCACCTCGCCGGAAGGCTCGGGATCGCGATCACCGACGCGATGACCGCGCGCGGGCTGCTGCGCCAGGACACCGGGTTCGCACTCACCGACGACGGCATGGCCTGGTTCGAGGACCTGGGCGTCCCGCTCGCACCGGGCAGGGGGCGGCGGCCCGTCGCGCGCGGCTGCCTCGACTGGACCGAGCGCAGGCCGCACCTCGCAGGGCTCGCGGGCGCGGCCCTGTGCCGGCAGGCGCTGGAGGCGGGCTGGTGCGTACGGATCGGGTCGGAGCGGGCGGTGAAGGTGACGCCGGACGGGGAACGGGCCCTGCGCGCGGCACTCGGCATCGAGCCGGCGGTGCTCCGGTGAGCCGGCCCGGCGCCGCACGCGATATTGCGGTGACCGCCGAACGGTCCGCGCCCTACGGTCGTGCCATGTCGTCCACCTCTGCCTCTTCCTCTTCTTCCTCTGCCTCTTCCGCTCCCTTGCCCTCCGGCCCGTCGGGCGCTGCGGGCTCTGCGGGCGCGTCGGGCGCCTCGGGCGCGTCGGGCCGGACCTCGCGGCTCGCGCTCGGCGCCGCGGCCGTCACCGTCGTCCTGTGGGCCTCGGCCTTCGTGTCCATCCGCAGCGCGGGCGCCGCCTACTCCCCCGGCGCGCTCGCCCTCGGCCGGCTCCTCGCGGGCGCCCTGGTCCTCGGCGCCGTCCTGCTGATACGGCGCGAGGGGCTGCCGCCGCGAGCGGCCTGGCCCGGGATCGTGACGTCCGGGCTGCTGTGGTTCGGGGTCTACATGGTCGTCCTGAACTGGGGCGAGCAGGAGGTCGACGCCGGGACGGCCGCCATGGTCGTGAACATCGGACCGATCCTGATCGCCCTGCTCGGCGCGCGGTTCCTCAAGGAGTCCCTGCCGCCGCGACTGCTCGCCGGCATGGCGGTGTCCTTCGCGGGCGCCGTCGCGGTCGGCCTGTCGATGTCGGCCGGCTCCGGCGAGGGGCACGCCTCGGTGCTCGGCGTGGTGCTGTGTCTGCTCGCCGCACTCGCGTACGCGGGCGGGGTCGTCTCCCAGAAGCCGGCGCTGGCCCACGGCAGCGCGCTCCAGGTGACCACCTTCGGCTGCGCGATCGGGGCGGTGGCCTGTCTGCCGTTCGCCGGGCAGCTGGTCGAGGAGGCGGGCCGGGCCCCACTGTCGGCGACGCTCAACATGGTCTACCTCGGGGTGTTCCCGACCGCCCTCGCCTTCACCACCTGGGCCTACGCCCTGGCCCGTACGACCGCGGGACGGATGGGCGCGACGACCTACGCCGTGCCCGCCCTGGTCGTCCTGATGGCCTGGGTGCTCCTCGGCGAGCTGCCGGGGCTGCTCACGCTCGGCGGCGGCGCGCTGTGTCTGGCGGGCGTGGCGGTGTCCCGGTCCCGGCCGCGGACCGTCACGAAGCCCGCGGCCGTGGCCGAGTAGGCGGCCCGAAGGAGGCCGTCCGCAGGGGCGGTGGCCGTCAGAAGACGACGAGCGCCCGGCCGCCCTTGCCCGCGAGCATGTTCTCGAAGGCGACCGGGATGCCCTCCAGGGTGATCCGCTCGGTGACCAGGGCACCCGGGTCGAGGCGGCCGGCCCGGATGTGCTCGGCCAGGACCGGGAGGTCCCTCGCCGGGTCGGAGTTGCCGTAGACGCAGCCGGACAGGGTGCGGCCCCAGTGGAAGATCTCCAGGGCGTTGAAGGTGACCTGCTGGTCCTTGCCGCCGATGCCGACGACCGTGGTGCGACCGCCGCGCCGGGTGGCCTCCCAGGCCGTGCGGATGGTGGTCGCGCGGCCGACGCACTCGACGGACACGTCGGCGCCGTGGCCTCCCGTCAGCCGCCGGATCTCCTTGGCGGTGGTCTCGGAGGCGAGGACGTAGTCGGTGGCTCCCGCGGCCCGGGCCAGGGCCTCCTTCTCGGGCGAGACGTCGACGGCGACGATCGTCGAGGCCCCGGCGACCCGCGCGGCCTGGAGGGTGGCGAGGCCGACGCCGCCGACGCCGAAGACGGCGACGGATTCGCCGGCCCGGACCCGCGCCGAGTGGTGGACGGCGCCCCAGCCGGTGAGGACCGCGCAGCCGAGCAGGGCGGCGTCGGTGAGCGGCACCCCGTCGGGGGCGGGCAGCACGCAGGCGGCCGCGACGACGGTCTCCTCGGCGAAGGCGGCCACGTTGAGCCCGGGGTGGAGTGCGGTCCCGTCCTCCGTGCGGGCGTACACGTTCGCGGCGCCGGTCAGCGCGTTCGCGCAGAGCCACACCTCGCCGAGCCCGCAGTGGTGGCAGGCGCCGCAGGACGGCGCCCAGTTGAGGACCACGCCGTCGCCGGGCGCGACATGGGTCACGCCCTCGCCGACGGAGACGACCGTGCCGGCGCCCTCGTGGCCGAGGACGGCGGGGACCGGCACCCTCATGGTGCCGTTGGACAGCGACAGGTCGGAGTGGCAGACGCCCGCGGCGGCCAGGCGGACCCTGACCTGCCCGGGTCCGGGCTCGGGCAGACAGATGCCGGTGATCTCCAGGGGAGAGCCGACGGCGGGCAGGACGGCGGCGCGGATCACGCGTGGGGCTCCTTCTGTGCGGACGACGCGGGGCACGGCGCTGGGAAACGGAGCGCGGGGAACTCAGTCGCTCAGAACTGCAGGGACTTGGTCTGGAGGTACTCGGCGAGGCCGTGGGCGCCGAGTTCGCGGCCGACGCCGGACTGCTTCCAGCCGCCGAACGGGGCCAGCGGGTTGAAGCGGCCGCCGTTGATGTCGACCTGGCCGGTCTCCATGCGGCGGGCGAAGGCGACGGCCTCCTCCGGGTCACCCCAGACGGCGCCGGCGAGCCCGTACACGGTGCCGTTGGCGATGGCCAGGGCGTCGGCCTCGTCCTCGTAGCGGATGATCGAGACGACCGGGCCGAAGATCTCCTCCTGGGCGATGGTCATGTCCGGGGTGACGTCGGCGAAGACGGTCGGCGAGACGTAGTAGCCGGTGTCGCGCGGGGCGTCGGCGCCGCCGGCGACGAGCCGGGCGCCTTCCGCGATGCCCTTCTCGATGTAGCCGCGCACCCGGTCGCGCTGCCGGGCGTTGACGAGCGGGCCGACGCGCTCGCCGGGGACGTACTTGGCGACGGCCGCGGCGGCCAGCTCGACCGCCTCCTCGTACTGGTCGGCGTGCACCAGCATCCGGGTCCAGGCGCTGCACGTCTGGCCGGAGTTGGACATGACGTTGGCGACGCCGACGGCGACGGCCTTGCCGAGGTCGGCGCTCGGCAGGATGACGTTGGCGGACTTGCCGCCGAGTTCGAGGGCGACGCGCTTGACGGCGCCGCCGGCGAGCGCGCCGATCTTCCTGCCGACGGCGGTGGAGCCGGTGAAGGAGACCAGGTCGACGCCGGGGTGCTCGGCGAGGGCCTGTCCGGCGACCGTGCCGAGTCCGGTGACCAGGTTGAAGACGCCGGCCGGGACGCCGGCCTCGTGGACGGCCTCGGCGAACAGCTGGGCGGTGAGCGGGGTGTCCTCGGCGGGCTTGAGTACGATCGCGCAGCCGGCGGCGAGGGCCGGGGCGACCTTGGCGACGATCTGGTGGAGCGGGTAGTTCCAGGGCGTGATCGCGGCGACGACGCCGACCGGCTCGGAGTAGACGGTGGAGTTGCCGACCTTCTCCTCGAAGGAGTGGGTGGCGGCGAGTTCGGCGTACGAGCCGGCCACGGCGATCGGCAGTCCGGTGTGCACGGCGGCGGCGAGCTGCGGCGGGGCACCGAGCTCGGTGGTCACGGTGGCGGCGATCTCCTCGGCGCGGGCGGCGAGCGCGTCGCGCAGGGCGCCGAGGCGGGCGGCCCGCTCGGCGGGCGGCGTGGCGGCCCAGCCGGGGAAGGCGGCGCGCGCGGCGCGCACGGCGGCGTCGACGTCCTCGGCGGTGCCGGCCGGGACCCGGGCGACGACCTGCTCGGTGGCCGGGTCGACCACGGGGACGGTCTCCGTGGAGGCGGCGGGGCGCCACTCCCCGCCGATGTACATCGCGTCGTGGGCCTTCATCCGCTGTCTCTCCTCGCGTGTCGGGCACGGGTACGTGCGCTGCCGGCGGTCCGCCAGCCGGAGACCGGCCGGCCACCGGGCGGTGCGTGTCACCGCCGGCGCGGTGCCGGGCGGTGGGTGGTGCGTGTCACCGACCGGCGCGGTACCGGACGGTGGGTGGTGCCGGACCGGTGACTTCCACCGGTCCGGCGCCGCGCGGTGCCAGGCGGTGGGACCCACCGGCCCGGCGCCGTCCGGTGCCAGCCGGTGAACCCACCGGCCCGGCGCCGTGCGTGCCAAGCGGTGAGTCCTACCGGCTGGCGCCGCGCGGTGCCAGGCAGTGGGACCCACCGGCCCGGCGCCGCGCGGTGCCAGGCGGTGAGTCCCACCGGTCCGGCGCGCGCGGTGCCGGGCGGCCGTGGGGGCCGTCCGGCTACTCGCCGGTACCCCAAACTAGCGCTGTTAGTTTTCCGGCGCCAGAGGGTCACGCGGCGACGGCCCCACGCGCCACCTCGCCGGACCACGCGCGGCGCCGGGTCACCGACCAGGTCACGGGCCACCGACCGATCGTCGCGCTCCGCGGCCCGCCCTGTCCACGGCCCGCGCGGACGGCCCTCGCCGCCGCGAACCGCGGCCGGCCGGCGACCGCCTCCCGCCGCACCCGCCGCGCGGCCAGGCGGAGCCAGTAATTCCCCAGTAACGGCACCGCCCTAGCGTCCGGGCCGAGCCCGTCCCGTCCGGTCGGCGGGGCGCCGGCTTCCCCCCGAACCAGCGTTGGAGGAGCCACCCCATGCACCTGCCCCGCTCACCCCTGGGGTCATCCCTCAGGTCGCCCTTCGGCACGCCTCCCCGAACCTCCGTCAGACGGGGCGCCACCGTCTGGGCCGCGACGGCCGCCACCGCCGCCGCCCTGCTGGCCGCCCCGTCCGCGGTCGCCGCCCCCGCACCCGACGCGCCCCCGGCCCGTACCACCGCGGCCGAGGTCGATCCGGGCGTCACGGCGACCGTGGCGGCCGGCCGTGAGGCCACCTTCTTCGTCGTGCTCGCCGGCCAGGCCGACCTCTCCCGGGCCCACGGGCAGCGCGGCCACGCCCGCAAGGCCCGGGTCACGTTCGACGCCCTGCGCACGGAGGCCGGCCGCAGCCAGCGGGCGCTCACCCGGTTCCTCGACGACGCGAAGGTCGGCTACGAGTCGTACTGGATCGCCAACGCGGTCAAGGTCACCGGCGGCAAGGCGCTCGTCGAGCAGCTCGCCGCCCGCCCCGACGTGGCCGCCCTCCGCCAGGAGCGGCACTACGCCCTCGACACCGCCGCCCAGGGACCGGTCACCGCAGCGGCGACCGCCACGACCGCCGACGACGGCGCCGTCACCCCCGAATGGGGCGTCAAGGACATCAAGGCCGACCAGGTCTGGACCCAGTACGACGACCGCGGCGAAGGCATCGTGGTCGCGAACATCGACTCCGGCGTGCAGTACGACCACCCCGCGCTCAAGGGCAACTACCGGGGCAACCTCGGCGACGGCACCTTCAGTCACGACTACAACTGGTACGACCCCACCGGTCAGTGCACCGGCGGCGCCCCCTGCGACAACAACGGCCACGGAACCCACACCATGGGCACGATCGCCGGCGCGGGCGGCATCGGCGTCGCGCCGGGCACCACCTGGATCGCCGCCAAGGGCTGCGAGGCCCGCAGCTGCTCCGACTCCTCGCTCCTGAAGTCGGGCCAGTGGATCCTCGCGCCCACCGACCGCACGGGACAGAACCCGCGGCCGGACCTCGCACCCGACATCGTCAACAACTCGTGGGGCGGCGGGAACACCACCTTCTACCAGGACATCATCGAGGCCTGGAACGCCGCCGGCATCTTCGAGGCCTTCGCCGCCGGCAACTCCGGTGACGGCACGACCTGCTCCACCACCGAGGCCCCGGGCGCCCAGGCCCCGGCGTACGGCGTCGGCGCCTACGACGCCACCGGGAGGATCGCGAGCTTCTCCGGCTTCGGCCCGTCCCGCGTCGACGGCTCGACGAAGCCCGACATCTCCGCCCCGGGCGTCGACGTCCGCTCCTCCTGGCCGGGCGGTCTCTCCCGGTCCCTCTCCGGTACGTCCATGGCGACCCCGCACGTCGCCGGCGCCGTCGCCCTGCTCTGGTCCGCCGCGCCCTCCCCCATCGGCGACATCGACGCCACCCGCGCCGTCCTGGACGACTCCGCACGGGACGTCGACGACACCCACTGCGGCGGCACCGCCGACGCCAACAACGTGTGGGGCGAGGGCAGGCTGGACGTCCTCGGCGCCGTCGACCGCGCCCCGCACACCGCGGCCACGCTCACCGGCACCGTCACCGACCGCGCCACCGGCGCCCCGCTCCCCGGGATCACCGTCACCGCCGGCTCGGCCTCCGGCGACGGCCGCCGCTCGGTCACCACGGACGCCGCCGGCACCTACCGGCTGACGCTCACCGCCGGCACGTACACGCTCACGGCGGCCGGTTACGGCTACCGCGACCTCGTCCAGGACGGCCTCACCGTCACCACCGGCCAGGCCGCGACCCGCGACCTCGCGCTCGACACCGTCCCCGCGCACGCGGTCTCCGGCACCGTCCTGGACGTCACCGGCAAGCCGCTCACGGGCGCCACCGTCCGCTTCACCGACGCCCCGCTGGCCCCGGTCGTCACCGACGCCTCCGGCGCCTTCCGCTTCCCCGCCGTCGCCGAGGGCTCCTTCACCCTCACCGCCGCGCCCGCCGCGCCCGTCCTGTGCAACGGCACCTACCGGGCCTCGCTCATCGTGGACGGCACCGAGAACGTGACGGCAGCGCTGCCCGCCCGTACCGACGGCTCCGGCAACAGCTGCCTGCCCGCCGCCTACTCCTGGGTCGGCGCCACCACCCGGGTCGCGCTCTCCGGCGACGAGAACGCCACCACCGTCGCCCTGCCCTTCCCCGTCCGCTTCTACGGCGTCGGCTACACCCAGGCGCACGTCACCACCAACGGCCTGGTGAACCTGCTCTCCCCTCGCCTCGGCGACTACGCCAACACCGCGCTGCCCAACCCCAACCAGCCCAACGGCCTCCTCGCCGCCTTCTGGGACGACCTCGTCCTGGACGCCAGATCCGCGGTGAAGACCGGCACCACGGGCACGCCCGGACAGCGCCGCTTCGCGATCGTCTGGGAGAACGCGGCCTTCGCCGCCGACACCTCCCAGCGCGTCACCTTCGAGGCCGTCTTCGAGGAGGCGACCGGCGCCGTCGTCCTCCAGTACCAGTCCATCGGCAGCGGCTCGTACGAGTCCGGCGCCCGGGCCACCGTCGGCATCGAGAACCAGGCCGGCACCGACGCCCTGCAGTACGCGGCCGACCAGGCCGTGCTCACCGACCGTTCCGCGATCCGTATCTCCCTGAAGGCGGCGTGATGACCGACCGATCCCGGCGGGGCGTCCGCCTCGCCTCCGTACTCGTCGCGGCCGGCCTCGGCCTCACCGCGCTCACCGCGATGCCCGCCGGCACCGCCCACGCCGACGACGCACCGCTCGGCCGGATCCTCACCGACGCCCAGGCCGACGCCCTGGAGCAGCGCGTCGAACCGGCCGCGCCGCTCGACGTCACCCCGCAGGACGACGGCCGCACCCCGCAGCAGCTCCGGTCGACGGAGGAGACGACCGCCGGCGGCGGGCTCGCCCTGAACCGCGCCTCCGCCCTGGAGACGTACCAGGGCCAGGCCGACACCGCCCAGCTCGGCGGCGGCCACGGCGACTTCCTCGCCGTGCACAGCATGGGCACGGTCACCCGCCTCACCGCCGACGGCCGCACCGCGTGGAAGCGGGACAACGCCTCCCTGTACGCGGACTGGCAGGTCACCCCGATCCGTCCGTGGCAGACGGAGCCCGGGCCGGCCCGGATCACCATCGGCTACCACGCCAACAGCCCTTTCCTCGACGCGTCCGACCGCGGCTGGGCGCAGGGCGACCTGACCGGTGACGGCGTCGCCGACGTCGTCTTCACCGCCGACGTCGGCAACAGCCCCTACCGGCCCTTCACCTCTCCCGGCTCCCCGCTCACCACCGGCACCTTCGTCACCGTCCTCGACGGCGCCACCGGCCGCACCCTGTGGTCCAGGCTGTACGCGGACGCCCAGCAGGTCACGCTCGTCGGCGACACCCTCGTCATCGGCGACCAGCCGTCCACCAACCCCAACGCCGCCAAGGACGCGACCGCGAGCCTCCAGGCCCTCCGGTTCACCCCCGACGCGGACAGGAAGCTGACCGCCACCACCGCCTGGACCTACCGCACCGGCGCCCGCGACGGCCGCTGGGGTTCCACGCTGCCGCTCGGCGACGGGCTGCTCGCCGTCTCCTGGTACGTGAAGAAGACCGCCACCGCGCCGGCGGCCGCGCACACCCTGGTCCTGGACACGGCGGACGGCGCGGTGAAGTGGCGCACCGACGGCGACCTCTACGGCCGGCAGCTCGCCCTCGACACCGCCCGCGGCCGGCTCGTCGCCCTGGAGCAGGCCGACCACCGGGACGGCATCCGCTACGAGATCGCCGCCTACGACCCCGCCGACGGCACCCGCACCACCCTCGACACCCGCGTCAACGCCCTGGCCGTCGGCCTCCGCGTCGGCGAACTGCGCGGCGAGGCAGGGCCGGAGTACGTGGTCAGCGAGTCCACCCTCGACCCGTACCTCTACGTCAACACCGCCACCGTCCGGGCCCTCGACGGCGCCGACGCCCGCGAGCTGTGGGCACACACGGTCAAGCGCGACGAGTCCAACAGCAAGGACGGCGACTCGGCCCTCGGCCTGAGGATCGTCGACGGCCGGGTCCTCGCCTCGTACTTCACCACCGCCGACAAGGACACCGCGGCCAACGCGGGCGCCGGCCGCTACGGCACCCTGCTCGCCCTCGCCGGCCGGGACGGCTCGGTGCGCTGGCAGCACAAGGGCCCCGACGCCTCCCCGATCTACGCCCAGCCGTACCGCGAGGACGACGAGTGGCGGGTGCGGACCGACAACGAGCAGAACGTCCGCTCGTACCGGCTGGGCAGCGGCCGTCAGGCCTCCGTCCACCCGCTCCAGGGCAACCTGCACAGCGGACTCGCCGCCGACGTCAACGGCGACGGCCGCAAGGACGTCGTCGTCGGCGGCCAGTCCCAGGGCCTGTGGGCGTACGACGGCCCGTCGCTCGCCGCCGGCAGCCCGAAGCTGCTGTGGCAGACCACCCTGCCGGGCTCGGTGCAGGGCGACCTCCGGATCGGCGACACCGACGGCGACGGCCACGACGACGACCTCGTGGTGGCCGCCGACCACGCCGCGGTGGTGGTCGACGCCCACACGGGGCGGGTCCGTGAACGCGTCGACGGCCGGGGCGGGTTCGTCCGCTCGGTGACCGTGGCGGACCTGGACGGCGACGGCGCCGACGAGCTCCTCGTCCCGACGGACGCGGTCCGCGCCTACAGCGGCTCCGGCCGGAAACTGTGGGAGTACGCCCCGGGCACGGGCCTGGTCTTCTCCGACCTGGCCGTGGCCGACGGCAGGGTCCTCGGCTCCTACCAGACCCGCGGCGTCCTCGACGGCTCGGCCACGGTCGGCGGCATGGCCCTCGACGCGGCCACCGGCGCCCTCGCCTGGGAGGCCGACCCGACCTGGACCGGCGACCCGGACACCCGGATCTACGCCGCACAGCTCTACCACGGCGTGTACGCCTCCCCCGCCGTCCCGTACGCCGACGGTCACGCGGTCGTCCACTCCTGGATCGTCCGTGAGGGCGCCTGGTGGACGACGTACTTCGAGTTCCGTGACATCCGCTCCGGCAAGGTCGTCCGCACCGCCACGGGTGGTGGCGCGTGGACGGTCGGCAACTGGTTCACCGGCGACGAGGGGCTGCTCCTCGCCGGCACGGCCAGTCTGCGCACCTTCCACAAGGACGGCGGCGAGTACGAGGTGTACACGCTGCCGACCCTGCACCGGGCCGAGTTCGCCACCGGCCCCGGTGGCCGCCGCCTGGTCGTGGGCGGCACCGAGGGCGCGGCCTACGTCTGGGACCCGGCCGTCCTGACGGCCGGCCGCAACTACCCCGAGCACCTGGCCAAGCTGGCCGGTTACGCGACGCAGAACATCGTCGTCGCGGACCTCACCGGTGACGGGGTGGACGAGGTGGTCGGCCTGGGCAAGGACGACACCGGCTTCGACCGGACGATCGAGCTGTCCGGCGGGCGGCAGGTGCTGTCGGACTCCTCGCTCCACGGAATGATCACGGGAGTTCTGTCCCTTTCCTAACCCCTTGTCATAGCGAAATTCCTTCCCGAGGGCGCCCGTTAGAGTGGGCGCCCTCATGAGCACTGACATATCAGCGGGTGCGGTGCCGGTGCTGCGGCTGCACCTCTTCGGCGGGTTCCGGGTCGAGCGGGACGGCGACGCGCCGCTCGCCGAGCGGTGGCCCCGGCCGAGCGCCCGCACGCTCGTGAAACTGCTCGCGGTCTCCCCCGGGCACCGCCTCCACCGCGAGCAGGCCATGGAGGTCTGCTGGCCCGACGCCGACCCACAGGCCGCGCTGGGCAGCCTGCGGGTGGCGCTGCACGCCGCCCGCCGGGCGATCGAGCCGGAGCTCGCCCCGCGTGCCGCCTCCTCCTACCTGACCGGCGACGGCGCCCTCCTCCGCCTCGATCCGCGCACGGTACGGATCGACGCCGACGAGGCCGAGGCCGCCGCCGAGGCGGCCCTGGCGCACGGCGGGCGGGCCGGCCTCGCCGCCGCGCTGGACGCCTTCACCGGCGAACTGCTGCCGGAGGACCGCTACGCCCTCTGGGCCGAGGCGCGCCGGGAGCACCTCGCCGCCCTGCGCGAGCGCACCCTGCTCGCGCTGGCCTCCGCCCATCTGGCCGCGGGCGCGCCGGAGGAGGCGGTGCCGGCCGCCGAGCGGGTTCTGGCGGCGGCCCCGGCGGAGGAGGGCGCGCATCGGATTCTCATCGAGGCGTATCTCCGCCAGGGGCTGCGGCGGCGGGCCGTGCGCCAGTACCACCTGTGCCGGGAGGCCCTGGACGCGGAGCTGGGGGTGCGTCCTGGGCCGGAGACGGAGGCGCTGCACCAGGAGGCCCTCGCCCTGGCCGCGCCCCGGCCGGCGCCGCGCGCGGCGAGTCCGGCGCCGCCCGCCGCGCTCCGCCGTCCGCCGGGCTCGCCGCTGCGCGGTCGCGACGAGGTGCTGGCCCGGCTGCTCGCCGAGGACGCGCCGCCCGCCCTTCTGGTGACCGGCGAGGCGGGGCTCGGCAAGACCCGGCTCGTCGGTGAGGCCGCCCGGCTGGCTGCCGGGGGCGGTGCGGCCGTGCTGTGGGGCGCCGGCCACGACGCGGAGGGGCACACTCCGTACGGCCCCTTCGCCGAGGCCCTGGACGGCTGGCTGGCGGACCGGCCGGCCGCGGAGCGGGCCCGTACGGGAGCGGAGTATCCCGAACTGGCCTCGCTGCTGCCGTCCCTGGGCCGGGTGCGCCCGGAGGCGGGGCACAGTCCCGAGGAGGAGCGGGACCGGCTGTTCCGGGCGACGGCGGGGCTGCTCGGCGAACTGGCGGCGGAGCGGCCCGTGGTGGTGGTGCTGGACGATCTCCACGCGGCGGACGCGGGCTCCTTCCAGCTCCTCAGTCATCTTGCGCGCCTGGCCGGCGAGAACGGAAGCGGTTGGCGATTTCTCGCCACTCTGCGTGACGAGGAACTTTCCGGGACCGATCCGCGTCGCCAGGCCCTGGACGCGCTGCGCCGGCGGTCCCTCGCCGTGTCGGTGGAGCTGCCGCGGCTGTCCCGCACCGCCTGTCTGGCCCTGGCGGCGGACGCGGTCGGCGACAGCGGCGACGGCCCCGTACCGGAACGGGTGTGGGAACTCTCCCTGGGCAACCCGCTGTTCGCCCTCGAACTGGCCCGCGCCCTGCGCGAGGGCACGGGCGGGTCCGGCGCCCCGGAGGGCGTGCGGCAGCTGGTCGCGGAGCGGCTCGGACGGCTCGGTCCCGCGGCCCGCAGGGTGGTGGACGTGGTGGCGGTGGCCGGTCAGGACGCGGCGCTCGCCGAGGTCCTGGACGTGGCCCGGCGGGGCGGGCACCCGCGGCTCTCGGCGGCCGAGGCCACCGAGGCGGTGGAGGCCGCGGTGGCCGCGTCGGTGGTGCAGGAGCGGCAGGTGGTCGTGGGCGGCAGGCCGGCCGCCGGGCTCGCCTTCCGCCATCCGCTGGTGCGGTTGACCTGCTACGACGCCCTTTCCGCGGCCCGCAGGCGGCTGCTGCACTCGGCGTACGCGGAGGCGGTGCTCCGCCGCCGCCCCGATGCCGTGGACACCCTCGCCGCGCACCTGGCGCGGGCGGACGACCCGCGCGCCACCGGCTATCTGCGCCAGGCCGCCGAGCGCGCCGCCGCGCTCTACGCCAACGACACGGCCGACCGTTACTACACCGAACTGACCGACCGGCTCGACGCGCTGGCCGCCGAGTCCGCGCGGGCCCGGATCGACCGCAGCGCGGTGCTGCGCCGGATGGGCCGGTTCGAGGAGGCGGCGGCGCTGCTGCGCGAGGCGCTCGACGACCTCGGCCGGCGCGGCGACGCGGACGGCCGGGTGCTCGCGGCGGCACGGCTCGCGGAGCTGATGCCGAAGACACGGGGCACGGACGAGGGCTTCCGGCTGCTCGACGCGGCCGTGCCGGGCCCGGGCACGCCACCCGCGGTGGCGAGCGCGCACCATCTGGCGCGCGGGGTGCTGTGCTTCGTGTCCGGCCGCTACGAGGAGGGAGTGGCGGCGGCGCGCGCCGCGGAGGAGGCGGCGCAGGCGGTGACCGGCCCGGAGCAGCGCGGGCTGCTCGCCCGGGCGCTCGCGGCGCGGGCGACCTCGCTGGGGCTCGCGGGCCGGTTCGGGGAGGCGGGTCCGGTGGCGGAGGGGGCGCTGCCGCACGCGGAGGCGTACGGGGATCCCCAGTTGCTGGCCTCGGTCCTGTCCGTGCTGCGCGAGACGGCGCGGCGGGCGGGGCGGCTGCGGGAGGCGATCGCGACGGGCCGGCGGGCGCTCGCCCTGGCGGAGCGCTCGGGCGACCCGACCGCGACGGTCTTCGAGCGGGCCAATCTGGCGGAACTGCACCTGCTGGTCGAGGAGCCGGCCGAGGCGCGCGAGCTGGCGGCGACGGCGGTGCGGGACGCCGAGTCCGAGGCCGCGTGGAGCAGCCCGTACGCGCTGGTGGCCCTGGCCCGCGTGCGGATACGGACGGCGGAGCCGGGCGCGGCGGCCCTTCTGGATCCGGCGGAACGTTCCGCCCTTGCCCAGGGCGACCATCAGGCGCAGTACGAGGTGCGGTCGGTGCGCGCGGAACTGGCCGTACGGGAAGGCCGCCCGGAGGAGGCGCTCGCGCTGCTCGCGGGGCACCGGGAGACGGGCACCGCGCATCTGACGGCGTGGGCACTGCTGGGCTGCGACCGCCCCGCGGAGGCGGCGGAGGTCGCGGCGGCCGAGGTGGCGCGGGCGCTGCGCGCCGGGGAGCGGCTGGCCGAGGCGGAGGCGAGGACGGTGCACGCGGCGGCCCTGGCCGCGCTGGGCAGGAACCCGCAGGCCGAGGAGGAGTTCGTCCACGCGGCGGAACTCGCCGCCGGGCTGCCGTATCCGGCGGGCACGCGCAGGATCGCGTGGGCCCGCCGGGGCTGGGGTCAGTCCGCCTGATCAGGCCGGGTCACCCCGACAGACCCCAGGGGCGTCTCGCCGGGCCACGCCTTCCCTTCCGTGCCCCGCTGTGCCGTTCCCGGCCGTGCCGGGCGTCGTGGACCCGGTCCCGGTCGCCGCACAGGCGGGTCCTGTCCGGGTTTGGCGTGGTTCCGGGTGTCGTGCGCCCGGCGTCGCTGCGGGGCGCACGGGTCAGATCTCCCGCTCGACGCCCGTGAGGTGGGCGAAGACCACGATGTTGGAGGCGTAGCCCTCCTTGCGGTCGAAGGTTCCGCCGCAGGTGAGGACGCGGAGCTCGGGGCGCTTGGTGGCCCCGTACACCTCCTCGCTGGGGAAGGCCGACTTGGCGTACGTACGGACCCGGTCGACCGTGAAGACGGCGACGCGTCCGTCGGCGCGGGCGACCCGGATCGTGTTGCCGGGGTTGAGCGAGTTGAGGTTGATGAAGATCGCCGGTCCGGTGCGGGTGTCGCGGTGGCCGACGACGACGGCGGTGCCCCGTTCCCCGGGGGAGACGCCGCTGGCGTACCAGCCGACGACCTTCGGGTTGTCGACGGGCGGGGTGGCGAGGCTTCCGGTGCTGTCGAGGCCGAGTCCGATGACGGGTGCCTCGATGGTGATCGCGGGGACGGCGAGGGTGGTGGGCCGGGAACGGCTCAGGGGCGCGGGCGGCCGCTGGGGCTTCGGCGCGGCGGACGCGCCGCGGGCCCCCGGCCCGGCGGCGGCCGGGTCGGCGCCCGGGTGCCCGGACGCCCCCTTCCCGTTGCCGCCGGTTCCGTCACCGCCGGCGCCGCCGTCCGCGGTCACGCCGTGCGCCGCGGGTCCGGCGGCGAGTGCCGGGCCGGCCGGCTCCTCGCCC
This sequence comes from Streptomyces sp. NPDC127114, assembly GCF_042677525.1. Classification (NCBI taxonomy): domain Bacteria; kingdom Bacillati; phylum Actinomycetota; class Actinomycetes; order Kitasatosporales; family Streptomycetaceae; genus Streptomyces; species Streptomyces sp. NPDC127114. The sequence continues at coordinate 52,931 of NZ_JBHXTJ010000024.1, forward strand.
TGGGCCCACCAGACGCCGCCGACGACCAGGGTGACGGTCACGGCGACGGTTCTGGCGAGCCGGAGGAGCCGGCGCTGGCGCCGGGTGGTGCGCCCGCGCCGGGCGGACCCGCGCGGGTGGGGCCGGCGCGGGCTCCGCCCGTACGGGGACGGGGCCGGTCCGGCGGGGACCGCCGCGCGCGGGTGGTCGGCCCTACGCGGCGCCATCGTTGCGGCGGCGCGAACGGCGGATGAGGATCAGGCCGGCGGTGCCCGCGAGACCCGCGGCGATGGCCGATCCGACGCCGAAGGCGGAGCTGTCAGCGGCGGGAGAGGTCGGGTCGGCCGCTCCGCCTCCGCCGGCGCCGACGGGCCCGTGCGGGGGCTTGTGGTGCGGCGGCTTGCCGTGGTGGCCGCCGTCGCCGTTGCCGCCGGTGGTGGGCGGGGTGGTCGGCGGCTTGGTGGGCGGGGTGACGCACTCGACCTTGAACACCTTGCTCTTCTTGGCGCCCTGCTGGCCTTGGAACGTCCACTCGACCTTGTACATGCCGTCGGGGAGCGTCATGTCGGCGGTGTAGCCGTCGCCGTTCTGGTCGAGGACGATGCTGCCCTCCTTCACGGGAAGGTTGGGCCCTGGCTGGTTGAAGATCTGCCAGTCGACATCCTGGAGGCCGTCGAAGTTGAAGGCGGCGATGTGGAACTCGCACACCTTCGGGTCGTTGCTCGGGTCGGGCTCGACCGTGCCCTTCTCATGGATCTTGATGTCGCCGTTGTCGCCGGGCGCGGCGAGCGCCGAGGGCGCGCCCGCGAGGGCGGCGGAGCTGATCACGAGCGCGGTGGCGGCGGTGGTGAGCAGGGGACGGAGCACCGGAACGGTCATGCGGGATTCCTCCAGTCGGTCAGATATCGGATCTCTCGGGCCGATAATCTGACTATTGGTCACCACATGGCCACGGAGGGCGACACCGTGCCGTGCCACCCTCCGACTTCCACCCGTCCGGCCCTCGGCGCCCCCCGTCCGGCCCTGTCCGGCGCCCTCCGGGGCCTCAGGAGAGCTCCCCCGCCCCGGCCCCTCGGCGCCCCGGACCGGCCCCCCAACGCCCCGGGCCGGCCCCTCAACGCCCGGACCGGCCCCGAAGGCCCTAGATGATCCCGAACAGGATCCCCGCGGCGAGCACCACCAGCGAGGTCAGCGCGGCCCACTTCACCGTGAACCTCGTGTGGTCGCCGAACTCCACCTTCGCCATGCCGACGAGCACGTACACGGCCGGGACCAGCGGGCTCGACATGTGCAGCGCCTGGCCGACCAGGGAGGCCCGGGCGATCTCCAGCGGGGACACGCCGTGCGCCGCGCCCGCCTCGGCGAGCACCGGCAGGACGCCGAAGTAGAAGCCGTCGTTGGACATGAAGTAGGTGAGCGGCAGGCTGAGCACACCCGTGACCAGGGCCATGTGCGGACCCATGCCCTCGGGGATGGCGCCGACCAGCCAGTCGGCCATGTGCTTGACCATGCCCGTACCGGTGAGCACTCCGGTGAAGACGGCGGCGGCGAAGACCATGCCGGCGACGTTGAGGACGTTGTCGGCGTGGGCGGCGAGCCGGGCCTTCTGGTCGGCCGGCTTAGGGAAGTTGACCGTGAGCGCGAGCGCGGCGCCGAGCAGGAACAGCACCGGGATGGGCAGCAGCTCCATGATCATCGCGGTGAGCAGGGCGACGGTGAGGCCGGCGTTGAACCAGTACAGCCGGGGGCGCAGCGTCTCGCGGCGCGGGTCGAGCCCCTGGAAGCCGCCGTCGGCGTCCGCGTCCGTGGCTTCGGCGCCCGCGGACGCGCCCGTCCCGCTCGCGGCGCCCTCGCCGGTACCCGTACCAGCGCCCGTACCCGTACCCGTACCGGTGCCCGTACCCTCGCCGCCTTCGGCGTTGCCGCGGCCGGCCGTGACCAGGACGGTCTCGGTCCGCGGCGCGAGCACGTCGTCCAGGTTGAGGTAGCCGATGCGCTTGCGCTCGCGCCGGCCCAGGACGTAGGCGAGGGCGAAGACGAAGAGCAGTCCGACGCCGAGCGCCGGGATCATCGGGACGAAGATGTCGCCCGCGTCCAGCTTGAGCGCGGTGGCCGCGCGCGCCGTCGGGCCGCCCCACGGAAGGGTGTTCATGACGCCGTTGGCGGTGGCGGCGACACCGGTCATGACGACCAGGCTCATGCCGAGCCTCTTGTAGAGCGGATACATCGCCGAGACCGTGATCATGAACGTGGTCGAGCCGTCGCCGTCCAGCGAGACGATCGCGGCGAGCACCGCCGTACCGACCACCACACGCACCGGGTCGGCCTTGCAGAACCGCAGGATGGCCCGGACGATCGGGTCGAAGAGACCGACGTCGATCATCACGCCGAAGTAGACGATCGCGAACATCAGCATCGCGGCCGTGGGCGCCAGCTTGCCGACGCCCTCGATGACGTAGTCGCCCAGCTGGGCACCTTGGCCGACGGCGACGCAGAACAACGCCGGAATGAGCACGAGCGCCGCGATCGGCGACATCTTCTTCATCATGATCAGGACCAGGAAGGTCGCGATCATGGCGAAGCCGAGGATGGTCAGCATGGGAGGACACCTCACGTTCACCCTTGAACTCCCGCCAGAGCGGCGGTGCGGATGACGGTAGGTGCCGCCGTCACGCGTTAACAAGACGTTCACGCGTGAGCAATACGAGCAAAACCCCAGGTCACGGCATGGGCTACGAGGCGGGACCGACCTGGACGGGGAAGCCGTTGAGGACGGCGGTGCCCGACAGCGGGTCGAGCCGCGAGCCGTCGAGCAGCTGGTTGACGTTGACTCCGGGGCTGCCCGCGGCGACGCCGAGCCGGGTGCCGGGACGGTCGTGGCCCCAGCCGTGCGGCAGGCTCACGACACCGGGGCGCACGGCGTCGGTGATCTCCACCTCGGCCTCCAGCTCGCCGCCCTCTCCCTTGACGAGGGCCGGGGCGCCGGCCGTGAGGCCGAGCCTGGCGGCGTCCTCGGGGTGGATCTGGAGCGTGCAGCGGTTCGAACCGCCGGTCAGGGCCGGAATGTTGTGCAGCCAGCTGTTGTTGGAGCGCAGGTGGCGCCGTCCGACGAGCCGGAGGGTGCCGCGGTCGGGTGCGGCGTCGGAATCGAGGTCGGAAGCGGAGGCGGAGTCGGAGTCGGAAGCGGATGCGACTCGGGCGCCGAAGGCCGCTTCGGCGTCGAGGGCGGCGCGCAGCCGCGGCAGGTCGCCGGCGATCGGCGCGGGCAGCAGCTCGATCCGCCCGCTGCGGGTCTTGAGCAGGCCGGGCAGCCGCGGCTGGAGCGGCCCGAGGTCGATGCCGTGGGGCGCGGCGCGCAGCGCGTCGAGCGTGAGGCCGTGGGAGCGTCCGTACGGGCCGAGGCGCAGCATCAGGTCCAGGCGCCGTTCGGGCCCGGTGGCTCCGCCGAGGCGTGTGGCCACTTCCTTCGGGTCCTCGCCGTGCACGGGCGAGTGCTCCTGGGCGACGGCCTTGGCGAGCATGCCGTCGATCGCGAGGTCGTCCACGGCGGACGGCGGAGCGCCGTGCATCCCGGAGACGGCGAGGATCAGCCGGGCGTGGATCTCGCACTCGTCCATGCGGCCGGCGGCGAGCGGCACGGCGGCCGGCGTGTACCTGACCTGGTTGCGTACGGCGAACTGGTTGAAGGCGAAGTCGAAGTGCGCGCTCTGCGAGGGCGGCGGCGGGGGCAGGACGACGTCGGCGTGCCGGGTGGTCTCGTTGAGGTACGGGTCGACGGCGACCATGAAGTCGAGGGAATCCAGGGCGGCGTCGAGGCGGCGGCCGTCGGGCGCCGACAGGACGGGGTTGGCGGCGACGGTGATCACCGCCCGGATCCGCCCCTCCCCCGGTGTGTCGATCTCCTCGGCGAGGGCGGCCAGCGGCAGTTCGCCCTTGGCCTCGGGGTGGCCGGAGACGCGGCTGGTCCAGCGGCCGAGCGCGAAGCCCTTGCCGGGACCGGCGGGCCGGGGCGCGGGAGCGGTCGCGGACAGCGGGAAGAGGGCGCCGCCGGGCCGGTCGAGGTTGCCGGTGAGGACGTTGAGGACGTCGACGAGCCAGTTCCCCAGCGTGCCGTACGCGACCGTGGACGAGCCTATCCGTCCGTACACGGCGGCGGTGGGCGCGGCGGCGAGTTCGCGGGCGGTGGTACGGATGACGTCGGCGTCGAGGTCGCAGGCGGCGGCCACCGCCTCGGCGCTGAACTCCCGTACGGCCTCCCGGACGTCGTCGACGCCTTCGACGTGCGCCGCGAGCGCGCCCAGGTCCGTGAGTCCCTCGGCGAAGAGGGTGTGGACGAGTGCGGCGAGGAAGAGCGCGTCGGTGCCGGGGCGGATGGCGAGGTGCCGGTCGGCGAGACGGGCGGTACGGGTGCGCCGCGGGTCGACGACGGTGAGGGTGCCGCCGCGGCGGCGCAGCGCCTTGAGCCGGCCGGGGAAGTCGGGTGCGGTACACAGACTTCCGTTGGAATCGAGCGGGTTGGCGCCGAGCATCAGCAGGTGGTCGGTGCGGTCGAGATCGGGTACCGGGATGGCGAAGGCGTCGCCGAAGAGCAGTCCGCTGGAGACGTGCTTGGGCATCTGGTCCAGCGTCGAGGCGGTGAAGAGGCTGCGGCTGCGCAGGGCGCCGACGAGGAGCGGCGGGTAGAGGGCGCCGGCGACGGTGTGGGCGTTGGGGTTGCCGAGGACGATGCCGACGGCGTGCGGCCCGTGCTCCTCGACCAGCGGGCGGATCCGGGCGGCGATGACGTCGAAGGCCTCGGCCCAGTCGGCCTCGCGCAGGGTCCCGTGCTCGCGAACGAGCGGCCGGGTGAGCCGGTCGGGATCGGCGTCGATCGCGGGGAACGAGGCGCCCTTCGGGCAGATGAAGCCCTGACTGAAGACGTCGTCCCGGTCGCCGCGCGCGGCGGTGACCCGGTCGCCGTCGAGGGTGAGGGTCAGCCCGCAGGTCGCTTCGCACAGGGGGCAGATGCGCAGGGCGGTGGACATGGTGGTCTCCCTGGGGCGGCGGCAACGACGGTGGCGCGCGGGCAAGCGCGAGCATACCGACCAGTAGGGAGGTCCGACAGACCTCGCGGTCGGCCACTGGCGGGAGGGGAACGGACGGCTGGGTTGGGGCCGCGCGGGAGGTGGTCAGGCGGGGGTGGGGTTAGGGCCGCGGAAGAGGCGGCCAGGCGGGGGTGGGGTTAGGGCCACGGGAAAGGCGGTCAGGCGGGTGTTGAGTCAGGGCCGCGCGAGGGGCCGTCAGGCCAGTGATGGGCCGAGGTACGCGTGGAGCAGTTCGCGGGTCTCGGCTACGAGGGCCGGGTCACCGGCCGGGTCGGCGCGGAAGGCGAGCCGGAGCAGGGCATCGGTGGCCTCGACGCAGACGAGGACCTTGCGCAGCAGGGTCTCGTCGACCGGGCGGCCGAGCGGCGCGGCGAGAAGTCCGCAGATCCGGTCGGCGACGCGGAGGTTGGGGTCCTCGTCCCCGGCCGGCTCCCCGGGCGCCGCTGCCGGAATGCCGAAGTCGACGAGGCCGAAGCCGGGCACGGTCCGCTTCATCGCGATGTACGCGTCGAGGACGGTGTCGATGACGGCGATGGCGTCGACGGCCGGCAGCGCGGCGAGCCCGGCGGTGATGCGGGCGGCGTAGCTGTCGAGGTTGCGGTGGGCGAGGGCGGCGGCCATGGCCCGCTTGTTGCCGAAGAAGCGGTAGACGGAGCCGATGGGAACACCGGCCCGCACGGCGACGGCCCGGGTGCTCAGCTGCTCGTAGCCGGTCTCGTCGAGGAGCTCGGCGCAGGCGTCGAGGATGCGGGCGAGGCGTTCGGCGCTGCGCTGCTGTACGGGGGCGCGGCGGAGCGCGGGCGCCGGACCCGCGGTGGACGCCGGACCCGCAGTGGGCACGGGAGCCGCGGTGGACGCCGGAACTGCGGCGGGCGAGGGAGCCGCGGTGGGCGAGGGTTTCGCGGTGGGCGCAGACTCCGGGGTGGGCGCAGGCTTCGGGGTGGGCTGGGGCACGGGGACCATCATGCCGCTCCTGCCGTGGTCAGGCGATCAGCAGGCCGATTCCGCCGAGGGTGTACGCGATCATCAGGACGAACAGCGGGAGTTGGCCCGCGACGGCTCGTGCGGGCGGGAAGAGGCGGACCGAGCGGTCGTGGGCGGCGACGACGCCGAGGACGTGACCGGCGACGATCGCGGCGATCTGGAGGGTGGCGAGGCCGCCGGGACCCAGCGGCGGGGCGGGCGCGGAGGCGTTGTCAGTGCCGGCTGCCATGATGACGGTACGTGGTCCTTCGGTGACGAAGAGTGTGAAGTAGTGGGCGACGAGATAGCCGAGGGCGATGGGCAGCAGCGAGTGAGAGAAGGAGGTGAGCGGGGTGGTGAGTTCGCGGTCGACCAGCCGGAGGCCGCCGGCGCAGAGCCCGTAGAGCGCGGCGACGAGGGCGACGGCACCAAGCAGCCCGAGGGTCGCGGTGGGTGTGCGGCCGAAGGGTGAGGTCTGGAGGAGGGTGATCCATCGGGGGTTGTCGGAGAAGCCGTCGTAGGCGGTGGAGCCGAGGAGGACGCAGACGGTGGCGACGAGGCCGGGCACGGGCGGTGTGGCGTCGAGGCCGTTGAAGGGCGAGCGGAGGACGAGTCGGCCGTCGGAGCGCCGGCCGAGCGGGGAGAGCCGGGCGAGGAGGGAGGAGTAGACCTCGAAGGGGTCGGCGTGGGCGAACCACGCGGAGCCGTGGCGGGCGGCCCCGAGCAGATGGACGGCGGTGTGGGCGCCGAGCGCTGCGAGGAGGACGGAGGTCGATGTGTTGTCGGGGGCGACCAGCTCCAGCCAGGTGAAGAGGAGCAGCCCGGCGGCCGCGGGCCGGATGCCGAGCCGGGCCGGCAGCGGCCGGGGTGGCCGCCGGGCGGGGAGCAGGGCGTGCAGGGCGCGGAGCGGGTTGACCAGGCGCCAGACGGGGCCGAGGAGAAGGGAGGCGGGGACGAGGCCGACCCAGAGCAGGACGTAGACGGCGCCGGGGGCCGGGTTGCGGTCGGGGTCGTCGGGCCCGAGGAGGAGGTGCAGGACGAGTACGAGCGCGGCGGCGACGCCGAGCAGCCGCAGGGCGGTGCGGGTGGCGGGGGCGTCGGCGAGGCGCTGGACGGCAGCGGGCAGGGGGCGGCCGGCCAGGTCGCCGCGGAAGCGGGAGGAGGACCAGAGCAGGCCGAGGGAGAGGAAGGAGACGAAGAGCGCGGCGAACGCGCCGGCGTAGGCGTAGAAGGGCGAGAGGGGCAGGTCGTGCTGGGCGCCCACGCCATGGGCGAGCGGCAGCGGCGCGGTCGCGGTGAGTGCCGTCATCGGACGACGAGTTGGGTGAGCACGAGTCCGGACTCGTGGGTCTCCACCTCGAAGAGACCGGTGCGGTCGGCCGTGAGCGTGAGGGTGGCGGTACGGCCTGCGGTGAGCGGGAGCTCACGGTCGTAGCCGTGGACGTGCAGGGTGTCCGCGCGGTCGGCCGTCACCTGAAGGGTGAGGCGCTCGCCCTCCTTCAACTCGACCCGGGAAGGGGGTGGTTGCACGGAGTTGCCGGTGATGGTGAGGGTGAGGGTACGACCCTGGGGCGTCGGTGCCGGTGTCGGTGTCGGTGTCGGTGCTGTCGTGGGAGCGGGCGGAGCGGGTGCGGTCGCTCCCGTGGAGGGGCCGGCGGCGAGGCGGACGGTGGCCTCGACGGGGTGGCCGGCGACGGCCCAGGCCGTGTGGTCGTCGGCGTGGAGCCGGACGGTGAGGGCGCGGGCACCGGCCGGGACATGGACCCAGGGGCCGTAGGCGCGGGCGGTCTCACGGCCGTCGACGAGGAGCCGGGCGTGGCCGCGCCCGGGGAGAGCGGCGCCTCCGGTGCTGTCGGGAGTGAAGCGGAACCTCTCCACGAGGAGGTGGACGTTCCAGCCGCCCTCACTGTCGGGGCGGGTCTCCAGGCGCACGCTCGGCGCTCCGGCGGCGGGCACCTCGCGCAGGCGGTGACCGGTGCTGTCGCGGGCCGTGAGGAGGGTGCCGTTGCCGCCCGTCGCCTCCTGATGGCTGGTGCCGGGCTTGTGGTGGGTGGTGGGGCGCCCGCCGCACCCCGCGAGCAGCGCCGCACCGACGGCGAGCACGAGCCCGGCCCCGACCGCGCGCCACCACGGTCGGCGCCAGGCTCGACGGGGCCGCGCGGCGGGGGCGGGGGCGGACGGGGCGGAGGCCACCGCGGCGGGGGCGGACGGGGCGGCGTGCGCCGCGGCGGGCACGGGTGTCGGTGCGGGCGCGGGCGCGGGCGCGGGCAGGGGGGCGAGCGCGGGCGCGGGGGCGAGCACGGGGGCAGGCGGAGAGGCGGGGGCGGAGGGAGGGACGGGGGCGGGGGCAGGCGGAGGGGCGGGGGCGGAGGGAGGGGCGGGGCGGGGCGTCATGCGGCACCGCCCGACAGGCCGGCGCCGTCCGGCGAGCCGGAGGGACCGGCACCGCCCGAGGGAGCGGACGGACCGGCACCGCCCGAGGGAGCGGAGGGACCGGCACCGCCCGAGGGGGCCGAGGGACCGGCGCCGCCCGAGGGGGCCGAGGGAGCGGCGCCGCCCGAGGGACCGGCTTCGCCCGAGGCGGTGGAAGTGGGTGTCGAGGGTTGCCCGGGTGTGGGGCGGCGGGTGGCTGCCGCTGTCACGGCCCACAGCACCCAGACCACCCCGAGCAGTCCGCGTACCCAGGCCGGGCTCAGGGGGATCCAGGGGATCATCAGGACCGCCTTGTCAAAGGCGTCGAGGAGCGTGAGGGCGCCGAGGGTGACGGTGGTCCAGGCGAAGACACGGCGGTGCGGGCGCAGGGCGAGGCCGAGCGCGGTCCACCAGAGGCCGGTCAGGAGCAGGGCGAGGGCCGGGAGGACGGTCGGGGTGAGGGCGAGGGTGGAGGCGGTGACGTCGAGGGCCAGGCCGAGCAGTCCGAGGAGGGTGGCCGCGCCGGCGAGCCGGCTGCCGCGGAGCCGGCGCCACCACAGGGTGGTGCCGACCAGGGCGAGGACGGCGGCGATGCCGAGGGTGAGCTGGGTCTCGACGCGCTGGAGGCCGCGTGCGCCGTACCAGTCGCAGCCGGCGGGCAGGCGGCGGGCCTGGACGTTGTAGTCGGCGCAGACGAGGAGTTGGGCGAGTTTGACGGGTTCGCCGACGAGGCGGCGGGTGTCTCCCGAGACCTCGCCGCGGCGGGAGCCGCAGGTGGGGAGGGCGTAGGGCGTGGCGGCGCCGGTGTCGGGCTGCCAGCAGTTGCCGCCGCCCTGGCCGTCCCACCACACGTCGGTGCGGTTGGGGCGGGTGTTGCCCGCGCGGTCGACGCCCAGGTGGTTGGCGGCGTAGCGGTTGTGGTGGGAGGTGTCGGTCTGCTTGCCCCACGCCGATTCGCCGCGGATGAACGCGGGGACGGCGCTGAGGAAGAAGGCGGCGCGCTGGTGGCCGTAGATCCAGTTGTTCTCGTAGAGGTTCCAGTTGCCGCCCGCGGTGATGATGCCGGTGCCGGGAGGCATGGAGATCTGCGGGCAGACGACGCCTTGTTCGTAGCCGCGCTCGGCGGGTGGCTTGGCGCAGGTGCCGTCGGCGACGTACGGGTAGTAGTTCTGGTTGTTGTCGTGGATGAGGTTCCGCTCGAAGCGGGCGTGGTTCTGCGGGAGTCCGGGGTGGCCGGGGAAGGCGGAGTCCATGGAGGCGCCGCCCATGTTGTGGTCGAACTCGTTGTCGTGGACCCACACCGAGTCCCCGGCGGTGCCGCTGTAGCCGACCATGTTGTGGTGGCTGCGGCAGCCGGTGATCTCGATGGAATAGCGGGGGACGTCGTAGCCGCGGCCGTCGTTGATGTTCGAGGCCGAGCCGGGGTAGATGCCGGAGTCGCCGTTGCCGTAGGACTCGCAGTTCTTGTAGAGGCCGTGGTCGGAGGCGAAGGTGAGGAAGCCGTACTCGTCGTTCCAGCGGGTGAGGACGTCGTCGATGACGAAGCCGTCGGCGGCGAGGACGTAGAGCGAGTTGAACGTGGTGCGCTGGGCGGTGAAGTTGCGGAAGTAGACGCCGTCGGACTTGTCGGCGCGGATGGCGTTGAGTTTGGCGTACCTGGCGTCGATGACGACGTCGAGCCGGGAGGCGCCGGTGCCCTCGATCTGGAGGTCCTTCTTGCCGAGGATCGCGACGAGGTTCTGGTTGTGGGGGCACTGCTTCTGCTGCTCGTAGCTGAGGATCTGGTAGCCGAAGGAGGACGTCGGCGCCTTGAGCGCGGCGCAGGCGCCGGTGGGCGCGGGCAGTGAGGGCTCTTCCTCGTAGAGACCGGGCAGGATCGCGATGGTCATGCCGGGCCGGTTCACGGCGTCGACGGCCTGCTGGAGGTGGCGGTAGCCCTGGCGCCGGCAGCGGTCGAAGAGGGCGAGGTTGCGGGCTTTCAGTGCGGCGGGGAAGGCGGCGATCCGCCGGTGGAAGTCGGCCGGGTCGCTCTTGCACACGAGCAGGTCGGGCTCGCCGGTGCGCAGCGCGGGGACGCGGCCGGAGCCGTCGGGGAAGGTGACGGGCCGCTCCTCGTGTGCCTGGGCGGCGGGAGCGGTGACGAGGGCGGCGGCGAGCGCCGCGAGCACGACCGAGAGCGCGAGAACGAACCTTCGGGTCCACGACATGCGCGTGAGAGTAGAGCATTGTTCATCTTTTGGAACCCCTCGTGCAGGAACCCGTCGTGCGCCCACCCCGTCCAAGGAGGCCGGTGCACGTCCGGGGAAGGCGGGAAGGGCCCGGAAAGTCCCCGTTGACGCGAGCGGGAGCGGAATCCTACGGTCATGCATAGGATTGTTGTGAGCGTCAGGACAGGAGTACGCGATGAACGCGGAGAGCAACGCGGAACAGGCCAGAAAGACGGCCGCAGCGCTGACCTACAGCACGGGCTTCGGCAACGAGCACAGCTCCGAGGCCGTCCCCGGGGCCCTCCCCGAGGGGCGGAACTCCCCGCAGCGGGCGCCGCTCGGGCTGTACGCGGAGCAGCTGAGCGGCAGCGCGTTCACCGAGCCCCGGGCGCACAACCGGCGCTCGTGGCTGTACCGGATCCGGCCCTCGGCCGCGCATCCGCCGTTCACCCGGATCGACAACGGCGCCGTGCGTTCCGCGCCGTTCACCGAGACGGTGCCCGACCCGAACCGGCTGCGCTGGAACCCGCTGCCGGACCCGGCGCCCGGTACGGACTGGCTGGCGGGTCTGTGGACGCTCGGCGGCAACGGCGACGCGACCCAGCGGGCCGGCATGGCCGTGCACCTCTACCACGCCAACGCCTCCATGGAGCGGGTGTTCAGCGACGCCGACGGCGAGCTGCTGATCGTGCCCGAGCGCGGCGGGCTGCTGCTGCGCACCGAGCTGGGCAACCTCGCGGCCGGTCCCGGCGAGGTCGCGCTGATCCCCCGCGGTGTCCGCTTCCGCGTCGAGCTGCTCGACGAGACGGCCCGCGGTTACGTCTGCGAGAACTACGGCGCCCCGTTCCAGCTGCCGGACCTCGGTCCGATCGGCGCCAACGGTCTGGCCAACGCCCGCGACTTCCGGGCGCCCGTCGCCGCGTACGAGGACGTCGAGGGCCCCGTCGAGGTGGTCAACAAGTACTGCGGCAACCTGTGGTCGGCGACGTACACCCACTCGCCGCTGGACGTCGTCGCCTGGCACGGCAACCACACCCCGTACGTCTACGACCTGCGTCGCTTCAACGTCATCGGGACGATCTCCTACGACCACCCGGACCCGTCGATCTTCACGGTGCTGACCTCGCCGTCCGACACCCCCGGTCTCGCGGGCGTCGACTTCGTGGTCTTCGCGCCGCGCTGGCTGGTGGGCGAGGACACCTTCCGGCCGCCGTACTTCCACCGCAACGTGATGAGCGAGTACATGGGCCTCATCGAGGGCGCGTACGACGCCAAGGCGGAGGGCTTCGTGCCGGGCGGCGGCTCGCTGCACAACATGATGTCCGCGCACGGCCCCGACCGGGAGACCTTCGACAGGGCCAGCGCCGCCGAGCTGAAGCCGCAGAAGATCGACGACGGCCTGGCCTTCATGTTCGAGACCCGCTGGCCGGTCACGGCCACCGCCCAGGCGGCCGGAGCCGACCACCTGCAGCGCGCCTACGACGACGTATGGCAGGGTCTTGAGCGCCACTTCCGGCCGTGAACACCCGTAACATCCGGCCGGGTGTCCCGTAGTCGTCGTACGGAGAGAACCGTGACCGCCTTCGCTCCCGACTCGCTGGTCCTGAACCGGAAGCTGCCGCTCTGGTACCAGGTCTCGCAGTCGCTGCGCGCCTCCATACTGGGCCGCACCCCCGACGCCTCGCTGCGGCTGCCCACCGAGGAGCAGCTCGCGGCGCACTACGGCGTGAGCGTGCTGACCATGCGCCAGGCCCTCAAGGAGCTGGAGGAGGAGGGCCTGATCAGCAGGCACCGGCGGCGCGGCACGTTCATCGAACCGGGCGCCCGGCGCTCCACTCCGCGCCGGCTGCTCGGCTCGATCGACGCGATCGTGGCCCAGCAGTCCGGCGAGCGGACCACCGTTCTCGGCCACGGCACCGAGCCGGTCCCCGGCGAGCTGGCCGAGTACTTCCCCGCCAGCCCGGAGATCGCGGTCTTCCGGCGGCTCCGCGCGGACGGCGAGAGCGGTGAGCCCACGAACTGGGCGGAGAACGCGGTGCTGCCGGAGATCGCCGCGGGCATCGACCCGGCCGATCTCGAACGCTGGCCGATGACGAAGGTGCTCCGCGACGTCGTCGGGGTCCGGATCAGCCGGATCACCGACACCGTCGAGGCCCGCCTCGCGGACCCGGAGACCGCCCAGCTGCTCCAGGTCCCGCTGCTCTCGCCGATCCTGCACTACACGGGCGTGACCTACGACGAGGACGGCCGGGTCGTGGACGTGGCCCGGATCCGCTACCGGGGCGACCGGTTCTCCTTCACGGTCACGGTGGAGGCGCAGTGACGGCGCCGGACGTGGTGTGACGCCGTCAGGTCCTTGCGGCGCCCGTGACGGCGGGGGAAGCTGTGTTCCGCAGGGGGGTCCTGCCGAGGAACGGCTGGTGCGGGCGGGGGTGGCGGAATGCGGCACGTGGCCGTCTTCCGATGGGTGGCGACGCTGGGACTGACGTTGCTGCTGGGGTCGTTCGGGCTGTACGAGGCGGCACCGGACCATCCGGAGCTGACCCAGGTCGATCTGACGGTGCTGGACGAGAAGCCCGACGGCACCTGCAAGGTCCGCTGGTCGGACCCGGTGGACCACCGCTTCCGCGACGGGACGTACCACTGCGACCCCAAGCGCTCGGCGGTGCTCAAGGCGCCGAACTACGACGACGGTTCCGGCTACGGCTGGGAGTCCGGGTTCGTCCGGGCGGACGGGCCGCACCGCGGCGAGCTGTTCGAACTCGGCCAGGAATCGGAGGGTGACGGGCTCGTCGCCGTGTCCGACACGCTGGCGGTCCTCGGCATGCTCCTCACCGTCGTCGGGCTGGTCGGCGGCAACATCCGCGCGCTGCCCCGGCTCTCCGAGGCGGAGCCGCGGCTGCTGCGCCGCGCGGCCGAGCTGCGGGACGCGGCCGCGTGGGTGGCCCGGGACCACGACCGCGCCGTCACGGCGGTGCGGGCGGCGTGGGAGGAGGGACCGCGGTCGCTGGAGGCGGCGCGCGACACGGAGCTGCTGCGGGCCCTGCGGGTCCTGGTGGAGGCGGGCCCGGCGGCACGCGAGGCGGCCCGGGCCGGGCGTCGCCTGGCCGCCCACCTCGACCTGCTCCTGGAGGACGCGGCCCCCGTCGCGGACTACCGCACCGTGCTGCGCGCCGGCCCGGAGTCCCGCCGCCGCGCCACCCGTGCGGTCGCCGAACTGCGCCCGCTGCTGGCCGCGGCCGAACGCGACGGCCTGACCGCCCGCTTCGCACAGGCCTCCGTCGACCTCCTCCGGGGCCAGGACACGGACCCGGCGGGCCTGGCCACATGGGCGGACTTCACCGCCTCGCCGGAGGCGTACCGGCACGCCCTGGAGGAGGCCACGGCCACCACCCCGGCCGACGCGCTCCCCGAAGCGCCCGCCGACGGAGCGCTCCCTGCGGCCACCCCGGCCGGGGCACCTTCTGCCGTCACTCCCGCCGGGGCACTTCGCGCGGCCAGCCCGGTCGGCGAGCTCCCTGCGGTCTCTCCCGCCGCCCCGGCGGACGTACTCCCGGGCACCCCGGCGCGGCGACGCGTGCGGGTCCGGCGCCGCTGACGCCGGGCGCCTCCGCGCCCATCCGCCCAGCGCGCGCCGCCCGGCCAGCGCTGCTACGCCCGTCGACCCGCGCCCGGCCGTCCCCGCGCCCAGCTGCGCCCACCGGCACCCCACCGTCGCCCCTCCGGCGCCGCTGGATGCCCACGCGCCGCCCTCGTTAGCATGCGGGGCGTGACGGATGACGCCGCGATCGAGGATCTGCCCCTGCTCGACGAGCTCATGCCGTGGTCCGTGGCGCCGTTGCGGCTCGGGCGGTCCTGGATCGTCGCGCCGGATCCGCGCACGCTACGGGCCCGTTGGGAGCGGCTGGCCGCGGCCGAGGGCGCGGAGCGCGAGGCGTTGTTCCGGCCGAGCCGGGCCCGCACCACGGCGAGTTCGGTGGCCGCGCTGCCCGGGCAGCGGACCGGGACGGTGCGGCTGTCGCGGGAGCCGGGGCCCTGTCCGGAGCCGGTGCGGCTCGCGCACGGGCCGTTCGACGAGCAGTGGCTGCTGCCGGACCACCGGCTGATCGACACCGCGCGGCCCGAACTGTGGCGGGTCGCGGACGAGCGGCAGCTGTTCGCCGTCGAGCAGGGGTACGTGCCGGGGGCGGGCGGGCCCGCGCTGCTGGTGACCGCGGCGCTGCCCGACGGGCGGTCCCCGGCCGGCCGGCCGGGTCGGATCCGCCCGCTGTTCCGCCGCCCGGGCGGTCTGGAGCCGAACCTTGCACCGGGACTGCGGGGCTTCCTCGGCGAGCGGTACGGCTGCGAGGTGGCCGCGGCGGACGTGCTCGCCTGGGCCGTGGCGGCGGCGCTGCCCTCCGCCGCCGGCTGCCGGGTGCCGCTGCCCGTCGACCCGGAGGTGTGGGCGGCGGGCGTGGCGCTCGGCCGGGAGCTGATCGAGGTGCAGTTGCGCGGGGCCCGCGGCGGAGCCCGGCCGCGGCTTCCGGGTGGCCGCAGGCCGTACGTACGGGCGGCGCTGCCGGCCCGGCCGACCGGGATCGCGTACGACCCGGTGGAGGAGGTGCTGTCCCTGGACGAGGGCCGGGTCTCCCCCGTACCGGCCGGGGCGTGGGAGTTCGAGGTCGGCGGGGTGCGGATGCTGGAGCAGTGGTTCGCGCACCGGACCGCGCCGGCCGAGCCGGGCAGCCTGGAGGCGATCGGACCTGCGGCGTGGCCGCAGGAGTGGACCTCGGAGCTGCTCGAGCTGATCACGGTCCTGGCCCTGCTCGCGGGCCGGGAGCCGGAGCGGGCCGCGCTCGCCGGGCGCGCGACGGCGGAAGGGGTGACCAGGGGCGGTTTGCGGGCGGCCGGGCTGCTGCCCGTGCCGGACGGGGCACGGCGCCCGGCGTCCGTGCTCGACCATCAGGAGGAGGGCCCCGAGGGGCAGTTCGCCCTGCTGTGAACCGACCTGGCCGCGCTCGACCGTACTCGGCCCGGTCCTCCGACCTGGCCCGGCCTGCCCGGCTCAGGTCTTCACGAACGAGTCCAGGACCCGGTCGACGGTGCGCGTGAAGACCTCCTCCGCATCCGGCGGCGGGGCCGCGGCGGTGAAGACGGCGGTCAGGTGCGGGTAGGCGCCGGTGGCGAGCCGGCTCGCCAGGTAGGCCTGGCGCACGGCCTGTTCCTGCTCCTCGGACCAGGGCAGGGAGCGGGCGCGTTCGGCGAGGGCGAGTTCGTTGGCCACGATCGTCATCACGGTGCCGTTGACCGTGGCGATCAGTTCCATCTTGGTGCCGCCGGGCAGGTCGAGTCCGTCCAGGCACGCCAGGCAGTGCTCGAGGAAGCGGAGGGCGTTGGGCCCGAAGGCGTATCCGGTGGTCATCAGCCGGATCACCCAGGGGTGGCGCCGCAGGATCCCGCGGGCCTGGTGGGCGACGGCCGTCATGTCGGCGCGCCAGTCGCCGCTGGGGCCGCCGAGTTCGTACTCGCCGCTGGCCCGGTCGACCATCAGCTCGTACAGGTCCTCCTTGCGCGGCACGTAGTTGTACAGGGACATGGTGCCGCAGCCCAGCTCGGCGGCGATCCGCCGCATGGAGACGGCGTCGATGCCGTCGGCGTCGGCGATGCGGACGGCCGCGTCCGTGATGTCCTCCCGGCGGTAGGCCGGTTTCGGGCCGCGGCCCGTGCGCTCGGGGCGCGCCCAGATCACTTCGGGTTCGGCCGCTCGGCCTGCCATCCATCATCACCTCGCCGCACATCGTAATGACGCGCCCGGTTACGTACACCGTACGTAATGCGTTAGGGTCGCCGCATGACGACAACTACGTACGCTGTACTTAGTGAGGGGCTGTGCAAGCGCTACGGCCAGGTCAAGGCGCTGCGCGGCCTCGACCTCGCCGTGCCCGAAGGCACGGTCTGCGGGCTGCTCGGACCCAACGGCGCCGGGAAGACCACGGCGGTCCGGGTGCTCACCACGCTCGTGGCGCCCGACTCGGGCAGCGCGCGGGTCGCCGGGCGCGACGTGGTCCGCGACCCGGGCGGGGTGCGCGAGCGGATCGCGGTCACGGGGCAGTACGCCTCCGTCGACGGCGACCTGACCGGCGCCGAGAACCTGCGGCTCTTCGCCCGGCTGCTGCGCGCCCCGCGCTCCCGCGCCGACGAACTCCTCGAGCGCTTCGGTCTGGCCGAGGCCGCCGGCCGGCCCGCCCGCACCTACTCGGGCGGCATGCGGAGGCGCCTCGACCTGGCCGCGAGCCTGATCGTCCCGCCTGCCGTGCTGTTCCTCGACGAGCCCACCACCGGACTGGACCCGCACAGCCGGAACGGGATCTGGGACGCCGTACGGGGGTTGGCGTCCCAGGGCACGACCGTGCTGCTCACCACGCAGTACCTGGAGGAGGCCGACCGGCTCGCCGACGAGATCGTCCTCGTCGACGAGGGCCGCGCCGCCCACCGGGGTACGCCGGCCGGGCTCAAGGCGCGGATCGGCAGCTACGCCGAGGTCGTGGTCGCCGAACCGGCGCCGCTCGAGGCGGCCGCGGCCGTGCTCGACCGGCTCACCGGCTCGCTGCCGTCCCTGGACGCCGAGCGCCGCACGGTCGGCGCGGTCACGACCGATCCGACGCTGACCCTGCCCCGGCTCGTCCGGGAGATCGACGCGGCCGGCGTCCCGATCCTGGACGCCGCCCTGCGCCCGCCCACCCTCGACGAGGTGTTCCTGCGCCTCACCGACCGCAAGGAGCTCGCCGCATGAGCGCCCTCGTCCACGACGGCACCGCGATCCTCGGCCGCCATCTGCTGCGGATCCGGCACGCCCCGGCGATCACGGTCATGACCCAGACCATGCCGGTGGTGTTCCTGCTCTTCTTCGGGTACGTGTTCGGCGGCGCGCTCGCCATGCCGGGCGCCGACTACCGGGCCTTCCTGGTGCCGGGCATGCTGGTGGCGACGGCCGCGAACGGCGTGATGACCGGGATGTTCCAGGCCGCGCAGGACACCCACCGCGGAGTGGCGGACCGGCTGCGGACGATGCCGGTGAGCCGGGCGGCGGTGCCGCTGGGGCAGGCGCTCGCCGACCTGGTCACCAGCGCGGTCGGCATGGTCCCGCTGCTGCTGGTCGGCCTGGCGATGGGCTGGCGGATCGAGGGCACGGCCGTCGAGGCCCTCGGCGCCTTCGGACTGCTGCTGCTGTTCCGCTTCGCGGCCACCTGGGCGGGCATCCTGCTCGGTCTGGCGTCGAAGAGCGAGGAGGCGGCCGGACAGCTGGGCAGCGCGACCTTCATGCTGCCGCTGCTCTCCAACGCCTATCTCCCGACCGACGGGATGCCGGGCTGGCTGCGCACGGTCGCGGAGTGGAACCCGATCTCGGCGGTGACGACCGCCGTCCGGGAGCTGTTCGGGAACGCGCCGGTGCCGGCCGACGCGGCCTGGCCCGTGACGCATCCGGTGGCCGGGGCGTTGCTCTGGTCGCTGGCACTGATCGCGCTGTGCGCGCCGGCGGCTGTCGGGCGCTACGCCCGTACCTGAGGTCCGGGCAAGGGAAGGCCCGGGCATGAGGAAAGGCGCAGGCAAGAAGGGCGCCGGTTAGGAACGGGCGCAGGCAAGGGAGGGCGCGGGTAAGGGAAAGCGCCGGACGGGCGGGGACACGTCCGGCGTTCGGTCAGGGACGAGCCGCGGGCCGAGCGGATGCGGGCGGGAGCGGCGCCTCGGGGTGCGCGGGAGCCCGGCCCGGACGGCCTGTCAGCTGTGGTTGCCGAAGAGCGAGCGGCGCAGTCGGCGCAGCGGGGCGAAGAGCGAGACCCGCGCGCTGCGGCTGCGGTGGCCCTGCACGGGCACCTCACGCGTACGCGTCGTCAGTTCCCGCATGAGCAGCGTCGCCTCGGCCGCCTCGCGCTGCGGCACGGCGGGACCGCCGAGCACCGCGAGATGGCGGTCGAGTCGCGAACTGGTCGCGCTGCTCCCGCAGGTGATGGCAGGCACACGCGGCCTGCTGCGCATTGCTATCTGTTCCATGTCACTCCCCACCCGTACGAGGGCACCCGGCCCGGGCAGGTTAACCCTATCGCCCCGCTACGACACCCGTGTATTCCGGCCGCAGGATTCACCGCTCGTGTACGGGGGTTGACGATCACTGTCCGAATCCGTCTGGTTCCAGGGTGAGTTGGACAGCGATCGAACACCTGTCGAACCGTCACGAACCATCCTGCACGCGCGGCCCCCACCTGCGGGGCCGCGAGCGGGTGTGATCTCCGCCACCAAAAACCGGCGGGGCTCCGCTACCGTGGAGTGATGACGGTCATCGCGGGTCGTTACCGGCTGCTCGACGTGCTCGGCGAGGGCGGGATGGGCACCGTCTGGCGCGCCCGGGACGAGGTCCTGGGGCGCGAGGTGGCGGTCAAGGAGGTGCGGGCGGGGGCCGGGCTCCCGGCCGAGGACCGCGAGCGCCTCTACGCCCGGCTGGAGCGGGAGGCCAGGTCCGCCGCCCGGATCACCCACCGCAACGTCGTCACCGTCTACGACGTGGCCCTGGACGACGACCGCCCGTGGATCGTGATGGAGCTGGTCCCGGGTCTCACGCTGGCCGAGACCCTGGCGGCCGAGGGCCCGATGGAGCCTCGGCGGGCGGCGCACATCGGCGCCGAGGTGTGCGCCGCGCTGCGCGCCGCGCACGAGGCGGGCGTGCTGCACCGGGACGTCAAGCCGGCCAACGTCCAGCTCGCCAACGACGGGCGGGTGGTGCTCACCGACTTCGGGATCGCGGCCGTCGAGGGCGTCTCGCCGCTCACCATGACCGGCGAGCTGATCGGCTCGCCCGAGTACCTCGCTCCCGAGCGGGCCCTGGGCCGCACGCCGGGACCCGCTGCCGACCTGTGGTCGCTGGGCATCCTGTTGTACGCGGCGGTGGAGGGCGTCTCGCCGTTCCGCCGGGAGACGGCGCTCGACACCCTGCGCACGGTGGTGGACGAGGAGCCCGCGCCGCCCGCGCACGCGGGGCCGCTGGCCCCGGTGATCGAGGGGCTGTTGCGCAAGGACCCTGAACAGCGCCTGTCGGCGGCGGAAGCGGAGGACCGGCTGCGGGTGATCGGCGCGGGCGGCACGCCGCGCACGGAGCCGCTGCCGGCGGTGCCGTACGCGCCCTTCCCGCCCCGAGGCACGGACGGCGCGGGGGGATCCGGCGGAGTGGTCGGCCTCGCCGGCGTGGGCGCGCCGGGCGGTCCCGGCGGCCCGGCGGGTCCCGGGGCGACCACTCCCCTGCCGGTGCCGGGCGACGGGCCGGGGGGCCGGCCGCGCAGGCGTTGGGGGCTGGTCGCCGGGATCGCGGCGCTGCTGCTGGTGGCGGGCGGGCTGACGTACGCGGCGCTGCGGGACACCGACGCCGACGAGACGCCCACGGTGCCGCCGGTCACGACGAGCGCGCCCACGACGGCGCCGACGCCCGCGCCGACGACGTCCGCGCAGACCACGAGCGCCTCGCCGAGCGCGACGACGACTCCGCCGGTGTCCGTCCTGGTGAACGTACGGGCGGTGCGCGACTCCTACAGCGGGGCGTGCCCGCCGCCGGAGGACGCGGCCCCGTCGTTCACGGCGGTGGTCACGGTGGACCGGACGCCGGCGACCGTGTCGTACCGCTGGGCGACGCAGAGCGGCGAGGGCCAGGACGCGCAGTGGCGGACGCTGGAGTTCCCGGAGGGCGGGCCCACCGAGCAGCGGCTGACCCGCACCCAGGCCGATTACGGGGCGGGTTCGCAGGTGAGCGACCGGATCCGGGTCGAGGTCCGGGAGCCGGTCGCGCGGCAGTCCGACTGGGTGGAGTTCTCGGTGACCTGTGAGGAGACGGTCCCGCCGTCGACCCCGCCGACGACGGCGACGCCTTCGGACGGGACCGCTTCTCCTGGTGGTGCTTCGGCCGGTGCTTCCGGCGGTGCGCCGGGCGGTTCCGCTACGCCACGGCCCTGAAGGTCGGCAGGTAGCCGCCGGACTGGCCGGACGCGGTCGGGTGGTACGACTCGCCGATGTTGAGCCAGTTGACGCTGTGCAGCCAGGACGAGCTCGAGCAGATCTCGTGGCCGGTGAAGGCGGGGACCACGCTGGCGAAGGTGAAGCCGTGGTTGGCGGCGCGCTTGGCGGTGGCCGCGTTGAGGTAGTCGGCGGCGTCGTTGATGGCGCGGCGTTCGTTCTCGCTCAGGCCGGCGATGCAGCTGCCGTTGAGCTGGTAGAAGCGCGGGTAGCCGAGGACGACGACCCGGGCGTTGGCGGCCCTGGATCTGATGGCCGAGTAGACCGCGTCGAGCTTGCCGGGCAGCGTCGAGTCGACATAGGCCTTGGCCTGATTCACGCGGTTGATGCAGGTCGACTCGGACTGCAGGACGCAGGTGGTCATGACGTCGGCGAAACCGGCGTCGTTGCCGCCGATGGTGAGGGAGACCAGGTCGGTGCCGCTGTTGAGCGGTCCGAGCTGATTGGCCGTGACATCACCCGTTCGGGCGCCCGAGCAGGCGGTGAAGGCGAAGGACGAGGGGGCGTTCGCGTTCTTCCAGAGGACCGGGTAGGCCTTGGTGGAGCGCTTGCAGTCACCGCTGGCGCTGTCGTAACTCCCCGCTCCGACACCGGAGGAGTACGAGTCGCCGAGGGCCACGTAGTCCACCGCGGCGGTTTCCGCGGCGTGGGCGACGCCGGCGCCGGTCAGGGCGAGGACGGCACCGAGGAGCAGCGAGGACGAGAAAGCCGTAAAACGGGACAGTTTCATGGAACCTCCCTGTAGCAGGATCTCTGCGTTACCAGGTAGTAGCAGCGGATCCGGCCCTCCGGAAGTGTTCATGTCAAAAGTGGGGGTACACGACTCCCGTCGCCCCGTCAGAAACCGTCGAGATCCGGCCACTTCCGCCCCGCCCGTCACCCGACGGACCGTCCGCTCCAAAACCCGGTGCGCGGACCGCCGCGGTGACAGATCATGACCCCATGTCAGGCACCTCGGAAGCACCGTCCGATCCGCTCCACGCCCTGCCCGTCCGACTCAACCTCGACGACGCCGACTCCCCGTCCGACGTCGTCGACGCCCTGTTCCTGGGCCGCTTCGTCAACGGCGAGCAGCCCCACGCGCACGGCGCACGGCTGGAACGGGTCAAGCCGTCCGCGACCCTGCTGCCCGCGGGCGCCCGGCTGCTGCGCGCCGCGAAGGACGGCGACCGCGGAGCCGTCCTCGCCGAGGGCGAGGGCTGGACGCTGCTCGCCTCCCGCTTCAACTGGGGCGCCCACGTCACCGTCACCGCGACCGATCCCGAACTCGCCAAGCGGGTCCTCAAGGAGGCCACCGACGGGGCCGTGGACGAGCCGGAACCGAGCCCGGACAACGTCACCATGGGCTTCTGGCACCTGTCGCCCCGGCGCGGGCCGGACCGGAACACCCGCCAGATCGCCGCCGCCACCTGGGACGAGGTCCGCCCCAACTACACGGCACCGGTCGCCGAGGCGATGGACCGGCTGATGGCCCTCACCCCGGCCGACATCACCGGCAGGCTGCTGCTGCTCCACGGTCCCCCCGGCACCGGCAAGACCTCCGCGTTGCGCACCCTCGCCCGCTCCTGGCGCGACTGGTGCCAGGTCGACTGCGTACTCGACCCCGAGCAGCTCTTCGGCGACGTCGGCTACCTCATGGACATCGCGATCGGCGAGGACGACGGGACCGAGGAGGGCCGCTGGCGGCTGCTCCTCCTGGAGGACTGCGACGAGCTGATCCGCGGCGAGGCCAAGCACGCGGCGGGCCAGGCGCTCTCCCGGCTGCTCAACCTCACCGACGGGCTGCTCGGCCAGGGCCGCAACGTGCTGGTCGCCGTCACCACCAACGAGGACCTGGAGCGGCTCCACCCCGCCGTGGTGCGGCCCGGCCGCTGCCTGGCCCGCGTCGAGGTGGGACCGCTCAGCCGCGCCGAGGCGGTGGACTGGCTCGGCCGCGAGGAGGGCATCGGACGGGACGGCGCCACCCTCGCGGAACTGTTCGCGCTGCGCCGCGGGACACCCGCGCCGGGCATGCCGGAGCAGCGCGCGACGACCCAGGGACTGTACCTGTAGCGCCCGCCGACAGGCCCGCCCGGCTCAGCGCCCAACTTCACGCCCGCCCGGCTCGGCGTCCGCCGTCATGCCGGCCGGGCGGCGGCGTGCTCACTCGTCGTACGCCGCCCGCAGGGCGTCCTTCACCGCCGCGCCGGCCTCGTCGCGGGTCAGGCCCAGCCGGTGGGCCTCCGTCGCGTAGGCCGCGGCGGCCGTGGCAGCGAGGCGGGAGGCGGCGTCGGAGGCCGCGGCGACGAAGGTGCCGTTGCGGCCCCGGGTCTCGATCACCCCGTCCGCCTCCAGGGCCTTGTACGCCTTGGCGACCGTGTTCGCCGCGAGTCCCAGGTCCTCCGCGAGGCCGCGCACCGTCGGCAGCTTGTAGCCGACCGGCAGCTCGCCCGAGCGGGCGCTCTCCGAGATCTGGGCGCGCAGTTGTTCGTACGGAGCGGTGGTGGAACGGGCATCCACGCTGATTCGAAGCGTCACCCGCCCGATTGTGCACCCGGCCCGCCGGAAAATGGGAGGCGGCCGGAGACGGACGCCGCATAGCGTGCGGTCACATGACTGTGATCGTCCGCGACGTACGGCCGGGCGTCCTCGAGGACGCCGAGGCGTTCGCCCGGGTCCGGCGCGCCGCGCTGCCCTATCTGCTCGCGACCGGCCCGCAGGTGGCATACGACCTGGCGCACGCCCATCCCGACGCCCGCACCCGGCCGCTGATCGCCGAGATCGACGGCGAGGCCGTCGGCACGGCGGAGGTGTCCCTCGCCCACGAGTCCCCCGAGCCGGGGATCGGCGACGTCAACGTCTTCGTCCATCCCGGCCACGCCGGTCGGGGCGCCGGCACGCTGCTGCTGCGCACCGCCGAGGAGCACCTGGCGGAGGTGGGGGCGACGAGGCTGTACAGCTGGGTCCTCGACGAGCCGTCCTGCCTCGCCTTCGCCGCGCGGCACGGCTACCGGCCGAGCCGTTCCGCGTACTTCCTGCGGCTCGACCTGGCCACGGCAGAGCTGCCGCCGCTCCAGGCGCCGCCCGCCGGTGTCGAGCTGCGCACGGCGGCCGACTTCGCCGCCGACCCGCGTCCGCTGTTCGAGCTGGACGGGGTGACCACGGCGGACGAGCCGGGTGACGTGGCGGCGGAGCTGGACGACTACGCCCACTGGCTGGCGTCCACGTGGAACCATCCGCTGCTCGACCGGGAGCTCACCACGGTGGTCGTGGCCGACGGACGTCCGGTGGCGTTCAGCGCGGCCCGCACCGACGGCCTGGGCCGCTACGGCTCGGCCATGACCGGCACCCGTCCCGGGTACCGGGGCCGGGGGTTCGCCAAGCTGGCGAAGAACGACTCGCTGCACCGGGCCCGTGCGGCCGGCTGCACGGAGGCGTTCACCGGCAACGACACGGAGAACGGCCCGATGCTGGCCGTCAACAGATGGTTCGGTTACGAGGTCCGCGCGAAGGAGACCCGTCATGTCCGCGAACTCGGCTGAGGCGGCCGGCACGGTCGAGATCGTCCTGGTGAAGGCCGGCCGGACGAAGATCCGTTACCCGGCGGAGCGGCTGTCCGACGACGGCGTCCGGCTGACCGTCCGCGCGCCCTGGGCCGCGGAGGGCGTACGGGACTTCGGTTTCGTGCGCTTCGAGCCGGGCGACGTGTTCACGGAGCACTACTGGCGCGACCGCTGGTACGCCGTGAAGGAGGTCCGCTCCGGCGACGGCACGCTCAAGGGCTGGTACTGCGACGTGACCCGGCCCGCCGTCGTCGGCGCCGCGGAGGTGGTGGTCGAGGACCTGGACCTGGACCTGTGGGTGTCGGCGGACGGCAGCGAGGTGCTGCGGCTCGACGAGGACGAGTTCGCGGCGAGCGGTCTGGCCGCCTCCGACCCGGAGGCGGCCGGGCGCGCGGTCCTCGCCCTCGACGAGCTGGCCGCCCTGGGCAGGGACGGACTGGCCGGGCTGCTCAGCCGAGCGTGACGGGCGACTCCTTCACGGCGAGGAAGCCGGGCAGCGGCAGACCCAGCGGGCCCTGGGCGGTGAGCTGCATCAGCGTGGCCTTCACCCGGGCCTCGCCGGGTCGGTAGCCCGGCCCCCTCACGACGGCGCTGTTGGTCCACTCGTGGACCTGGCCGTCGCAGACGGCCCGGGTGCCGCCGATGCCGGAGGAACGGTCGTCCTGGACCAGGGTGGAGCTGACGAAGACGGGTCCGGCGCTGTCGTCCAGGCAGCGGTAGGAGCCGGAGAGGGTGACCGTGCCGTCGTCGGCGACGGTCCCGTGCGGGGTGACGGACAGGCCGTCGCCCGCTCCGGCGTGGGCGGTCGGGGCGGTGGCGGCGGCGGTGGCCAGCAGGGCGCCTGCGAGGGCGAGGCGAGCGCTCATGGGCGAAGGTCCCTTCGGGGTGGGGGGTGCTGCCCGCCAGGGATACCGGATCAAGCCGCCGCTTGTCCGAAACTCACCCCATCGGGGGCGAGTTGAGCACTTTGCGGTAATGAATACGGTCGTACGGGCCGGTCCGGCGGCGCTCGGTGACCTCGTACCCGTACCGCTCGTACATCTTCTGGTTCTCCCACATCATCGCGTTGGTGAGCAGCCGCACCTCCGGCACGCCGAGTTCGCGTGCCCGCTGCTCGACCCAGGTCATCAGGGCGCGGCCGAGGCCGGTGCCCTGGGCGTCGGGGTGGACGGCGACGGTGTCGAGGTAGAGGTGACCGGCCTCGGGGATCACCACCACGAGGCCGGTCACGGGGTCGCCGGTGACGAAGACCCTGCCCGCCTCGACGTTGGCCGCGTGGTCCTCCTCCATCGGCGCGGGCACGAGGCCGATCCGCTCGACGTAGTGGTGGAAGGCCGCGTCGACGACGGCCTTCACGGCGGGCACGTCGGCCGCGGTGGCGGGGCGGAGCGGAGGGGTCGTCATGCGGTCACGTTACGGCGGTGTCCGCGCGGCGGTCGATCAGTTTCCGGAGCAGCGGCCAGGCCAGCAGGATCAGGACGACCGCGTACACGGTCACCGAGAACGGGGTGTTCACCAGGCCGGTCAGGGAGCCGTCGCTGATCTGCAGGGCGCGGCGGAGCTGCTGTTCGGCGGCCGGGCCGAGGATCACGCCGATGACGGCGGGCAGCACGGGCAGTCCGTAGCGCCGCATGCCGAAGCCGATGAGGCCGATGACCAGCAGGATCACGAGGTCGAGGGCCTCGCCGCCGACCGCGTAGGCGCCGACGGCCGCGAAGAAGAGGATGCCGGCGTAGAGGTAGGGGCGGGGGATGCGGAGCAGCTTGGCCCACACCGGCGCGAGCGGCAGGTTGAGCGCGAGCAGCAGCACCATGCCGACGAAGAGGGAGGCGATCAGGCCCCAGACCAGGTCGGGTTCGCGCTCGAAGAGCAGCGGGCCGGGCTGGATGCCGTACTGCTGGAAGGCGGCGAGCATCACGGCGGCGACGGCGGTCGTGGGCAGGCCGAGGGTGAGCATGGAGACGAGGGTGCCGGCGGCGGAGGCGGAGGCGGCGGACTCGGGGCCCGCGACGCCCTCGATGGCGCCCTTGCCGAACTCGTCCCTGTGCTTCGAGAGGCGCTTCTCGGTGACGTACGACAGGAAGGTGGGGATCTCGGCGCCGCCGGCCGGGATGGCGCCGAACGGGAAGCCGATGAGCGGCCCGCGCAGCCAGGCCTTCCAGGTGCGCCGGACGTCGGACCTGCCGAGCCAGGGGCGGCCCACCGGGATGGCCTCGCCGGTGGTGCGGCGCAGATGGGCAGCGACCCACAGGGCCTCGCCGATCGCGAAGAGGCCGACCGCGACGATGACGACGTCGATGCCGTCGGCGAGCTGGAGCGAGCCGAAGGTGAGGCGCTGCTGGCCGGTCATCTGGTCGAGGCCGACCAGGCCGAGGGTGAGGCCGATGAGGAGCGAGGCGAGGCCGCGGATGCGGGAGGAGCCGAGGACCGAGGTCACCGCGATGAAGGCGAGGACCATGATGGCGAAGTAGTCGGGGGCGCCGATGTCGACGGCGAGCGCGGCGACGGTCGGGGCGAGCGCGACGAGCAGGATCGTGCCGGCGAGGCCGCCGGTGAAGTGGCCGATGGCCGCGGCGGCGAGCGCCTGGGCGCCGCGGCCCGCCTTGGCCATGGGGTTGCCCTCGATGGCGGCGACCACGGCCGCGCTCTCGCCGGGGGTGTTGAGCAGGATCGAGGTGGTGGAGCCGCCGAACATGGCGCCGTAGTAGATGCCGGCGAACATGATGAACGCGCCGGTCGGTTCGAGTCCGTACGTGACGGGGAGCAGCAGGGCGACGGCCATGGCGGGGCCGATGCCGGGCAGCACGCCGATGGCGGTGCCGAGGAGGACGCCGACGGCGGCCCACAGGAGGTTGATCGGGGTCAGCGCGGTGCCGAACCCGTCGATGAGGGAGTTCAGAGAGTCCATGGGTCAGAGCACTCCCATCAGCGGGCCGCCGGGCAGCGGGACTCCGAGGAGGTTGTCGAAGACGAGGTAGGTGAGCAGGGAGAGCACGGCGGCGATCAGCGGGTCGCGGTGGTGGTGCCGGCTGCCGAGGGCGTAGGCAGCGCCCCAGAAGAGCAGGGCGCCGGAGACGGGGAAGCCGAGCGGGCCGATGAGGACGGCGAAGCCGAGGAAGACGCCGGCGAGCAGCAGGACGGTGCGCCAGTCGCTGGGCTCGCCGAGGTCGATGTCCTCGCCGCCCTCGGCCTCGCCGCGGCCGCCGCGCAGCACGTCGACGGCGAGGAGGACGGCGACGACGAGCAGGCCGGTGCCGACGACGAGGGGGACGGTGCGGGGGCCGACGGGGCCGCGTTGGGCGAGGTCCACGGTCATGGTGAGGGCGTCGGTGAGGACCAGGACGCCGAGGACGAGGAGGATGAGGCCGACGCCGAGCTCGGAGTGCTCGCGCAGCCAGGACCTCCTGCCGGTGGCCGTCGTGCCGGGTTCGGTCGTGGTGGTCACAGTCCCAGCTCCTTCAGGACGGAGCCGACGCGCTTGTCCTGTTCGGCGAGGAAGGCGCCGAACTTCTCCCCGGGCAGGAAGGCGTCGTTCCAGCCGTGGGTCTTCAGGGACTCGCGCCACTCATCGGAGGCGTGCAGTTCGGTGGCGAGGCCGACGAGCTTGTCGCGTTCGGCGTCGGTGAGGCCGGGCGGGGCGACGATGCCGCGCCAGTTGATGAACTCGGTGTCGAGACCGGCCTCGCGCAGGGTCGGCGCGTCGAGGCCGGGGACCCGCTCGGGGCCGGTGACGGCGAGCAGCCGCAGCTCGCCGGCCTTGATCTGGTCGAGGTACTCGCCGACGCCGGAGACGCCGAAGGCGACCTTGTTCCCGAGGATGGAGGCGAGGAGTTCGCCGCCGCCGTCGAAGGGCACGTAGTTGACGCTCTTCGGGGCGATGCCCGCGGCCTGTGCCATCAGCATGGGCGCCAGGTGGTCGGGGCCGCCGGGCGAGGAGCCGCCGCCGACGGGCAGCTTGCCGGGGTCCTTCTTCCAGGCGGCGAGCAGGTCCTGGATGGTCTTGTACGGGGAGTTCCTGCCCACCACGACGATGTCCTGCTCCATGGTGAGCCGGGCGATCGGGGTGGTGTCGGCGAGGGTCCTCGGGGTCTTGTTGGTGTGGACGGCGCCGACGACGCCGAGGCCCATGGACATGGCGAGCCTGCCGTTGCCGCGCTCGCCGACGAGCCGGGTGAGGCCGACGGTGCCGCCGGCACCGGGCAGGTTGAAGACCTCGATGTCGGAGGTGAGCCCGGCATCCTCGGCGTTCTTGGCCGCGGTGCGGGCGGTGATGTCGTAGCCGCCGCCGGGTGTGTTGGGGACCATGAAGCGCAGGCCGGGTATCTGCGTGCCGGTGTCGGAGCCGCTGCCGGGGCTGAGCAGCGGCGGTCCGACGAGCACCAGGAGCGCCGCCCCGAGCAGGGCGAAGGGGGTGCGCAGGCGCACGTGAGCCGCCTCTCGTGGGTACGGGAAAGGTGTGAGGTGGCCCACATGTTGCCCGCACGTTAAGAAGCTGTCTCTCTTCCGCAACCAACGGACGTTGTGGTCCTTGTGGTCGCGACCTACCTTGTCGGCGTGACGAAGGTGCTGGTGGTCGACGACGACTTCATGGTGGCCAAGCTGCACTGCCGCTACGTCGCGGCGGTGCCGGGCTTCGACGTCGTGGGCGTCGCGCACACCGGCGCCGAGGCGCTGCGCGCCGCGGAGCGGCTGCGGCCGGACCTGCTGCTGCTCGACATCTTCCTGCCGGACATGGACGGGATCGCGGTGCTGCGCGAGCTGCGGGCGGCGGGCCTCTCGGCGGATGCACTGTTCATCACGGCGGCGCGGGACGTGGACACGATCCGCTCGGCGCTGCGCGCCGGTGCCCTGCACTACCTGATCAAGCCCTTCAACCAGGCGGCGCTGCAGGAGCAGCTGCGGCACGTGGCCTCCCTGCAGGGCCGTCTGGACGAGCTGGAGCGGGCGGGGGCCCGCCAGGAGGACGTGGACCAGATCTTCGGCGCGCGCCCGCGGGCCTCCCGCGAGCTCCCCAAGGGCCTGGCCGCGCCCACCGCCGACCTGGTCGACACCATCCTGCGGGCCCACCCGGAGGGCCTGTCGGCCACCGAGTGCGCGGAGGCGGGCTCGCTGTCCCGCGTGAGCGCCCGCCGCTATCTGGAGTACTTCGCGGAGACCGGCCGCGCCGAGATCACCCTGCGCTACGGCGGTACGGGCCGCCCGGAGCGCCGCTACCGGCGGCTGGGCTGAAGCTCCCCCGGGCGGACGGGTTCCTCAGGCGGCTCTTACCTCCGCCTTAACGCGGCCCTAAGACGGACCATCTCGCCCTCTGCCAGGGCTAGTTTGCTGGGCAACCCCCCCACCTCACCCTCGTGAAGGAGTTGTCCCCCCATGACCTCACGCCGTACCACCACCGTCTCCGCCGCCGTCGCCGCGCTGGTCCTGTCCGGACTCGCCACCGCGCCCGGCGCGTTCGCGCACGGGTCGATGACCGACCCGGTGAGCCGGGTCGCGGGCTGCTACGCGGAGGGGCCGGAGAGCCCGGACTCGGCGGCGTGCAAGGCGGCCGTGGCGGCGAGCGGGACGCAGGCGTTCTACGACTGGAACGGGGTGAACATCGCGAACGCGGCCGGGAAGCACCGGGAGCTGATCCCGGACGGGAAGCTCTGCAGCGCCGGGAACGAGAAGTACCGGGGCCTCGACCTCGCCCGCACCGACTGGCCGGCGAGTCCGATGAACTCCGGTGCGCACACCTTCCGTTACAAGGGCACCGCGCCGCACAAGGGGTCCTTCGAGCTGTACGTGACGAAGGACGGCTACGACCCGTCGAAGCCGCTGAAGTGGTCGGACCTGGAGGCGAAGCCGTTCGCCACGGTGACCGACCCGGGCATGCAGAACGGTGACTACGTGTTCACCGGCACCGTGCCGGAGAAGTCGGGCCGCCACCTGATCTACTCGATCTGGCAGCGCTCCGACTCCCCCGAGGCCTTCTACACCTGCTCCGACGTGGTGTTCGGGAAGGACAACGGCGGCGCCCCGGCGCCGGCGCCGAGCGCCCCCTCCGAGGAGCCCGCGCAGGCCGGGCACGGCGGGCACGGCGGGCACACCGCGCCGAGCACCCCCGCCCCGGGCACCACGGCGCCGGGCACCACCGCCCCGAGCAGCACCGCGGCCCCCGGCAGCGACGCCGCCCCGGGCTCCGCGGCTCCCGCGCCCGCCGCCCACGGCTCCGGCGAGGAGCTCGCCGAGACCGGTGGCGACGGCGCCACCGCGTACCTCGCGACGGGCGGCGCCGCCGTCCTGGGTCTGGGTGCGATCGTGCTCTTCGCGACCGCCCGCCGCAGGTCGTCCCGCTAGCCGACGACCGACAGGCAGGTGGTCGGGGTCGCGTGGGCCGGGTCGAGGGCGTTGTTCACCTCGTGGAAGACGATCCGGTCCACCGTCGCGATCGCCACGTGCTCGGACAGGTCGAGCGCGCAGCGGTCCTGGAGCAGCACGTTGGTGACGTCGGGCCCGGACAGCCAGCCCGACTGGTACGGGGTGACGACCTCGTCGTACTTGGTGGCGATCACCGTGTACCGGACGCCGGGCACGGTGTCGCCGCCCTCGTTCAGCCTGGTGAGGAAGGCCGAGCCGGCGATCTGGTCGGCGAGCGCGGGGGTGTGGGTGCCGATCAGGTCCTCGGCGCCCGGGAAGTGCGGCAGGAGCTTGGTGAGCCCGTTGAGGGTGGTGCCGTGGTTGTCGGGGGCGATGCCGACGAGCGCGTTGACCTTGGCGGCGCCGCCGAGGAACCTGAGGTAGTGGCGCGGCATCATGCCGCCCTGCGAGTGGCCGACGAGGTCGACCTCCGCGGCCCCGGTCGAGGCGAGGACCCGGTCGACGTAGGCGGCGAGCTGACCGGCGGACTTGTCGATCGGGCCGAGGCCGTTGAAGAACGGCACGCCGGGCAGCTGGCCGTAGTCGAGCGAGAAGACGCAGTAGTCCCGGTTGACGAGGTAGGGCGCGAGGCCCAGCCAGTTGTCGACGGAGTTGCCGAAGGTGCCGTGGACGAGGACGACCGGGCGGGGGTGGGCGGCGGACGGCTTGCAGGTGAAGTCGTTCCAGCCACGGCTGGGGGCGGTGCCGGCCTGGGCGGCGGCGGTCGGTGCGAGGGTGGCGGCGGCGGTCAGGAGCAGTACGGACAGCGCTCTGACGGCCTGCTTCCAGGGCTTCCTGGGCAGCATCGGGCGATCTCCTTGCGGCTCAAGGGGAATGAGGGAGTGCTCTACGCCCTGCGGTCCGGACCACAAGTGGGGATGCGCTTTCCGCCAAGTTACGTACGGGTAGCCGCAGTGGGAAGTTACGCGTCGGTAAAAAGTCCCGTGTCGCCTACACCGTCGTGCTCACGCGGCCAGTGAGCCCGGCACGATCGCCCGCGGGCCGTACTTCGCCCGGGCCCGGTCCGCCACCTCCTCGATGCGGCGGGCCTTGTCGTCGGCCGGGTCGAAGGTGAGCTGGTGGGCGGCGCCCTCGGCGGGGGCCAGGCCCTCGGCGCGCAGCGTGATGCCCCGGACCCGGGCGCGCTGGAGGCCGAAGGAGGCGTGGATCGCGTACGCGAGCGCGGTGAGGTCCGCGGAGTGGGCGGTGGGTTCGCGCAGCGTGCGGGTGCGGCTCGACGTGGTGCGGTCCGCGTAGCGCACGGTCACGGTCAGGGAGCGGCACACCTGGCCCTCCGTCCGCATCCGGGCGCCCAGTTCGCCGGTGAGCGAGAGCAGCGCCCTGCGGTGCTCCGCGGGGTTCAGTTCGTCGTGCGGGAAGGAGCGTTCGGCCGCGACGGACCGGGAGACCTCGCCGGGGACGACGGGGGTGCGGTCGATGCCGCGGGCTCGTTCCCACAGCTCGCGGCCGGCCTTGGCGCCGACCAGGCGCTGCAGCACGGCGAGCGGCGCGTCCGCGACCCGGCCGACGGAGTCGAGGCCGTAGCCGCAGAGGGTACGGGCGGTGGCGCGGCCCACTCCGTCGAGGGCGGCGACCGGCCGGTCCCGCAGGAAGGCCTCCGGGTCCTCGACGACCACGGTGGCGCCGGGCCGGGCCTCGCGGGCCGCCATCCGGGCGAGCATCGGGTTGGGGCCGGCGCCGATGACGCAGTCGATCCCGTACAGGGCGAGCGCCCTGACCCGGATCACCGAGGCGAGTTCGGCCGGGCTCCAGCCGAAGTAGCGCAGCGCGCCGCGCACGTCGGCGAGCGCCTCGGCGGGCGGGGCCGCCTCGACGACCGGGGTGAACTCGCCGAGCAGGTCGAGCAGCTGAGGGAGCATCACCTCCCACAGGGGCTCCAGTCGGAACCGTACGCAAAGGATCATCCCGCGCTCCCCGGACTGCTGTGCCACAGCTTCCGCGACGGTGTCGCGGCGCCTTCCCCGGCCGGCTGGAGGTCGGCCCAGGGGTTCATCGTGTAGCCGGTGGGCAGGGTGATCCGCCGGCCGGTGTCGCCGGCCTCCTCGGCGGGGGTCTGCCCGGGCTGCTCGGAGAGCCGTTCGCCCACCGCCTCCAGGCCGCCGCTCGCCCGCAGTTCGGCGAGCTCGGCGAGGTTCCAGGCGGCGGCGCCGACCACGCTGAGGCTGCGCGGGCCGCGCCGCTGCACCACACCGCGGACGAGCAGCAGCCAGGAGTGGAAGACGGTGTGGGCGCAGCGCTCGTGGGAGTCGTCGAAGAAGGCGAGGTCGACCAGGCCGGTGCCGTCGTCGAGGGTGGTGAAGATGACCCGCTTGCCGGAGCGGATCGGCGGGGTCTGGGTGGCCGCCTTGGCGCCGGCGACCAGGACGACCTGGCCGTGCGCGGCCGAGCGCAGCCGGCGGGCGGAGATCACGCCGAGTTCGCGCAGGAAGGCCTGGTGGTCGCCCATGAGATGGCGGGAGGCGTCCATGCCGAGGATGCCGAGTTCGGCGCTGAGCCGTTCGCTCTCGTCGAGGTCGGGCAGGCCGACGGGGGCGGTCTTGCGGCCCTGCGCGAGCGGGAGCTGTCCGCCGTAGGAGGCGGCGCCCCGCTGGGTGCGGTGGAGTTCGGTGAGGTGCAGCAGCAGGTCGCGGCGGTTGGCGCCGAACGCGTCCAGCGCGCCGACCTGGGCGAGCCGTTCGGCGACGGGCTTGCGCGGGCGGGCCCGCTCCCAGAAGTCGAGCAGGGAGGCGTAGGGCTGTCCGGCCTCGATGCGGGCGCTCTCGGCCTCGCTGATGCCGTGGACGTCGGCGAGACCGAGCCGGAGGCCCCACTTCTCCGAGCCGTCATCGGACACCAGTTCGATGCGATGGGCGGCCGCCGACCGGTTCACGTCGAGCGGCAGCACGGGCACCCCGCGCCGCCGGGCGTCCGCGAGCAGCAGCCGCTTCGGGTACATGCCGGGGTCGTGGGTGAGCAGCCCGGCGTAGAAGGCGGCCGGGTGGTGCGCCTTGAGCCAGGCCGACTGGTAGGTCGGCACGGCGAAGGCCACCGCGTGCGCCTTGCAGAAGCCGTACGAGCCGAAGGCCTCGACGATCTCCCAGGTACGGGCGACGACCTCGTCCTCGTAGCCCTTCCGCCGCGCCCGCTCGGCGAACCAGCTCCTGATCCTGCCCTGCGACTCGGGGTGGGACAGGCCGCGGCGCACCTGGTCGGCCTCGTCGCGGCCGCAGCCGGTCATGATGCTCACGATCTCGATGATCTGCTCGTGGAAGACGACGACGCCGTACGTCTCCTTCAGCGCGCCCTCCAGGTCGGGGTGCGGGTAGCGGACCGGCGCGCGGCCGTGCCGGGCCGCGATGAACGGGCGGACCATGTCGGCGGCGACCGGACCCGGGCGGAAGAGCGAGATGTCGACGACCAGGTCGTGGAAGTTCTCCGGCTGGAGCCGGCCCACCAGGTCGCGCTGGCCCGGCGACTCGATCTGGAAGCAGCCCAGGGTCTCGGTGGAGCGGATCAGCCGGTACGTGTCGGGGTCGCCGGGCGGGACCGCGTCGACGTCCGGCCGGGTGCCGGTGACCCGCTCGACCTCGGCGGCCGCGTGCGCCATCGCCGACTGCATCCGCACGCCGAGGACGTCGAGCTTGAGCAGACCGAGGTCCTCCACGTCGTCCTTGTCGAACTGCGACATGGGCAGCCCCTCGCCGCTGGTCGGCACGACGGGGGTACGGGTGAGCAGCGAGGCGTCCGAGAGGAGCACGCCGCAGGGGTGCATGGCGACGCCGCGGGGCAGCGCGTCCAGCGCCTCGACCAGCTCCCAGAAGCGCTCGCGCCCTTCCGTCTCCGCCTTCAGCCCGCGCAGTTCGGGCAGTTCGTCCAGGGCGGCGCGGGCGTCCCGGGCGCGGATGTGCGGGAAGGCCTTGGCGATCCGGTCGGTCTCGGCCGGGTCCATGGACAGGGCGGCGCCCACGTCGCGCACCGCGTGGCGGACCCGGTAGGTCTCGGGCATGGCGACGGTGACGACCCGCTCGGCGCCGAAGCGGCCGAGGATCGCCCGGTAGACCTCGATGCGGCGGGCGGACTCCACGTCGATGTCGATGTCGGGCAGGGCGGTGCGGCGCTTGGACAGGAAGCGCTCCATCAGCAGGCCGTGCTCGACCGGGTCGGCGTGGGCGATGCCGAGGAGGTGGTTGACGAGGGAGCCGGCGCCGGAGCCGCGGGCGGCGACCCGGATGCCCATCTGCCGTACGTCGTCCACGACCTGGGCCACCGTCAGGAAGTAGCTGGCGAAGCCGTGGTGGGCGATGATGTCCAGCTCCCGGTACATCCGGTCCCAGTAGGCACGCCGGTCGGGGCGCCGGTCGTAGCCCTTGAGGACCATGCCGGCGGCGGCCCGGGAGGCCAGCACGCGCTGGGCGGTGCGGTGGGCGGCGCCGACCAGGTACGGCTCGGGGAAGTGCGCGGAGCCCATGCCGAGGTCGTCCTCGGGGTCGACGAGACAGGCCGCGGCGACGGACTCGGTCCGCTCCAGGAGGCGGTGGGCGGCGTCCCGGCGGAAGCCCGCGGCCTCCACCACCTGCTCGGCCGTGGCCAGCATGTCGCCGGGGCCCTTGAGCCAGGCCTCGCCGCTGTCGAGCCCGGCGCGCGGGTCGACCGGGACGAGCCGGCGGGCCGAGTCGAGCACGTCGGCGACCGGGCCCTGGCCGGGGTCGGCGTACCGCACCTCGTTGCCGAGCACGGGCCGGACGCCCTGCTCGGCGGCGAAGCCGACGGTGCGGGCGGCGAGCCGCAGGGAGCCGGGGCCGGTGCCGGAGCGCCCGTGGTGCACGACCTCCAGGCACAGGGCGTCGCCGTACCGCTCCCGCCAGGGCACGAGCAGCCGCGCGGCCCGGTCGGGGCGGCCCGCGGCGAGGGCCCGCCCGACGTCGGAGCCGGTGCCGAGCAGCACGAAGAGGTCCTCGCCCCGGTTGGCCGCCCAGGGCAGCACGGGCGGCCCCTCGCCCGCGTGGGCGTGGGCGGCGGTGACGAGCGCGCAGAGCTCGGCCCAGCCGGCCCGGGACCGGGCGAGGAAGACGGCACGGGGTGCGGACTCGTCGACGAAGGCGCCGCCGCGCACGGGCGCGCGCCGCGCGGAGGTGGCCCCGCCCGTGCGGGTGCCGTCGGCGCCCGCGCCGTGCGGAGGGACGGCGGTCAGGAACGGCTCACAGGCGAGGTCCACGCCGAAGAGCGGGCGGACGCCCGCCTTCTCGCAGGCCTTGGCGAAGCGGACCACGCCCGCGACCGTGTCGCGGTCGGTCAGGGCGAGGGAGTCCATGCCGCGCTCGGCGGCGCGCTCGGCCAGCCGGGCGGGATGCGAGGCGCCGTGGCGCAGGGAGAAGCCCGACGCGGTGTGCAGATGCGTGAACCCCGGCATGCGCCGCCTCACCTCCCACAGCAAAATCGTACATACGTTCCCACCCCCTCACTCTCACCATAGCTCATTTTCGAACGCTCGTACGATAAGCGGGACCGGCGAGACCCTCTCAGCCATTCAGCCCCTTCCCACCTGCGGAAACGCCGTCCGCCCCGGAGCGTGGGGGCATGAGTCTCGTCGACGAACTGAAGAGCGCCGTCACTCCCCGAGCAGCCCTGCTGGTCATCGGCGTCTTCGCGCTCCAGATGCTGTTCATCACCTCGTACGTCGGGGCCCTGCACAGTCCGAAACCGACGGACGTGCCCTTCGGCGTGGTCGCCCCGCAGCAGGTCTCCACCGTCCTCATGGACCGGCTGGAGAAGCTGCCCGGTGATCCGCTCGATCCGCGCACGGTCGCGGACGCGGACGCGGCACGGGACCAGATCTTGAACCGGGACATCGACGGGGCGCTGATCGTCGACCCGAGGGGCCGCACCGACACCCTGCTCGTCGCCTCCGGCGGCGGCACCGTGCTCTCCTCCACGCTCGAGAAGATGTTCACCCAGGTGGAGGCGGCCAACCAGCGCACCATCCGGACCGTCGACGTCGCTCCCGCCTCCCCCGAGGACTTCGACGGCCTCTCCGCCTTCTACCTGGTCGTCGGCTGGTGCGTCGGCGGCTACATCTGCGCCGCGATCCTGGCGATCAGCGCCGGCTCCCGGCCCGCCAACCGGGAGCGGGCGGTCGTCCGGCTCGGGACGCTCGCGCTCTACTCGGTCCTCAGCGGCCTCGGCGGCGCGGTCGTCGTCGGCCCGATCCTCGGCGCCCTGCCCGGCAGCGTCGCCGCCCTGTGGGGCCTCGGCACCCTGGTGGTGTTCGCGGTCGGCGCGGCCACCCTCGCCCTGCAGTCCGTCTTCGGGATCGTCGGCATCGGCCTGGCGATCCTGCTCATCGTGGTCGCCGGCAACCCGAGCGCGGGCGGCGCCTTCCCGCTGCCGATGCTGCCGCCGTTCTGGAAGGCGATCGGCCCGGCCCTGCCCCCGGGCGCCGGCACCTGGGCGGCACGCTCGATCGCGTACTTCAAGGGCAACGACATGACCGCCTCGATGCTGGTCCTGTCGGCCTGGGCGGTCGTCGGCTCCGCCGTCACGCTGGTGATGGCCTCGCTGAGGCCGAAGCAGCCGGAGGCCGAGCCGGTCGCCGCGGAGCTGGGCGAGGTCAGGGCCTGAGCCGCCCTTCGTGAAGGAACCCACAAGATCTTGGAGGGGAATGCCCCCGGCGCGTCCGCCGGGGGCATTCCCCGTCTCGCCGGAGCGGTCTAGTAGACGCTGACGCCGTACGCGCTCAGCGCCTCCGTGACCGGCTGGAAGAACGTGGTGCCGCCGGTGGAGCAGTTGCCGCTGCCGCCGGAGGTGAGGCCGATGGCGCGGCTGCCGGAGTAGAGCGGGCCGCCGGAGTCGCCGGGCTCGGCGCAGACGTTGGTCCGGATCATGCCGTAGACGATGTCGCCGCCGCCGTAGTTCACCGTGGCGTTGAGGCCGGTGACCGAGCCGCTGTGGATGCCGGTGGTGGAGCCGCGGCGGGTGACGGACATGCCGACGGTGGCGTTGGCGGCGCTGGTGATGTCGACGCTGCCCACCGAACCGGACTTGGTCACCGTGCTGTTGGTGTAGCGCACGATGCCGTAGTCGTTGTTGGGGAAGCTCGACCCGCTGGTGGAGCCGAGCACCGTGGTCCGGGAGGAGTTGGAGTACCAGGTGCCCGCGCCGTCGGTGCAGTGACCGGCGGTCAGGAAGTAGTAGTTCCCCGCGCTGTCCTTGACGTTGAAGCCGAGGGAGCAGCGCCAGCTGCTGGCGTAGATGGCGTCGCCGCCGGAGATCAGCTTGTTGAACTTGCCCGGGGTGCGCTCGATGCGCAGCGCGCCCGCGTTGGCTCCGGCCTGGCGCTTGATCTTGGCGATCTCCGCCTGCGAGACGGTGGAGTCGACGGTGACGACCACCTTGCCGGTGGCGGCGTCGGTGTGCCAGGCGGTGCCCGCCACGTCGGCGGCGAGGACGGCGTCACTCGCGGCGGCGAGCTGGGTGGCGCCGAAGGTCTGCGCGGAGTCGGCGTTCGCGGTGGGGACGGCGAGCGCCGCGGCGGCGACCAGACCGGTCGCGACGGCGACCATCCGGACGGTGCCGGTGTTTCTCGTGGGGGTGGTGCGCTTGATCCTCACTTCTCGTTCCTCCAGAGGGGAATGGGGGGCCCGCAGTGGGGTGTCGGACCCGTGAGGCGCGGCCTTGGGGGGCCGGCGCTGTGGGTGAGTCTCCGGCCGCACGACTTCGGGCCGCAAGGGCGGCTTTCGGTCGTGCGGCCTTCAACTGACCAGCCAGGTGCGGAAGTTGGACCCTTAGAGCAGGCTCACCCGGTACTTGGCGAGCGCCTCGGGCACCGGCTGGTAGAACGTGGTGCCGCCGGTCGAGCAGTTGCCACTGCCGCCGGAGGTGATGCCGAGCGCCTTGGTGCCGTCGTAGAGGGCACCGCCCGAGTCGCCGGGCTCGGCGCAGACGTTGGTCTGGATCATGCCACGCACGGTGCCGCCGCCGGAGTAGTGGACGGTGGCGTCCAGGCCGGTGACGGTGCCGCTGCGGGTGCCGGTGGTCGAGCCGGAGCGCTTGACGGACTCGCCCACGTAGGCGTCGGCGGCGGTGAAGCCGCCGGTGCGGCTGAGCGAGGTGTTGTCGTAGCGGACCAGGGCGTAGTCGTTGCCCGGGAAGCTCGAACCGACCGTGGGGCCGATCAGCGTGGACTGGGCCGAGTTGGCGTACCAGGTCTTCACGACGTTGCCGCAGTGGCCGGCGGTCAGGAAGTACGGCGTGTTGCCGCTGACCACGTTGAAGCCGAGCGAACAGCGGTAGCCGCCGCCGTAGATGGCGTCGCCGGGGCCGAGCAGGGGCTTGAAGACCCCGGAGGTTCTCTCGACCCGCAGCGCCGCGGCGTCGGCTCCGGCCGCCTGGCGGATCTTGGCGATCCCGGCCTCGCCGACCGTGGAATCGACGGTGACGACGACCCGGCCGGCGGCCTTGTCGACGTACCAGGCGGTGCCGCCGACGTCCGCCTTCAGGACGGCGGCGTCGGCGCGGGCGAGCGCCTGGGCGCTCGCAGGTCCGGGAGTGGGGGCGGCCTGGGCGCCGGGAAGGCCGAGGGCGGTGGCCGCCGTGGCGGCGGCGACGACGGCGAGCAGTCGGATGCGCGTGGTCCTCACTGGTCTCCTTCGGGTCACACCGGAGGAACCCGCGGGTGGCGGGCCCATGAGGCATCGTCAGGTGACGTGTTCCTGACATGCACGCGAGCGATACTGGCCCACCGATCCGGAACGCACAAGACCGCCCACACACCCGCTCTACGCGCGTGGGCGGCACGTGCTCCCCTGAGCCCGCGCCGCCCGTGACCTACCCGCGGACCGCCCGCGACCTACCCGCGGACCGCCCGCCGCGGCCCTGACGGACCGCCCGTCGCCGCTCCGACGGACCGCCCCGCCGGGCCGGCCGTCAGGCGCCCGCCACCCGCCGCTCCCCCGCCGCGACCGCCGTGTCCAGCGTGTTGCCCGGCGGCGGGAACGGGCAGATGAAGTGTGCCGCGAACGCGCACGGCGGCAGCAGCGCCCGGTTGAAGTCCACCGTCACCGAACCGTCCGCCGCCGGGGCGGCCGGCCGCAGGAACCGGAAGCGGTAGCTGTCCCGGCCGCTGGTGGCGTCCGCGAAGACCGCCCACAGCGTGCCGTCGTCCTCCACCGCCACCTGGAGGCTGCGCTCGGCGCCGTCCAGGTCGAAGATCAGCTCGCCCGAGAGCCCGAGGCCGCGCTCCTTGCCGTCCGCGTTCTCCACCCGGACGTGCCGGTCCTCGCTGTACGGGCGGAAGACCCCCGGCCGCACCCACTTCTCGTCGTACGGCGTGGCCTCGATGCCCTGGAAGGCGCGCCGCGCCTGCGACTCCGGGTCGAAGTCCCGTACCGCCCACTCCCCCTCCCGGCGCAGCACGACGAGGCGCCGCCCCGCCGACTCGGCCCGGGACTCGTGGATCGGACCGTGGTCGGCGGTCAGCCGTACGGTGCCGATCAGCGGCTTGCCGTCGACCGTGACGGCGTCCTCCGCGCCCGCGCTGAGGACCACCTCGTCGCCGTCCGCCCGCCACTCACCCGGAACGGCCGGAATCCGCCCCTCCGGGAAGTCCGACAGCCAGTAGGTACCGGTCAGTGAGAGCGGCCCGTACGACGAGGCGACCGCCGCGGTCCGCTGCTCGTGCCAGTGCTGCCACTCCTGAGATGCATCCGTACTCATGGTGGGCACTTTTCCACAGGTCGGCTACCGGCACGGAGCAGACCGGGCGGACCGACACACAGACGTCACGTCAGGGCACCGCGGACCCACGGTGGCGCGGGCCCGACGGTCCGTCAGCAGCCGTCGCAGGGGCAGCAGCAGTCGCAGCCGTCGCAGTTGCAGTTGCCGCAGTCGCAGTCCCGGCAGCAGCCCTCGCGCTTCTTCCGCGACCAGGGGCCCTCGTACTCCTTGGCGCAGCAGATCTGGCACGTGCAGAACAGCCAGGTGAACATGGCGCAACCGGCCAGGAAGCCGCGGGGTTTCTTGGGCTGGTGCGGCCCGCCGGCGCCGAACTGCGGCGGCAGTCCGCCGGGGCCGCTCGGGCCGCCGGGTCCGGCGGGGCCCGCCGGACCCGCGCCGTGGGGGTGCCCGCCGCCGTACGGACCGCCGCCGTACGGACCGCCGCCGTACGGATTGCCGCCGCCGTGCGGGTTGTACGCGCCGTACGGCCCGGGCGCCCCGCCCTGCGCGGGCGGCGGCGCTCCGTGTGCGCACGTCGTCGTGCCGAAGGCCCGGTCGACGGAGTTGCGCAGCTCGTGCGCGAGGAGCACGTGGGCGAGGTGTCCGTCGGTGAACTCGGCGTCCTTCAGCGCGAGGCGGATGCCGTGCAGCGCGTCGTCGGCGAGCCGGCGGGCCTCCTCGCGGGAGGTGCCGGTCGCGGTGAGCGGGTTCCAGGCGCCGGACGCGTCGTCGGCGGCCTGGTCCTCGACGGCGTCCAGGAGGTGGGCGAGGCGGCCGAAGAGGCGGCCCGCCTCGGCGAGCGGTTCGGCGTTGCCCGGGCGGCCGGCGAGGACCGCGGTGTGCTCGAAGGCCGCCGCGGTCGCCGTCTCGGTCGGCTCGGTGACGACGAGCAGCGGCGTGCCGGGCCCGGCCAGGGCCTCCAGACCGGTCTGCCGGTCGACCGCGTCGACCAGGACGGCGGTGTCGAAGCCGAGTTCCCGGCCGGTGCGGGCGCCGGCCCGGTCCCAGGAGCGGGCGACCCGGCGGGCCGCGGCGGCGACCGGCCGGCGGGCCAGCAGGCCGTCGCGGTCGGCGACGTGGTCGCGGATCTTCGCGGAGGCGAGGACCAGGGAGACGGCGGCGGCGAGCCGCGCGCCCTCGCCGCGCGCGACGGGCGCGGTCCGCATGGCGCGCAGCGGGCAGGGGCCGGCGGTGCGGCGCCCGGCCTCGGTCAGGCCCGCCTGAGCCTCCGTCAGGACCGAGACGATCAGGCCGTCGTAGTTGGTGACGACCCGGGCGAACTGCCCGTGGTCGGCGCGCAGGGCCAGACAGAGGCCGCAGAGATGGGCCATCCACTCCACCTTGAGGCCTTCGGTGAGGCGGTGCGCGCAGGGCCTGACGATTCCGAACAAAGACACTCCCCCGTGGACCGGCGCGCGGGTCCGCGCGGCTGCGTCGGGCATCGTACCGAGGAGGACCGACGCGATCGGTTCACCCGTACGCCCTCGCCCTCACCCTTCTGGCCCGACTTTCATATTTTAAGTTGCACGCCCCGATCCGACCCTCCGTCAGCCCGGGCAAACCGCAAGGTCCCTGACGAATCGCCAGATTTCGAGCCTCACGTTCTGCACCAGTACCGTCACGAATCCCCTGCGCGCCGACTATCCACTTGGCGCGCGATCCGCATCATGGACGACGATAGGGATTGCGGAACCACGAGTGACCGCGCTGAAAGGAGGCGTCCATGGGATCGGTGCGCAAGGCCAGTGCCTGGCTGGGACTCGTCGAAGACAACGACGAGCGTTACTACGACGACGAGTACGCCGACGGTGCCGAGAGCAACGACGCCTGGGTGACGGACCCGCGGGTGCGGGTGGCGTCCGACACGGCGCAGGAGCATGGCCGTCGGATCGCGACCCTCTCGCCCGACGGGTTCCGGGACGCCCGGGGCATCGGCGAGCTGTTCCGGGACGGCGTCCCGGTGATCGTGAACCTGACCGCGATGGAGCCGAACGACGCCAAGCGCGTGGTCGACTTCTGCGCCGGTCTCGCCTTCGGTCTGCGCGGCTCGATCGAGCGGGTGGCGACCCGGGTCTTCCTGCTGACCCCGGCGGACACGGAGATCGTCAGCGGCGACC
Source organism: Streptomyces sp. NPDC127114 (assembly GCF_042677525.1). NCBI lineage: Bacteria > Bacillati > Actinomycetota > Actinomycetes > Kitasatosporales > Streptomycetaceae > Streptomyces > Streptomyces sp. NPDC127114. The sequence goes on from NZ_JBHXTJ010000024.1 coordinate 95,377, forward strand.
CCGGCGGCCGTTCGCAGGACGGTTTCTTCAACCAGAGCTGACACCGGCGCCCCGTCGGGGGCGTTCGTCCGGCCCGCCGGGACGTCAGTGTCCCTGCAGGCCCGAGCCGGCCGGCTCGGCGTGGCCCCGCGTGGCGGGGACCCGTACGGCATCCGCGGTCCCGCCCCCCGTTCGCGGCCCGCCGTCCGGGTCCGCCGGCCCACGGCCCACCGGCCCGCGGCCCGCCGCACCCGGCAGCTCGGCGCCGGCCCGTCCCCGGCCGGCCTGCTCCTCGGCGGTCCGGTCCACGGCCGTCCGGTCCTCGCCGGCCCGGTCGGCGTCCGGTGCCGCCGGGCACTCCATGACGCGCGGCAGCCGCAGCGCCATGAGCGCGCCGAGCAGCAGCAGTCCGGCGCTCACGAACAGGGTCACGTGCAGGCCGTTCACGAAGGCGTGCCGGGCCGCGTGGTGCAGTGCTTCGCCCGCCGGGCCGCCGAGCCGGTCGGCGACCTGGTAGGCCTCGCCGAGCGAGTTCGCGGCCGACCTGGCCACCTCGTCCGGCACTCCGGGCACCCCGCTGAGGCCGGGCGCGTACGCCGCGTTCATCACGCTGCCGAGCAGCGCGATGCCCATGCCGGCGCCCAGCTGGTACGAGGTCTCGCCGATCGCCGCGGCGCCGCCCGCGCTCTCCGGCGGGGCCTCGCTCAGCATCGACTCGTACGCCGAGAAGAGCGTGGTCTGCAGGCCGAAGCCGAGCAGCACGAAGCCGACGGTGAGCAGCAGCGGCCGGTCGTGCTGCCCCATGAGGACGAGCAGCAGCACCGCGGACGCGGTCAGCAGGAAGCCCCAGCCGACCATCCGGCGCGGGCCGAGCCGGCGCAGGGTGTACGAGCCGGTGGCGCCGGCGGCCATCGCGGCGAAGGTCAGCGGGAGCAGCCGGAGCCCGGTCTCCAGGGGGCTGAGGCCGAGGACCAGCTGGAGGTACTGGACGGCGATCAGTTCCAGGCCGACCAGCGCCAGCATGGCGAGCACGATGCAGCCGACCGAGGTGGTGAAGGGCGCCCGGGCGAACAGCCGCATGTCGATCAGCGGGTGCGCGCGCCGCTTCTGCCGCCGTACGAAGAGGACGAGCAGCGCGGCGCCGAGCAGCAGCGGGCCGAGCGTGGCCGGGTCCAGCGGCGGGTCGCCCGCGCCGAGCCGCTTGACGCCGAGGACGGCGCCGAGCACTCCGGCCGCGGCCATCAGCGCGCCGAGCACGTCCCAGGGGCCGTCGGAGCCGCCCCGCGACTCGGGCAGCAGCCAGCGCCCGACGGGCAGGATCAGCGCCATCAGCGGGATGTTGATCAGGAAGACCGAGCCCCACCAGAAGTGCTCGACCAGGAAGCCGCCGAGCACGGGCCCGGTGGCGGCGCCGACGGCGGCGACCGCCGTCCAGACGCCGATCGCGGTGGCCCGCTCGCGCCGGTCGGGGAAGACCGCGCGGAGGATGGACAGCGTGGCGGGCATGATCATCGCGCCGCCGACGCCGAGCAGGGCGCGGGCGGCGATCAGGACCTCGGGCACGGTGGCGAGCGCGGCGACCGCCGAGGCGACGCCGAACAGCGCGTAACCGAGCAGCAGCACCCGTCTGCGGCCGACCCGGTCGCCGAGCGTGCCGAAGAGGATCAGCAGCGCGGCGCAGATCAGCGGATAGGCGTCGACGATCCACAGCAGCGCGGTGGAGCTGGGCCTGAGGTCCTCGGTGAGCGAGGGGACGGCGACGTGCAGCACGGTCGCGTCGAGCGCGACCAGCAGCAGGCTGACGCAGAGGACGACGAGCACGACCCAGCGGTTGGCACCACCGCCGGCGGTTCGGAGACGTGCTCCGGCCGTGATCGTCCGTGCCATGTACGTACCTCCCAGTGAAGCCCTCGCGCTCGGCGGGCACCGGCCGGGGAGCGGCCCCGGGGCGGCCCGGCATCGACGGGCGAGTGAGCCGTCAGCGTACGCGAGTTCAAGGCCCGAGCGCGTGGTGCAGCTCTCACCCCGGCGGACCGCACGGTGTGGCGTACACCACTCCGGGCCCTGCGCGCGCCGCCTGGAATTCCTCCCGCGAAGCCGTTCCGGGAATTCCCCGGCGCCTCAAACAGAGTTCCGGAAACGTCCGTCGGGCAATAGGGCTGAAGGTCATCGGATTTTCCGACGGCTGACGGGAACAAACGCCCGGCTGAGAGCAACTCCACATCACATCGTCATCACGAAGGCACGGGAACGACCAAGGTCGGTACTCACTCCCTGTAACGTCGATTGGGTGCGTACCGACATCTTTGCCCGGCTGGACCGGGAGCCGGAACCGCCGAAGATAGAGGTCCCGCGGATGACCCGTACGCGTCTCGCCCTCTTCGGCGGGACGCTGGCGTTCTATCTGGCCATCGTCGTCGCCGTACTCCTGTCGACGTGGCTGGTGACCCTCGACTGGAAGATCATGCTCTTCCGGCCCTACCAGCAGTGGCAGGAGCTCCACGCCTTCCTCGACTACTACGTGGTCCTGGGCCAGCGCGGCCCGACCGCCGTGATGGTCGCGGCCTGGCTCGGCTGGCGCTCCTGGCGCCAGCACACCCTGCGGCCACTGCTCTGCCTCGGCGCCGCGCTGCTGCTGCTGAACGTGACCGTCGGCGCGGTCAAACTCGGACTCGGCCGCCTCGGCCCCCACTACGCGACCCAGGTCGGCTCCGCCGAGCTGTTCGCGGGCGGGGATATATTCCCCTCCGGCCACACCGCGAACGCGGTGGTGACCTGGGGCATCCTGGCCTATCTGGCGACCACGCCGAGGGCCCGCCGCTATCTCTCGGCGCTGTCGGCCGTGGTCGCGCTGGGCGTCGGCCTCACCACCGTCTACCTGGGTACGCACTGGCTGAGCGACGTGCTGCTCGGCTGGGCCGCCGGCCTGCTCATCCTGCTCGCGCTGCCCTGGTGCGAGCCGGTGCTGGCGGTGGCGGAGGCCTGGATCCTGGGCGTGCGCGACCGGCTGCGCGAGCAGCTGCGCTCCCGCCGCCGCTTGGTGCCCTCGCTGCCCGTCGCCGGCGGAGGCCCGCTGCCGGGCCATCTGTTCCCGCCGCGCCCGGGCGCCGAGGAGCCGGTCCGCGAGGCCGTCGGCGCCGGCTCGGGCCGGAGCACGGCCGCGCGGGGCACGGCGCGCCCCGGTCAGCCGCTCGCCGCTCCCCGGACGGCGCACCCCTCGCACCACACGGGGCATCACGCGGTGCGCTCGGAGCGCGGTCCGGTCGGCCCGGCCGGCAGCCGCCGTCCCCCGCACTCGCGTCCCGCGACGGGCGGCTGAGCCGCCGCACGCGTACGGGAGAGGGCCCCGGCCGATCGTCGGCCGGGGCCCTCTTCCTGTCGCTCCCTGTCGGCCCCCTCCCGCGTCGGGCCGCGGCACGCGGGCGGTCCCTCCGCGCGGGCGCGGTCTCTCCGCGGGGCGCGGTCAGCCGAGCCAGACGCGGGTGACGACGCCCTCCTCGACCTCGAAGTTGATGCGCCCCTCCAGGTACTCCATGGTGATGATCGAGCCGGGCGGGAGGCTGCGCACGACGCTCCAGCCGCGGACCCGGGCGAGCCGCTCGGCCTCCTCCCGGTCGAGCCCCACATACGTTTCGGAAGCGTGGTCGGGTGCGTGTTCGGATGTCATGCAGATCACGTTAGTACCTCGCCGGTCACGCTTGTGTCACAGGTTCTCGACATATGTTTGACGCGTCTCCGTCAGTCGGCGACGACGGTTTCCAGCCGTTTCCCGGGTAATTCACGGGCTCCTCCGCGAGCCGCCCACGGTGAACGCGCACACCGTCGGCAAGCGCTTCCCGAATTCCGTACGCGCGTGCCACGTCCGGGAATTCGGGCGGACCGGCAGACCAGGCGGAATTCACGATTCCCCCGCATCACGCGCACACGGTCCGCCGACCGGACGACGCGCCGGTCCGCCTCCCGCACCGCCCGCGCGACGGAGGCCATCATCCGGGGATGGGTACCGAGACCGAGACCGCGGCCGTCGAATCGCCGCGGCAGCGGCATGGCCGGATCGTGGTCGACTGGATCACCACGACCGACCACAAGAAGATCGGCCACCTGTACCTGGTGACCTCGTTCGTCTTCTTCCTCGTCGCCGGGGCGCTGGCGATGGTGATGCGGGCCGAGCTGGCCCGGCCGGGGCTCCAGCTGGTGTCGAACCTGGAGTTCAACCAGGCCTTCACCCTCCACGGCACGATCATGCTGCTGCTGTTCGCGACGCCCACCTTCGCCGGCTTCGCCAACGAGCTGGTGCCGCTCCAGATCGGCGCGCCCGACGTGGCCTTCCCGCGGCTCAACATGTTCTCGTACTGGCTGTTCCTCTTCGGCGGCCTGATGGTGCTGGGCTCCTTCCTCACCCCCACCGGGCCCGCCGCCTTCGGCTGGACCGCCTACGCCCCGCTCAACAGCGCGCTGCGCTCGCCCGGGATCGGCGTCGACCTGTGGATCATGGGGCTCGCGTTCTCCGGCTTCGGCACGATCCTCACCTCGGTGAACTTCCTGGCAACGATCATCGGGATGCGGGCGCCCGGCATGACGATGTTCCGGATGCCGATCTTCACCTGGAACGTGCTCTTCACCGCGATCCTCGTGCTCGTCGCCTTCCCCGTCCTCGCCGCGGCCCTGCTGGTCCTGGAGTCCGACCGGCGGTTCGGCTCGGTCGCCTTCCAGGCGCAGAACGGGGGCGCGCTGCTGTGGCAGCACCTGTTCTGGTTCTTCGGCCACCCCGAGGTCTACATCATCGCGCTGCCGTTCTTCGGCATCGTCAGCGAGATCATCCCGGTCTTCGCCCGCAAGCCGCTGTTCGGCTACGTGACGCTGATCGCCGCGACGATGAGCATCACCGGGCTCTCGGTGGTCGTATGGGCGCACCACATGTTCGTGACCGGGGCGGTGCTGCTGCCCTTCTTCTCGATGCTGTCGTTCCTGATCGCGGTGCCGACCGGGGTGAAGTTCTTCAACTGGACCGGGACGATGCTGCGGGGCTCGCTGTCCTTCGAGACGCCGATGCTGTGGGCGACCGGCTTCCTCGTGTCGTTCCTGTTCGGCGGGCTCACCGGGGTGATCCTGGCGTCGCCGCCGTTGGACTTCCACGTCACCGACTCGTACTTCGTGGTGGCCCACTTCCACTACACGGTGTTCGGCACCGTCGTCTTCGCGACCTTCGGCGGCTTCTACTTCTGGTGGCCCAAGTTCACCGGCCGGATGCTCGACGAGCGCCTCGGAAAGATCCACTTCTGGACGCTCTTCGTCGGCTTCCACCTCACCTTCCTCGTGCAGCACTGGCTGGGCGCGGAGGGCATGCCCCGGCGGTACGCGGACTACCTGGCCGACGACGGCTTCACGGCGCTCAACACGGCGTCGACGATCGGCGCGTTCCTGCTCGGCGCGTCCACGCTGCCGTTCCTCTACAACGCGTGGCGGACCTGGCGGTACGCGCCGAAGGTCGAGGTGGCCGACCCGTGGGGCTTCGGCCGCTCGCTGGAATGGGCGACCTCGTGCCCGCCGCCCCGGCACAACTTCCTCGAAGTGCCGCTGATCCGCTCCGAGTCCCCCGCCTTCGACCTGCACCACCCCGAGTTCGCGGAGTACGAGCGGATGCGGATCACGAGCCCGCCGCCGGAGCGCCGGCCGACCGGTCGAGGCCCCGGGACAGCAGGTCCCTGAGCGCCCGCACCCGGTCGACGAGCTCCGGCGGGTCGAGGACCTCGAACTCGAAACCGATCATCGACACGTGGACGACCATCAGGTCGAGGCTGTGGGCCCCGGTCCGCAGCACGCAGGAGTGCTCGCCCTCGGCGGTGAGCGTCCCGTCGGCGGCGCCCACGGCGGCGGCCGCCTCGGCGAGCGGCACGTGCAGCCGGATGGTCGCCTCGGTCGCGTACGCGGCGGTGGACACGCCCTTCGCCACGTAGGCGGCCAGGTCATCGGCGGGCGGTTCCCGGGGCACGAAGCGGGGACCGTGCGGCGGCGTCGGCGTGATCCGGTCGGCCCGGAAGGTGCGCCAGCCGGCCCGGTCCAGGTCCCAGGCGACCAGGTACCAGCGGCGCTCGCTGCACACCAGGCGGTGCGGCTCCACGGTCCGGCGGGTGGCGGAGCCGCCGTGGTCGCGGTACGCGAAGCGCAGCCGCTCGGCGTCCCGGCAGGCGTTGGCGAGTTCCGTGAGGACGGCCGGGTCGATCCGGTCGCGCGGGGTGCGCAGCATGGGCACGGTGTACGCGTTGAGGGCGCCCACCCGGCGGCGCAGCCGCCCGGGCAGCACCTGCTCCAGCTTGGCGAGCGCGCGCACGGAACTCTCGCCGATGCCCTCGATCCCCTGCCCGGCGGCGGCGCGGAGCCCGACGGCGACGGCGACCGCCTCCTCGTCGTCGAGCAGCAGCGGCGGCAGCTCCGCCCCGGCGCCCAGCTGGTAGCCGCCGCCCGTACCGGGCGTGGCGTTGACCGGGTAGCCCAGCTCCCGCAGCCGGTCCACGTCCCGCCGCACGGTCCGCGGCGTCACCCCGAGCCGCTCGGCGAGCTCGGCACCCGACCAGTCACGGTGTGCCTGGAGCAACGAGAGCAGACGCAGCAGTCGCGCGGAGGTCTCCAACATGGCGACGAGTCTGCCAGCGATCGCGGACGGATACGGTCCGCGATCGCGGAAGGGGTCCCCTGAGGCCGTCCCCCTGGGCCGCTGCGGGCTCCCCCGCCCTTCCTCCGCCTCAGCGGAAGCGGCGGACCAGTCTTCCCGCCGCCGCCTTCGCCGAGTAGACGGCGTCGACCGCCGCGCCCACCGCGCGGTGCGTGGCGGCGCGGAAGGCGGGGTGGGTGCGGGGGCGGGACAGGGAGGCCGAGGCCAGGTCGGTCCAGATCGTCTCGTGGCGGCCGGCGATCCGTGCCGGGTCGAAGCGCTCGGAGGCCACCAGCGCGGCCTTGGCCGCCCGGGCCCTGGCCTCGTCGTCGTTGATGAGGGCGAGCAGCGCCGCCGCGACCGCCGCCGTGTCGTCGACGGGGACGAGCCGGCCGTCGACGCCGTCCTCGATGATCTCGGCGGGGCCGTGCGGACAGTCGGTGGAGACCACCGGCAGCCCGCAGCGCATCGCCTCGACGATGGTCATGCCGAAGGACTCGCGCCGCGAGGTGACCGCGGCCAGCGAGCCCTTGGCCCACTCCGGCTCCATCGGGTGGGCGGTGCCCATGAGGAAGACGTGCTCGCCGAGGCCGAGCCGCTCGACCTGCTTCGCCAGCGTCTTCTTCAGGTTGTCGGAGGCGTCGCCGGTGCCGTAGATCCGCAGCTTCCAGTCCGGGCGGGCGGCGGCCACGTCCGCGAAGGCGTCGATCAGCAGGTCGTAGCGCTTGACCGGGGTGAGCCGGCCGGCCGCGACGACGACCTTCGACGCGGGGTCGGCGGGCGGCAGGCCCGGCGCGGGCACGCTGTTGGGCACCGTGTCGACGCGCACGCCGGGCAGTCCGAGCGCCCGGTAGGAGCGGGCGTCGGCCTCGGTGACCGTGGTGACCGCGTCCAGGAGCGCGTACTCGTGCCGGATGTCGCGCCGCAGCCGGTAGCCGTGCCCGTCGAGGGTCAGGTGCTCCTGGCCGACGAGGACGGGGCCGCGCGGCGCCTGCCGGGCGAGCTGGACGTTGAGCCCGGGGCGGGTCGCGACGACCACGTCCGCGTCGACGGAGGCGAGGTGCGCGCCGATCCGGGCGTCGGTGAGCGCGCTGTACTGCTTCCAGCGGCCGTCGCCGCGCGGGAAGACCCGGGCGGGCCGGTGGAAGTCGGGGTGCTCGCCGTCGTAACCCGGGCTCTTCTTCCGCAGGTCGACGAGGTGCCGCAGCGTCACACCGGCGGGCACGCCGAGGATCGGCTCGTCGCGGTGGCGGAACACCGAGACGATCTCGACCTCGTGACGGCCCGCCAGCTCGGCGGCGAGCGTGAAGGTCGCCCGGATCGTCCCGCCGATGTGGTAGCCGTTGTGGAGCAGGAAGGAGATGCGCATGGGCGTGCCGGTTCCCCCCGGTCAGGTGCGTGGTCGTGGGCGACTGTACTGCCCCGGCGCGTCGGTGTTCACGGCCGGTATCCCAACTGGGGGACGGAAGCACAGGTCCTGTTCATGTCGCCCTGGGCGACCCAGCCGCGTCCGTCGCGCCAACGGGCCACGGACAGACAGGTCTCACGGGTCTTCGGCGGCTCGGCGAGGTGCTCGAAGCGGACCGGCAGCAACAGCCCGCGCGCGGTGTACGGCTCCGCCCGGTTGACGTACTCCTCGACGCAGGGACGGGTGAGCCCGCCGGGTGCGGCGAGGCAGGAACGCGCCGCGTCCGTGAACCACATGGCCGCCGCCCAGCCCTCCAGTTGCCACTGCGAGAGCGGCTGGCCGCCCATCGCCGCCCGGAACTCCCGTACGGCCGGGAAGGACGTGTCGTCGTGGTTGCGGCTGGAGCCGGTCACGTAGAGCGCGGCCCGGCAGCCGGGCGACTTCGCGTAGTCGCGCGGTACCGACGAGGACCAGTTCTGCACGTTGGTCACCTTCGCGGCGACCCGTACGCCGGAGGCCTCCATCGCCTCGCACAGCCGGGCGTTGCCGTGGGTGTCCATCGCGTCGAAGACGACGTCGGCCTTCTGCGCGCGCAGATCGGCCGCCACGGCGCGGAAGTTGGGCAGGACGAAGTCGACCTGCTCGTCGACGACCCGGTAGCCCTCGGCGCGCAGCCCCTGGGAGATCAGCCGGGCGTACGCGGCGGAGGCGGCCTGGTTGTAGGAGACGACGGCGGCGGTACGGGCGCCGAGGTGGGTCCTGAACCAGCGGTAGACCTCGGTGCCGCCGTACAGGACCCCGTTCCAGCCGGGCTCTTTCCCGGTGCGCGGGGCGGAGCTGCCGTAGATCCCGTAGAGGTGCGGGTACGTCTCGTAGGCCGGGGTCAGCGGCTGTCCGCCGATGTCGGGGACGCCGGCCCGGGAGACCCGCGGGGCTCCCGCGTAGTCGAGGGCGGTGGTGGCGACCAGGGCGAAGACCTTGCGCTCGTCGACCAGCCGGTGCACGCACGCGTTGTTGCCGATGCCGCTGCCGCCGTCGTCGCAGGTGATCGCCTCGATCCGGCGGCCGTCGAGCCCGCCGCGGGCGTTGAGGGCGGCGAAGTAGGCGAGGGCGCCGTCGCGCGGACCGGTGAAGGTGCCTCCGCCGACGGGGCTCGTGGCGCTGGTGATGATGCCGACGCGAAGCGGCTCACCGCCGGAGGGGTTGACGGTGGGCCGCGTCTCGAAGGCGCGCTCCGGAAGCCGGCTGCCGCAGCCCGCGACGAGCGCGGCCAGGACGGCGAGGAGCAGCGCCAGTGCCGTCTCAGCAGCCCGGGACGGTCGCACCACTGACCTGGACGAGTCCGCAGAGGGTCTTCACGGAGACCTTCCAGGTGTCGTTCTGGAGGACGGAGGTGCCCTTGGCGTCGGGCAGGGCGGTGTTGCCGGCGACGAGCAGGTCGTAGGTGACGTCGGCGCCGGACGGCGAGGTGAAGTCGACCTTCTTGACCTTCACGGAGGTCTGCTGGGCGTTCTTGTCGCCCGCGAAGGCGGCGAGGACCGGTGCCATGCTCTCGCCGTTCTCCAGCAGCTTCACCCGCTCGGCGGTCGGGGTCTTCGGGTCGAAGAAGGCGGTCCAGTTCCTGGTGATCTCCGCCTTGGCCGCGACCGGGTCGGCCGGCTGGTCGCTGGGCGGGGCGGTCGTCGTGGAAGGAACGGGAGGCACCGTGGGCGTGGCCTCGTCGGAGGCGGAACCGCCGTCGTCCGAGCAGCCGGCGACGACCGGCGTGAGGGCGAGGACCGCCGCGGCGGCGAAAGCGGCCGCGCGTCGCTTGAGAACCATCTGGCTCACCACCGGAGGGCCGGACGCGAGGGCAGACCGGACGGCCTGCCGATTCCAGGGTGTGCCGATCGCGGACATAGCGCAAGGAAGGGAACTAAAGAGAACATAAAGGGTGTGGGTGAGGTGTGAGTGTGTGACGTCCCGACCGAAGTGAGAGGGAGGTTCCCGTGCCGTCGATTCCGCGGTCGGTCCGCCGGACGCCCGCTCCCCGGCTCCTGCTGTGGGGCGGGCTCGTGGCGGCGGCGGCCGGCGCGGTGCTGTGCGTCCTCGGCTGGTACGGGATCTCGGGCGAGCGCTTCGCGGAGCGCCAGCTGCCGTACCTGGCCTCGTGCACGGTCCCGGGGGCGGCGCTGATCGTGGCAGGGGCGGTGCTGGTCGTGGGGGCGCTGTGGACGCACGGGGGCGCGGGTGGGGAGGCGGCGGCGAGGGCGACGGAGGAGCGGCCGGCCGAGGAGCCTGCGGAGGCCCCTTCCTCGGAGGAGCCGCCGCTGCGGGTGCCGGGCGGGACGCTGGCCCACCGGCCGGACTGTCCGCTGGTGGCGGGGCGGCCCGAGGCGGAGCCCGCGGGGGACGCGGAGCTGGCTCCCTGTCCGGTGTGTGAGCCGTGGCCTCGCTGACGTACGACCTCGTGCTCGCCGGGCTCGCCGTCGGCAGCGCGGCGGCGCTCACCGGCATCGGACTGATCGTCACCTACCGGGCGACCGGCGTCCTCAACCTGGCGCACGGCGCGGTCGCCATGATCTGCGCGTACGTGCTGCGCCAGCTGGTGGTCGAGTGGGGCTGGTCGCTGCCGCCGGCCGCGCTGGTGACGCTGCTCGTGGTCGCGCCGGGCGTCGGCCTGGTCCTGGACCGGGCGGTGTTCCGGCCGCTGGCGCTGGCCGGCGCGGGCCCGGCGCAGACGCTCGTGGCGTCGATCGGCGTGTTCGTGCTGCTCGTCGGCGCGGCGGCGCTGATCTGGGGCGGCGGCGCGCGGGACGACGCACCCGTGCTGCTCGGCGACGACCCGTGGGCACAGCTCGCGGCAGCGGTGGCGCTGGCCTGTCTGGTGGGCGCGGTGACCCGGTGGACCCGGTTCGGCCGGGAACTGCGGGCGGTCGTCGACAACCGGCCGCTCGCCGTCCTGTCCGGCATCCCGGCGGACCGGGTGTCGGCGGCGGGCTGGGCGTTCGGCTCGTTCACGGCGGGCCTCACGGGCGTGCTGCTCGCGCCGTACGTGCGGCTCGACCCGTACGGGATGCCGCTGCTGGTGGTCGAGGTCATCGCGGTGGCGGTGGTGGCCCGGATGCGGAGCCTGCCGGTGGCGGTGGTGACCGCGCTCGCGCTCGGCGTGGCGCAGGCCCAGCTGACTCGGCTGCACCCCGGCGGCTGGCCCGGCGAACTGCTCCAGGCGGTGGGGGCGAACCTGTTCGTGGTGGCGCTGCTCGTGGCGGCGCTGGTGCTGCCGGGAGTGGGCGACACCGACGCGCTGCCGCCACCGCGGGCCGCGCCGCGGGTCCCGCCGGGCGTCTGGCTGGTGGCGGCCGTGCTCTTCCTGCTGCCGCTGGGCTTCGCGGGCGAGGACCTGACGACGGCGGTGCAGGTCCCGGCGCTCGCGGTGGTCCTGCTGTCGCTGGTGGTGGTCTCCGGCCGGGGCGGGCAGATCGCGCTGGGCCAGGCGGCGTACGCGGGTCTCGGCGCGCTGTTCACCGGCCTCCTCACGGCGGCCGGCCTGCCGGAGCTGGTGGCGCTGGGCGTGGCGGTGCTGTGCGTGGCACCGCTCGGTCTGCTGACCGGCCGGCCCGCGATCCGCCGCCACGGACTCGCCCTCGCCCTGGCGACCCTCGCGGTCGGGGTCGCGGTGAGCCGCTTCGTCTTCGCGCAGCCGTACGCGACGGCGGGCGTGACGCTCGACCGCCCGGCGGGCTTCGGCCACGACCGCGCGTACTACGTGCTGGAGCTGGTGCTCCTGGCCAGCTGCCTGCTCCTGGTCGCCGCCCTGCGCCGGGGCCGCACGGGCCGCGCGCTCGCGGCGCTGCGCGACCACGAGCCGGGCGCGGAGGCGGCGGGCGTCCCGGTGGCACGCCTCAAGCTCCTCGCCTTCACCCTGGGCTCGGCCCTTGCCGCGCTGGGCGGCGGCCTCCTCGGCATGGGCGTCCGCGCCTTCGACCCCGACGCCTTCGACCCGGTGCGCGGCCTCCTCTGGTTCGCCGCCGTCCTGGTCCTCGGCGCCGACACCCTCCTCACGCCCCTCCTGGCCGCCACCCTCCTCGTGGCCCTGGACGCCGGCTCCCACGCGGGCGTCGCGGCGGCCCTGATCGGCCTCCTGGCCACCCTGACGGGCCGCATCCCCCCACTCGTCCCGGCCCTGCTGCCGAAACCGCGCCGGACGACGACCCCCGCGAGCGGCCCGACGACGACCGCCGAAGCCGCCCGGGCCCGCGCCCGCCGCCCCCCGGCGTCCCGCGCCTCCGCTCCGGGCCCCCCAGGCCGGCAGCCGCCCGCCCCGGCACCGCCGGAGACCCCCACGACGCGCGACGCCACCCATCCGCTCCCGGCCGCCGTCCGGCCTGCGGCCGGGGCGCCCCCGAACACCACGGGCCCGGCCCGCCCGGGCGAAGGCCCGGGGCAGGGCGGCCACCCGGCCGCCCCGGCGGAAGGCCACCGGACGAGGGGCCGAGACCCGGCGGCCTCTGCAGACGCCCCGTCACGCGCCGCAGAACCGGCGGACGAAGCCCCGCCCCCACGGGCGGGACGGGCGGAAGCCACCCGCCCGGACGAAGACCCCGGCCGGACCGGCCGCCCGAGCGCCCCCGCCGAAGGCCGAGCGAAGAGCCGGCACCCCGCGGCCTCTGCCGACGCCTCATCACCAGCCGGAGAACCGACGGACGAAGCCCCGCCCCCACGGGCGGGACGGGCGGAGGCCGGCAGTGCGGCCGGAGGGCGGGTGTCGGGCCCGTCGGTCGCGGGCGGCGGCGGACCGGGGGCCGGGCGGTCGTCCGCGCGCCGGCCGCAGGCCCGTCTCGTCGCACGTCGGCTCAGCCTCACCTATCCCGGTGGGCTCACCGCTCTCGACCGGGTCGACCTCGATCTCCGGGCGGGTGCGGTCACCGCCGTCGTCGGGCCGAACGGGGCGGGCAAGAGCACGCTGTTCGACTGTCTCGCCGGCACCCTGCGGCCGACCGCCGGCCGGGTCGCGCTCGACGGGGTGGACATCACGACGCGGGCCGCCCACACCCGGCACCGCCTCGGGATCTCGCGGACCTTCCAGCAGCTCGCCGTGTTCCCGTCGCTCACGGTCGAGGAGAACGTCCGCGTCGGCGCCCGCGGCCGGGACACGGAGAAGGCCGTCGAGCAGGCGCTGCGTCTCGTCGGGCTCGCGGGGCCGGTCCGGCGGGCGGCGGCGGCCGGGCTGCCGACCGGGACGCTGCGCCGGGTCGAGCTGGCCCGGGCTCTCGCGGCCGGGCCGCACACCCTGCTCCTGGACGAGCCCGCCGCCGGGCTGGACGCGGGCGAGACCGACGCCCTCGCCCGCGTCCTCGCCGCCCTCGCCGCCGACGGCCTCGCCGTGCTCGTGATCGAGCACGACCCGGATCTCGTCGCGGGCATCGCCCGCACCGTCCACACCATGGAGGGCGGCCGGATCGTGTCCAGGAGCGGGCCATGACCGTCGAGATCGCCCTCCGCGCCGCGCGGGTCCGTTACGGCCCGCTGGAGGCCCTGCACGGTCTCGACCTGGCGCTGCCGGCCGCCACCGTCACCCTGCTGCTCGGCCGCAACGGCTCCGGCCGCACCACGGCGCTGCGCGCGCTCGCCGGGACGGTGCCGCTCGCCGCCGGACGCGTGCTGTGGCGCGGTACGGACGTCACCGGGCTGCCCGCCCACGCCCGGGCCCGCCGCGGGCTCTGCTTCGTACCGGATCTGCGGGCGGTGTACGCGACCCTCACCGTCGCCGAGAACCTGGACCTGGTGGCCCCCGGCCGCCGGGACGCGGCCCTCGCCGCCTACCCGGAGCTCGCGCCGCTGCTCGGCCACCGCGCCGGCACCCTCTCCGGCGGCGAGCGGCGCATGCTCGCCCTCACCCGCGCGCTGCTCTCCCCCGCCCGCGTCGTCCTCGTCGACGAGCCGTCCCTCGGCCTGTCCCGGGCCGTCGCCTCCCGCACGTACGGCCTGCTCGCCGCACTCGCCCGCCCGCCCCACTCGGCGGCGGTCGTCCTGGCCGAGCAGCGCGTCCCGCGCGGACTGCCGCCGGGCTCGCTCGCGTACGAACTGAGCCGGGGCTCCCTCGCCGGCGCCGGCGAGCTCGTATAGGAGGCCGTGAACCGTACAGCACGGAGGGCGCTGCTAGAGCGGGGCGATCCGCAGCATCGTGCCGATCGTCAGCCGGTTCGGGTCGGGGCCGATCGCCGAACGGTTCGCGGCGTACAGCGCCTGCCAGCCGCCCTTGACGGCGAACCGCCGGGCGATACCGCTGAGCGTGTCGCCGGGCTGCACGACATGGGCGCGGCCGCTCAGGCCGTACCGCCGCGAGCACACCGGCCAGGCCCCCCAGCCCTGGACGCGCAGCACGCCCTCGGCGACCGTGATCTGCTGGGCCCGCGTCGCCAGGTCAGCGCGCCGGGCGTAGCGGCGGCCGCCGAACTCCTCCCAGGTGGGCTGCCAGAACTGCAGCCCGCCGTAGAAGCCGTTCCCGGTGTTGGCGCGCCAGTCCCCGCCGCTCTCGCACTGCGCGACGCAGCCCCACGGCCACTGGTCCTTCACGCACGCCTCGACGGGCGTGGGAGCGGCAGAGCCGGCCACGACCGGCACGGCGGGGGCGACCCCGGCGGCTGCCGCTGCAGGCACCCCGGCGGGCGCCCCGGCCGCTGCCGCCGCGGGCGCCCCCGCCCTCGCCGTGCCCGTCGGCCCCGCGCCCGCCACGGCCTGCGCCGGCGGCGCCAGCAGCGCGGCCGTCAGCAGGCATCCGGTCGTCCACCATCGGATCTTCGACATCGGGGCAGGCTAGGCAGCGGCCCCGGAGCCCGGCCCCGTGCCGCGCGGAACGCCGTTCACATCCCACCCGGTCGGCGGCACGGCCCGCGGCGCCGCTCCTCAAACATTTGTCGGCCCTCCACGCGTGACCCCGGCCGAGCCTTCCCCGTTGAACTCGGCATGAGACGACCGGGAACCGCCCGCCGTCGCACGCAATGAGTCCAGGGAGCCCCCCGTGCCGCGCATGCTCGACGTCAGCGAGGACGTACGCGCCGAGATCGGCGACGAAGAAGCCGACCGGCTGCTCGCCGGCGACAACGCCCCGGGCAGCTACGACTGCACCTCCTGCCGGACCCCGGGCGACTCCGAGCAGGAGCGCACCAGCACCGTCCTGTTCGTCGGCGAGGAGACCGCCGTCCTCGCGTTCGCCCACGCCAGCTGCATTCCGTCGCAGGTCGTGCGGGTCGCCGAGGAGCAGCTCCAGGGCGCCGTCGCCTCCATCACGGCGGCCGACGCCGCCGGCTCGCTCTCCGCCGCCCACCCGGAGCAGGCGGTCCTCGGCGTCACCAGCGGTCTGGTCCTGATCCAGGGCGAGCTGCACCCGGCGCTCGTGGTGGAGCCGACCGCGCCCGTCGCCCGCCCCGGCTCGGAGGGTCTGACGGACGAGTTCCTGCCCCTGCTCGTCGAGCAGGGCTTCCAGCCGGTCGCCGACCTCGAGCACACGCCGGCCCCGCTGCCCGGCTGGTCGGTCCTGGTCGCCATGGGCCAGCTGCACTCGGTGCTCCAGCCGGGTACGGGCGGCACGGGTCAGGTCGCCTGGTGGCAGGCGCACCAGCCGCTCCAGGTCACCGAGGGCTGGCGGGCCGCGGCGAACAAGTCGCACACGGTGCTCGTCTTCGCCGCCCCGGTCGGTTCGATCGGGCAGCAGCCGCGCGAGGACCTGCTGCGCGACGCGCTGGAGAAGGCCGCGGCCAACGGGCGCCTGGTGGCCGCCGCGATGCCGCTGGCCGGCACGTGATGGACCACCCGCGACCCGGCATAGGGCCGGCCCGCGTCCCGGGGGTGCCGACCGTGCCGCGCCCCCGGGCTCCGCTTTCGGAGGCGTACCGCCCGCATCTCACGGACGGCGGGGTCGTTGGCACATACGTGCACGCATACGACCCTTTCCGCCAGCAGTATCCGAGTCCGACCCCGAGTCCCGTGCCGAGCGGGATCCCCGCGATGCGCCCGGCGCAGGACGGTTCGGCGGGTTTTTCGGCGACTCCGATCTACGACGCCCTGTACTCCGAGTACCGCCGGTCGTTCCGTACGCTGCCGGGCGACCGCAGCGGCGAGGAGGAACTGGGCTTCCGGGGCTTCGCCGGCACGGGAGCGGCGCGGCACCGCCAGCAGACGGGCTGGTCGTCGTCGGCGTACGCGCTGCCGCCGGGTTCGCGGAGCGGCGGCATGTAGCGCCTGCCGGACCGGAGGAACGGCCGAGGGCAGGTTTTAGGTAGTGTAGTTCT
>NZ_JBHXTJ010000025.1:0-37788 GCF_042677525.1 Streptomyces sp. NPDC127114
CAGGCGGCGGCCGCCCTCGCCGGGGCGGCCCTCGACGCCGTGGGCGCGGGCGCGCTGCCACCGGGCGCGGCACCGCCGCCGGGCGCCGCACCACCGCAGGGCTCCGGCCTGCCTCCCCCGCCTCCCGCGCCACCGGCTCCCCCCGCGGCCCGGCCTCCCGGCGCCGCCGACGAGGCACCCGGCGCGGGCGAGGTCCCCGCCGTGGGTGAGGTGCCCGCCGTGGGGGAAGTGCCCGCCGTGGGTGAGGTGCCCGCCGTCCAGCGGCCCCCGGTATCACCCGAACGGGTCACCGCCGCCGGGGACGAGGGCCTGCTGGCGCGCCTGCAGCGCCGCTCCCGCGAACTCCCCCGGCGCGGCGTCGTCCTGACGCTGCTGCTGATCCTCATCCCCGCCGCCGTCGCCGCCGCGCTGCTCGGCAGCCGCCGCCACCACTGAGCGCCCGGAAGAGACCCCAGACCTCATGGCCCTGCTGGAAACCCTCACCGTCATCTTCGCCGTCGCCCTGCTCGCCGCCCTCGCGGTGTACCTCAAGACCAAGCTCTTCCCACGGCGGCCGGACGACCTGCCCCGCGAGGACGTCGCCGAGTACATCTCGATGATGGTGTCGGTCTTCTACGCGCTGGTGCTCGGCCTCTGCCTGGTCTCGGTCTGGGACAACCGCGCCACCGCCGACGACCGCGTCCAGGCCGAGGCGAGCGCCCTGCACCAGACGTACCTCCTGGCCGACGCCCTCCCCGCCGAGCAGCGCCGCCCGCTGCGCGAGGCGGCCCGTACGTACGCCGGGCACGTCGTGGACGTCGAATGGGCCAGGATGGCCGAGCGCGAGCCCCTCGGCGCGGAGGGCTGGGCGCTGCTCGACCGGCTGCGCGCCGCGGGCGAGCTGCGCGGCAAGGGCACCACGTCCCAGCAGATCGCCGCCCAGGAGGTGCTGGCCCAGATCGGCTACGTGGACGACGCCCGCCGCGGCCGCGAGGCGGCGGCCGACGAACGCCTCTCCGTCGTCCTGTGGGCGGGACTCGTCATCGGCGGCCTGCTCACCGTCGCCTTCATGTTCCTCTTCGGCCTCAACCGCAGCAGCACCCACGTCATCCTGGTGATGGGCCTGTCGGGCTTCATCGCCTTCACCGTGCTCCTGATCCACCAGCTCGACACGCCCTTCGGCACCGAGCTCGGCGTCAGCTCCGACCCGTTCACCCGCTACTTCTCCCCGTGACGGGGAAGGCATTCCGTCATGAAATACCTGGTACGGGACAAGATCTTCGCCATCGGCGACGACTACTGGATCGAGGACGAGCGGGGCCGGCACGCCTTCCTCGTCGACGGGAAGGCGCTGCGGCTGCGCGACACCCTGGAGCTGAAGGACCCCGACGGGCGGGTGCTGATCACGCTGCGGCAGAAGATGTTCAGCCTGCGCGACACGATGACGATCGAGCGGGAGGAGCGGCCCCTCGCCACCGTGCGCCGCAAACGGCTCTCGCTGCTGCGCAACCACTACCGCGTCACCCTCGTCGAGGGCACCGAACTCGACGTCAGCGGACGGATCCTGGACCGGGAGTTCACCGTCGAGTACGACGGCGAACTCCTCGCCCACATCTCGCGCCAGTGGTTCCACGTCCGCGACACCTACGCCGTGAACGTGGTCCGCGAGGACGCCGACTCCGCGCTGCTCGTCGCGATCGCGGTGTGCGTGATCCGGATGGCCGAGCGGGAACGGGAGGACTGACGGGCTCGGACCGGCTCGGACCGGCTCAGACCGTCCCGGCCGCGGCGGCCTTCTCCAGCGCCTGGGCCAGGTCCGTCCACAGGTCCTCGACGTGCTCGATGCCGACGGAGACCCGGACCGTGCCCGGGCCGATGCCCGCCGCCGTGAGCGCCGCCTCGTCCAGCTGGCGGTGGGAGGTCGAGGCCGGGTGCATGACCAGGGTCTTCACGTCGCCGAGCGAGACGCTCAGCGAGGCCACCCGCACCGCCTCGACGAAGGCCCGCCCGGCCTCCCGCCCGCCCGCCAGGTCCAGCGAGACCACCCCGCCGCCGCCCCGCGGCAGCAGCCGCGCGGCCACCTCGTGGTCCGGGTGCCCGGCGAGCGCCGGGTGGCGGACGGCGGCGACCGCCGGGTGGGCGGCGAGCCGGCCGGCCAGCTCGGCGGCGTTCGCGCACTGCCGCTCGACGCGCAGCGGCAGGGTCTGCAGCCCACGCAGCGTCAGCCACGCGGCGAACGGGTCGGTCACGGCGCCCAGTTCGACGGCGTGGTGGCGGACCCGGCGGTGCGTCCCGACGTCCTTGAAGACGGCGATCCCGCCGAGGACGTCGGCGTGGCCCGCGAGGTACTTGGTCGCGGAGTGGACGACGATGTCCGCGCCGTAGCCGATCGGCCGGCACAGCAGCGGCGAGGCGAAGGTGTTGTCGACGCAGGTGGGCACGCCCGCCTCCCGCGCGACGGCGATCAGCGCGGGCAGGTCGGAGACCCGGGTGGTGGGGTTGGCGATCGTCTCCAGGTACAGCAGCCGGGTCTCCGGCCGCAGCGCGGCGCGCACCTCGTCGGCGTCGGTCCCGGAGACGTACGTGACCTCGACCCCCCAGCGTTCGGCGAGGTCGGTGAGGACGGCGTAGGTGCCGCCGTACAGGCAGCGCTGGGCGACGACGTGCCCGCCGGTGGACAGCAGCGCGAGCAGGACGCCGTTGATGGCGCCCATGCCGGAGGCGAACGAGTGGGCGTCGGCGCCTCCCTCCAGGCGGGCGACCGCGGTCTCCAGGGCGCGGACCGTCGGGTTGCCCATCCGGCTGTAGAGGAAGGCGTCGGGCGACTCGAAGGCCTCGGCGAGGGCGTCCGCGCTCTCGAAAGCGAAGACGTGTCCCTGGTGGAGGGGCACGCCGAGCGGCCGGCTGCCGCGGATCTCCGGCTGCGGCGAGTGGACGGCGAGGGTCTCGGGACGGGACGTGTCGGGAAGGAGGTCGGCGCTCATGACGTTCAGTCTGTGGACGGCGGGCTTGCGCCCACAGATCCAATCCCGGCAGATTGGTCCGCCGATGGATCCAATGACACCCTCCCTGGGCGAACTGGTGGCCTGGCTCGGCCGCTGGTCGGCCGGACGCGGGCCGATGTACCTGCTTCTCGCCGCCCGTGTACGGCAGTTGATCGACGAGGGCCTGCTGCCGCCGGGGGCCGCGCTGCCCCCGGACCGGAGACTCGCGGGCGCGCTCTCGGTGGGCCGGACGACAGTGGTCGCCGCGTACGAGACGCTGCGGCAGGAGGGGCGCCTGGTGCGCCGGCAGGGCAGCGGCACGCGGGTGGCACCGGCCGCGCTCACGCCGCCGGGGGAGCCGCGGGTGACGGAGACGTCCAACCCGATGTTCCTGCACCTGCTCGAACCGGTCGACGACGTCCTGCTGTTGAGCTGCGCGGCACCGCCGTCACCGCCGCCCGCGCTCGCAGAGGCGTACGCGCGTCTCGTGCTGCCCGCGGACGACCTCGGCTACCACCCGGCCGGTCTGCCCGCGCTGCGGGCCGCAGTCGCCGGCCGCTACGCGCGCCGCGGCCTGCCGACCGGCCCGGAGCAGATCCTCGTCACCACCGGCGCCCAGCAGGCCATCGGCCTGCTCACGCGGCTCCTCGTGGCGCCGGGCGACGGGGTCCTGGTGGAGGCGCCGACCTATCCGGGCGCCCTCGAACTGTTCCGGGAGGCGGCAGCCGTACCCCACCCGGTGGCGGTGGGCCCCGACGGGCTCGACGTGGACGCGGCGATCCGGGTGATGGAACGTCACCGCCCGGCCCTCGCCTATGTGATCCCCCGCTTCCAGAACCCGACCGGTACGGTCCTGCCGCCGCTGCTCGGCCGGCGCCTGGTCGAGGCGGCGGAGGCGTACGGCGTGCCGCTGATCGACGACGAGGTGCTGGGCGAGCTGCGGCTCGACGGGCCCGAGGCTCGGGCGGGAGCGGGGGCCGGGTCCGACGCCGGGGTCGGCGGGCGCGAAGGGCCGCCGCCCCTGTCCGCGTACGGCACGGAGGTCGTCGGCATCGGGTCGCTCAGCAAGTCGGTCTGGGGCGGGCTGCGGATCGGCTGGGTGCGGGGCCCCGCGCCGCTGATCGCGCGGCTCGCGCGGCTGAAGGCGCTGCACGACCTCGGCAGCGACGTTCCGGCGCAGCTGGTGGCGGCCCGGCTGCTGGGCGACTTCGACCCGATCGTCCGCTCGCGCGTGGCGGAACTGCGAGCAGGTCACGACCTGTTGCGGGCCGAGCTGGCCCGGTTGTTGCCCTCCTGGGACTGCCCGCCGGCCGCGGGCGGCCAGACGCTGTGGGTGCGGCTCCCGTACGGCGACGGCGTCTCGTTCGCCCAGCTCGCGCTGCGCCACGGCGTCGCCGTGCTGCCCGGTTCGACCATGGACGCCCTGGGCGGCAGCGCCCGCATGCTGCGGCTGCACTTCCTCCTGCCGCACGACACCCTCGTCACGGCGGTGGGGAGACTGGCGGCGGCGTGGGCCGAATACGCGCCGCCCGCGCCGGAGGCCGAGGTCCGGCCCGCCGCCCTGAACGCCATCACCGTCTGAGCTTCGTCGCCGCCCGAGCGCCGCCGCCGTCCGACCGCCGCCCAAAGGAGCCGTATCCGTGCACACCACCGTCACGCCGTTCACCCTGCACCGCTGGCAGGAGGGGAAGCGGCCGGAACGGCTGAACGGCTGGCGGGGCGTCTCGCCGGAGTTCGGCGAGCTCACGCTGGTCTGCCCGCTGCCCCGTACGCTCCCGGAGATCGTGACCTCGGAGCTGCGCGGCGGTCTCGTCCCGCCGGCCAGCTACGAGTCGCGCGGCATACACGCCGAGAACCTCGACCTGCCGACCCTGAACCGGGCCACGCTGCGGGTCGGCGACCGGGTCGTGTACATGACCCGCAACCGCCTGGGCGCCACGCTGCACCAGCGGTCTCTGATGCTGCGTCACGCGGGTGACGACTACCGGTTGTCGGCCCTCGACAAGCGCGGCTACGTGCTGACCCGCGCGGCCGACGAGGAGGACCCGGGCGTCACGGTGACCGTCCGCGAGTCGGGCCGGGGCAAGGGCCGGAAGCTGACCGTCCAGGCCACGGGGCGGGCGGAGGGCGGCGACCTCTCCCTGGCGCTGATCTTCGCCGGGGTGGACCGCTCGGCCCTCACCCGGTTCGGCGCCGTGAAGGCGGGTGTCCGCAGGGCCACCGAGCTGTGGGCCGAGGCCAACGCCTAGCGGCGTCCCGGGGGCGCCCCGGGGGTGCTCCCGGGCCTGTTCAGGGGCGGGCCGGAGTGCTCCCGGGCCCGTGCAGGAGAGCCCCGGGTGCTCCCGGGCACGTTCAGGGGCGGCCCAGGACCCGGTCCTTCAGCGCCGGGAACTGCTCCCGGGTCGTCGTGACCTTCGCCGGGTCCAGCTCGACGCGGAGGATCTCCTCGTCCGGGCCCGCCTCGGCCAGGACCTCGCCCCACGGGTCGACGACGAGCGAGTGCCCGGACTGCTCCACGCCGGCGTGCGTGCCCGCGGTCGCGCAGGCCAGCACGTACGCCTGGTTCTCGACGGCGCGCGCCCGCGCGAGCAGCGTCCAGTGCGCGAGGCGCCGGGCCGGCCAGCCCGCCGGGACCACGAAGGCCTGGGCGCCGGCGTCCACGAGGCCGCGGAACAGCTCGGGGAAGCGCAGGTCGTAGCAGGTGGCGACGCCCACGGTGAGCGGCGGCAGGGCGACGGTCACCAGGTCCTCGCCGGCCGCCATCAGCACGGCCTCGCCCTTGTCGAAGCCGAAGCGGTGGATCTTGCGGTAGCTCGCGGCGAGCTCGCCGTCGGGGGAGAAGACGAGCGAGGTGTTGTAGAGGGCGCCGCCGGCCGCCTCCACGACCGATCCCGCGTGCAGCCACACCCCGGCGTCCCGCGCGGCGGCGGACATCGCCTCGTACGTGGGACCCTTCATCGGCTCGGCCTCGGCGGCGAACGCCTCGTAGGCGAAGGCGCCCATCGGCCACAGCTCCGGGAGGACGACGAGATCGGCGGCGCCCCGCTCCTCCCGTACGAGCCGGGCCACGCGCGCCCGCCGGTCCTCGACCGGTTCGTCCGGGTCTACCGCGATCTGGATCAGTGAGGCGCGCACACTACCACCGTCCTGGCATTCGAGCCGTCAACACCGGCCTACGATCGTCACACGAAAGCACTGCCGGGGTGCCTTCGGGCAGCGTAACTTAGCGTCCGAGCCTCCACGCAGTCATGTTTCAGCCCGCCCGCTACGCCAGCAGCCCGAGCACGAAGAACCGCCGAGGGGTCCCGTGACCGTCCATCCCAGCCTCCAGAACTACGCCGATGCCTGGACCCACTCCATCGAAGCGATAGCCGAGCTGGTGCAGCCGCTCGTCGAGGGCGAGTGGAACCGCGCCACGCCGTGCCCGGGCTGGTCCGTCCGCGACATCGTCTCCCACGTCATCGGCATGGAGACCGAGATGCTGGGCGACCCCCGCCCCATCCACACCCTGCCCCGCGACCTCTACCACGTGCGCACCGACTTCGCCCGCTACATGGAGATGCAGGTCGATGTGCGGCGGCACCACACGGCGCCGGAGATGACCGCGGAGCTGGAGTACGTACTGATCCGCCGGGCCCGCCAGCTGCGCAACGAGAACCGGCAGCCCGACGCCCTGATCCGCGCCCCCCTCGGCGCCGAGCAGACCCTGGAACTGGCGTACCGGATGCGGGCCTTCGACTGCTGGGTGCACGAGCAGGATCTGCGCGCCACGCTCGGCACCCCGGGCAACTGGGACTCCCCCGGCGCGTACGTCACCCGTGACGTGCTCCTGGAGGCCCTGCCGAAGGTGGTCGCCAGGGACGCCGGGGCGCCCCCGCAGTCGGCGGTGGTCTTCGACGTCAGCGGCCCGGTGGAGTTCCTGCGCACGGTCCGCGTGGACGCCGAGGGCAACGGCACCGTCGACGGCGCCCCGTCGCTCGGCCCCGCCGTGACGCTGGCGACGGACTGGGAGACGTACGTCCGCCTGGCCTGCGGCCGCGTCCGCCCCTCCGACGTCGCCGACCGGGTCAAGACGGAGGGCGACGAGGACCTGGCCCGGGCGATCCTGGCGAACTTCGCGGTGACCCCGAACTGATCGTCACGCGGGAACGTGCACGGCCTCCACGCGGCTGGCGACGAGCCGTTCCCGCTCCCGTCGCGCGGTGCGGGCCTTGAGGCGCAGGATCTGGACGACGCCCAGGGCCTCCAGGACGAAGACGGAGGAGAAGGCGATCCGGTAGTCGTCGCCGGTCGCGTCGAGCAGCACGCCCACCGCGAAGAGCGTCGTCATGGAGGCGACGAAGCCGCCCATGTTGACGATGCCCGAGGCGGTGCCCTGCCGCTCCGGCGGGTTGGCGGGGCGGGCGAAGTCGAAGCCGATCATCGAGGCGGGGCCGCAGGCACCGAGCACGGTGCAGAGCGTCACGAGCAGCCACATCGGCGCGTGGTCGCCGGGGTAGACGAGGGTGGTCGCCCACAGGGTGGCCGTCACCGCGATGGTGCCGAGCGCCAGCGGCGCGCGGGCGGCGTGGTGCCGGGCGATGATCTGGCCGTAGACGAGCCCCACGAGCATGTTGGAGGCCACCACGAGGGTCAGCAGTTCCCCGGCGGTCTCCCGCGTCAGGCCCTGCGCCTCGACCAGGAAGGGCAGCCCCCAGAGCAGCAGGAACACCATGGCGGGGAACTGGGTGGTGAAGTGCACCCACATGCCGAGCCGGGTGCCCGGCTCGCGCCAGGACTCGGCGATCTGCCGGCGGACGAAGGCGGCGCCCGCGTGCGAGGGGGGTGCCCCCTGCTCGAGCGAAGCCGAGAGCTCGGGGGAGCGCTCGGGCTCGTGGCCCTCGGGGTGGTCCTTGAGGAAGAGCAGCAGCAGGACGAGGACGACCACGCCGGCGGCGGCGCTGCCCGCGAAGGCGGCCGTCCAGCCGACTCCGTGCAGGAGCCGGGCGAGGACGATCGTGGAGACGAGGTTTCCGGCCATCCCGACGAGACCGGCGAGCTGGGCGACCAGCGGCCCGCGGCGGGCCGGGAACCAGCGGGTGCCGAGCCGCAGCACGCTGATGAAGGTCATCGCGTCGCCGCAGCCGAGCAGGGCGCGGGAGGCGAGTGCCATCGGGTACGAGGGGGAGAGCGCGAAGCCCAGCTGCCCGAGGGTGAACAGCAGGACGCCGATGGTCAGCACCTTCTTCGTGCCGAGGCGGTCGACCATGAGGCCGACGGGTATCTGCATGCCCGCGTACACGAGCAGCTGGAGTATGGAGAAGGTGGAGAGCGCGGAGGCGTTGACCCCGAACCGGTCGGCGGCGTCGAGTCCGGCGACGCCGAGGGACGTGCGGAAGATGACGGCGACGAAGTAGACGGCGACGCCGACGCCCCAGACGAGGACGGCGCGCCGGCCGCCGGGCGGATCGCCGGGCAGGCCGGCTCCGGAGCCGTGTCCGTCACGGCCGCTCATCGCTCGTCACCCCGCACCAGGACCTTGACCCAGCTGAGGTGCTGCCGCACGCAGTGCGCGGCCCCTTCGACGTCCCCGGCCTTGATCCGCTCCAGGATCTCGGCGTGCTCGGCGATGTTCTTGGCGATCCGGTCGGGCTGCGACTGCATGACCGCGACGCCCATCCGCAACTGCCGGTCGCGGAGCTGGTCGTAGAGCCGGGCGAGGATCTGGTTGCCGGCGTGCTTGACGATCTCGGCGTGGAAGCAGCGGTCGGTGACGGCCACCTCGGCCAGGTCGCCGGCCTCGGCCCGCCGCTTCTGCTCCTCCAGGAGCTCTTCGAGCCGCGCGACGAGCGCGGGCGGCGCGGGCACGGCCCGCCGTACGGCGAACTCCTCGACGAGCAGCCGGGTCTCGACGACGTCCGCGATCTCCTGCGCGGAGACGGCGAGCACCAGGGCGCCCTTCTTCGGGTAGAGCTTCAGCAGCCCTTCCATCTCCAGCTTCAGCAGCGCCTCGCGCACCGGTGTGCGGGACACCCCGACGGCCTGCGCGAGCTCCCCTTCGGTGAGCAGCGTGCCGCCCTCGTAACGCCGGTCGAGTACCGCCTGCTTGACGTGCATGTAGACGCGGTCGGCGGCGGGGGGCTGTCTGACGGGCAAAGGCGCTGGTGACGGCATGCGCACAGCATAGATACAACAGGGGTGCAAGAGGCAGACCCGTCCGCATCGCGGACGGCACTGCCCTCAGCGGACGGGGCGGACGGGCGGCATCGCTCAGACCGGCGGCATCAGGTCGCTCTCGCTGACGGTGCAGGTCAGCGCGGGGTAGACGAAGTCCGCTTCGTCGTTCTCGCGGCGTCGCAACCGGTAGAACGCGCGCCTCTGCTCGTCGTCGGCCGGCACGAGGCGCGCCCCGTGCGGCAGGTACGCGTGTCCGTCGCGAAACCGGACGAAGGTCTTCGACGTCCGGAACGTCACTCCCAGCCAGGGGTTGTCCGCCGTGCCGGCGGGCGCGTCCCAGACGATGCGGTGCCTGAGCCGCCGGTTCGTTTCGAGGGAGAAGGCGACGACGCCGTGGTGGGCGAGGAGGATCTCGTGCTTCTCGCCGCCGTCCTTCGACTCGAAGATCAGCTTTCTCGACGGGCTCGCTCCGGGGTCCTCGTAGCAGGAGAAGAGGGCGATGAACGACTCGTCGGCCAGATCGAGCGCCTGGTCGGAATGGCTGCCCATGGTCCGATAGGCGTTCGTGTACGTCTCGACGAGGGCGTTGTTGAAGCCGGCCGGAAGCGCCGCGCGTTCCTGGATCCGTTGCGCCAGCCGTTCGTGCGCCGGCCGGAAGCGCTGCGCCGGGCTGCCGTACCGGGCGGTGGTGCGTACGAGAGGCACATCGCCCGATGCGTCGACCCGGGCGATGACGGCGGCTCGCCGGCCCTTTCCCACGTCTTCCCAGCGAACCGACGCGGAGAGCTCCGCGAAGAGGTTCTCCTCGGCCGGCAGAACGCACGAGACGATCTCGTCGGCGATGCTAGACGCGGGGCGCAACGTAGTCTCCCGAGTTCATGCTGAAGAGGAACGCGTCGCCGTAGTCGATGAAGGCCGAGGTCCTGTTCTCCTCGGCGTACAGCCGGCGCAGCTCGTCCATGCCGGCCGGCGTGGGCGGCTCCAGCTTCACCAGACCGCCTCCGGCCGCCTTCAGGAACGTGTCGCCGTTCCGGTGGACGGCTTCGGCGCTCGAACAGCGCACCACGTACCCGAGGCGGGTCGGGAGCAGGTCGGCGTCCAGCGCCGAGGGCCGGATCTCGTGCGTGTACAGGCGGTTGGTGGACAGCGGCATGAAGAAGACGGAGCCGGGATGGAGGGTCACGGTGAACTGGGGAGGGAGCCCGGGCCGGTCGCCTCCGCCGTTCGGCTCCTTGAGCCGGAACCGCAGTCCGGTCAGGGCGCTGACGCCCTTCACGCCGTGGTCGAAGGGGTCGTCGGCCAGGGGCTGCAGCCCGTCGAGCCGGTCGTAGAAGGTGCAGAAGGCCATGACGCCGTTGGCGGGCATGTCCTTGGTCTTGTCGGCGTGGGCCGAGATCCTGGCCTTGGACTGCTTGCGCTCGGGCGTGGCACGGGTGTTGTGGTAGATCTGCGCGAGGACGTGGTTGAGGGGCGCGTGATTCCGGAAGACGGAGGCGGCCTCGACGTTCAGGGCCTCGACGATGCTCGTGTCGGTCGGGCGGAAGCCCTCGGTCGGCCCCGAGAGGTTCGTGGAGCACCGCAGCAGGCGGAAATGCAGGTCGTCACCGTGTCGCGTGACGGGCGTCAGATAGATGCCGCTGCGACGGGCGGCCCCGGGTTTGGTGGACTCGGTCAGGGACTGGAAGGCGTGCTCCGCGGTGATGCGTCCGAAGTGGTCGTCGCCGGGTGCGAAGAAGCGGCGGTAGTACACGCCGACGCCGTGCACGCGGAGGGGGACCCGGCCGAGGTCCACGAGGGTCCATGGTTCGTCGGCGTCCTCGTGGCAGCCGTGCGAGAGTTCCCGGATCACGAACACCCGGGCGGCCGCACGCAGAGGAAGGCGGCTGATCGCGGCGATGTCGCCACACAGGTAGACGGTCTTCCGCGCGAGGTCGAGCGCACCGGATTCGAGGTCCTCCGGAGCGACGACGGACCCGAAGAAGTCCTTCCTCAGCTCGTCGTCCCGCAGCGTCGAAGGCGCGACCAGGATGTTGCCCGCATCCTCGATCCGGGCTTCCTCGGCCGGCTCTGTCGCGTACGTCAAACGGCACCCCCTCGTTCTGCCCCGGCCCCCGTCGAGGTGATCGTATCCACGCACGCGTACGCCCGGTCGGGGAGGCGCCGTCCCCGACCGGGCGTTCACTTCAAGCGGTCAGACCCGCGGCCTAGCTGGGCCAGTAGATCCAGGCCGAGCACCCCGTGTGGTCCTCGCAGACCCGGAACTGCTTGATCTGCGAGTTGTACGTGGCCCACGGGCCCCAGTCGCCGTGGGCGCCGTTGCCGTCCCACTGCGAGACGTGGGCGCCGTTGGCCAGGTAGGCGTCGGCGTACACGCCGTTGCCGTCCGACTCCCCGTCGTACGCCCGCATCGAGTACGCCGTGGCCTGCGCCCGGTCGGACCCGTGGGACGCGGTGACGGTCGCCGAGGCCGAGGTCGCGGTGGTCACCGCGAGGAGTGCGGCTCCGCCCAGGATGGTCGAGGCCCGCAGGGCCGTCTTGAGCGACAGCTTCATGATTCCCCCTTCGTGTCGAGCTTGGTTCGAGCGAAGTGGTTCTCGGTCGGCGACGACTCTAGAAAGGCCTTTCCCGGGGGCACCACAGGTATTTTCGCCAAGCGTGACCGGCACGGGAAAACGGGAAACGCCCGGTGCGGCGGAGTGCCGCCGTCCGGGCGTTTCACGTGAAACAACGTCAGGCGTTTACGCCCAGGTGATGAGCCGCTTCGGCTGCTCCAGAATCGCGGCGACGTCGGCCAGGAACTTGGAGCCGAGTTCGCCGTCGATCAGGCGGTGGTCGAAGGACAGGGCCAAGGTCGTGACCTGGCGAGGCTTCACCTTGCCCTTGTGGACCCACGGCTGGAACCTGATGGCGCCGACCGCGAGGATCGCGGACTCGCCCGGGTTGATGATGGGCGTACCGGTGTCGACGCCGAAGACGCCGACGTTGGTGATGGTGAAGGTGCCGCCCTGCATCGCCGCCGGGGTGGTCTTGCCCTCGCGGGCAGTGGAGACCAGCTCGCTCAGGGACTTGGACAGCTCCGGCAGGGTCTGGGCGTGCGCGTCCTTGATGTTCGGCACGATCAGACCGCGCGGGGTGGCCGCGGCGATGCCCAGGTTCACGTAGTGCTTGAGCACGATCTCCTGGGCGGCCTCGTCCCAGGCCGCGTTGACGTCCGGGTTGCGCTTCATCGCGACCAGGACGGCCTTGGCGATCAGCAGGAGCGGGTTGACCCGCAGACCCGCCATGTCCTTGTCGGACTTGAGCTCCTCGACCAGCTTCATCGTGCGCGTGATGTCGAAGGTGATGAACTCGGTGACGTGCGGCGCGGTGAAGGCCGAGCCGACCATCGCCGCCGCCGTGGCCTTCCGTACGCCCTTGATCGGGATACGGGTCTCCCGCGCGTCCGAAGACACGGCAGCCGCGGGGGCCGGAACGGGAGCGGCGGCCGGAGCGGGTACGGGTGCCTCGACGGCCGGAGCCGGCGCGGCGGGCGCGGGGGCGGCCGCCTTGTGCACGTCCTCGCGGGTGATGATGCCGTCCGGGCCGGTCGGGACGACCGTCGCCAGGTCGACGCCCAGGTCCTTCGCGAGCTTGCGCACCGGCGGCTTGGCCAGCGGGCGGGCCGCGGTGGCGACACCTCCGTGGCCGTTGAGCTCGCCCTGAATCGCGGCGGCGGCCTGGCCGGGCACCACGGCGCCCTTGCGGGCCCGTCGCTTCGTGGAGGACGCGGCCACGCCGTAACCGACGAGGACCGGCTGACGGCCCTCCGGAGCCTGCTCGGCCACCGGCTCGGCCACCGGCTCCTGCGCCGGGGCGGCGGCCGCGGCCGGCGCCGCCGGCGCGGCGGGCTCCGCTCCGCCGCCGACGTCGACCGAGATGATGACCTGGCCGACGTCGACCGTCGTGCCCTCGGGGAACAGCAGCTCGTGGACGGTGCCGTCGAACGGGATGGGCAGCTCCACGGCCGCCTTCGCCGTCTCGACCTCGCACACGACCTGCCCGTCGGTGACGGTGTCAGCGGGCTGGACGTACCACTTGAGGATCTCGGCCTCGGTGAGGCCCTCGCCCACGTCGGGCATCTTGAATTCGCGGATGGTCACGGTGCTCTCCTCAGTACGCCAGCGAGCGGTCGACGGCGTCGAGCACGCGGTCCAGGCCCGGCAGGTACTCCTCCTCCAGGCGCGCCGGCGGGTACGGCGCGTGGTAGCCGCCGACCCGCAGGACGGGGGCCTCGAGGTGGTAGAAGCAGCGCTCGGTGATCCGGGCGGCGATCTCCGCGCCGGAGCCGAAGAACACCGGCGCCTCGTGCACCACGACCAGGCGGCGGGTCTTCTCCACCGAGGCCTGGATGGTGTCGAAGTCGAGCGGCGAGATCGACCGCAGGTCCACGACCTCGATCGACTTGCCCTCGTCGGCGGCGGCCGCGGCGGCCTCCAGGCAGGTCTTCACCATCGGGCCGTAGGCGACGAGCGTCAGGTCGGTGCCCTCGCGGGCGACCCGGGCCTTGTGCAGCTCGCCGGGGATGGCCTCGGTGTCGACCTCGCCCTTGTCCCAGTAGCGGCGCTTGGGCTCGAAGAAGATGACCGGGTCGTCGCTCTGGATGGCCTGCTGGAGCATCCAGTAGGCGTCCGAGGAGTTCGCCGGGGTGACGACCTTGAGGCCGGCCACGTGCGCGAAGAGCGACTCGGGGGACTCGGAGTGGTGCTCGACCGCGCCGATGCCACCGCCGTACGGGATGCGGATGACGACCGGCATCTTCACCGTGCCGAGCGAACGGGCCCGCATCTTCGCCAGCTGGGTGACGATCTGGTCGTACGCCGGGAAGACGAAGCCGTCGAACTGGATCTCCACGACCGGCCGGTAGCCGCGCAGCGCGAGGCCGATCGCGGTGCCGACGATGCCGGACTCGGCGAGCGGGGTGTCGACGACCCGGTCCTCGCCGAAGTCCTTCTGCAGACCGTCGGTGATCCGGAAGACACCGCCGAGCTTGCCGACGTCCAGGCCCATGATGACGACCTTGGGGTCGGTCTCCAGGGCCTTGCGCAGCGACTCGTTGAGCGCCTTCGCGAGGGGAAGCTTCTGAACAGCCATCGTTACTCGCCCTCTCCGCCCTCGAAGGACGCCTGGTACGCGGCGAACTGCGCGCGCTCCTCGTCGACGAGCGCGTGCCCGTCGGCGTACGTGTGGTCGAAGATCGCCATGTGGTCCGGGACGGGCATGGCGCGGACGACCTCACGCACGTGCTTGCCGAGCGCCTCGCTCTCCGCCTCCAGCTCCTCGAAGAAGGCCGCGTCGGCGAGACCGGAGTTCTCCATGTAGGTCCGCAGGCGCTGGATCGGGTCCTTGGCCTCCCACGCCTCGCGCTCCGCGTCGCGGCGGTAGCGGGTCGGGTCGTCGGAGGTGGTGTGCGCGGCCATGCGGTAGGTGAACGCCTCGATGAGCGTCGGACCCTCGCCGCGGCGGGCGCGCTCCAGGGCGGAGCGGGTCACGGCGAGACAGGCCAGGACGTCGTTGCCGTCGACGCGGACGCCGGGGAAGCCGAAGCCGCGGGCGCGCTGGTAGAGCGGGACGCGGGTCTGCTTCTCGATGGGCTCCGAGATGGCCCACTGGTTGTTCTGACAGAAGAACACGACCGGGGCGTTGTAGACCGCGGAGAACACGAACGACTCGTTGACGTCGCCCTGGCTGGAGGCGCCGTCGCCGAAGTACGCGAGCACGGCCGAGTCCGTGCCGTCCTTGGCGACGCCCATGGCGTAGCCGGTGGCGTGCAGGGTCTGCGAGCCGAGGACGATCGTGTACAGGTGGAAGTTGTTGCTGCTGGGGTCCCAGCCGCCGTTGTTCACTCCGCGGAACATGCCGAGCAGGTTGGTGGGGTCGACCCCGCGGCACCAGGCGACGCCGTGCTCGCGGTAGGTCGGGAAGACGTAGTCGTCGTCCCGAAGGGCGCGGCCGGAGCCGATCTGGGCGGCCTCCTGGCCGAGCAGCGAGGCCCACAGGCCCAGCTCGCCCTGCCGCTGCAGGGCGGTGGCCTCGGAGTCGAAGCGGCGGGTCAGGACCATGTCGCGGTACAGACCGCGCAGCTCCTCGGCGCTCAGGTCGATGTCGTACTCGGGGTGGTGGACGCGCTCACCCTCGGGCGTCAGCAGCTGAACGAGCTCGGGCTCGGCGCTCTGCGCGGCCGGTGCCTTCTTCGCGCTCGCGGCGCTGGTTGTGCGCTTGGCGCCGCTGCTGCGTCGCGTCGTCTTGCGCGCGGCAGTGCTCTCCACGGTCACGTGCGTGCTCCTCCGTCGGTCCAGCCTCCGGGTTCGCCTGAGGCCAGTGCGGCTCCGCCTTCTCCGTACCCTTCGCACGGGGTGGGTGCGACGCGGCCGGGGTCGGCGTGACAGGTGATCCGGCAAGCGTCGTCATAGGCACGTTACCCACAGTGCGGCATTCCTGCGAAACCCCACTTGACCTGCGATTTTGCTTGGATTTCCAAGTAAATCGAGAAAACGGGTATTCGCCGCTGGTCAGCGCATGGGACAGCGGCCCGACGCCCTCGTCGGAACACCCGGCACGTTATCCCGGGCACCCCAGGCGCGGGAAGAGCCAATATGTGAGACTGACCGCGTGCGCGAAGAAGGAAAAATCCGGGTATTTCTGCTGGACGACCATGAAGTCGTGCGGCGCGGCGTCCACGAGTTGCTGTCCGTGGAGGACGACATCGAGGTGGTCGGCGAGGCCGGTACGGCCGCGGACGCCCTGGTCAGGATCCCCGCGACCCGTCCCGACGTGGCCGTGCTCGACGTCCGGCTGCCCGACGGCAGCGGCGTCGAGGTGTGCCGCGAGGTCCGCTCGCAGGACGACTCCGTCAAGTGCCTGATGCTCACCTCGTACGCGGACGACGAGGCCCTCTTCGACGCGATCATGGCCGGCGCCTCGGGTTACGTCCTGAAGGCGATCCGCGGCAACGAGCTCCTGAACGCCGTCCGGGACGTCGCGGCCGGCAAG
This sequence comes from Streptomyces sp. NPDC127114, assembly GCF_042677525.1. NCBI lineage: Bacteria > Bacillati > Actinomycetota > Actinomycetes > Kitasatosporales > Streptomycetaceae > Streptomyces > Streptomyces sp. NPDC127114. Next base: position 16,149 of record NZ_JBHXTJ010000025.1, read on the forward strand.
TCGCTGCTCGACCCGGTGGCCACCGCCCGGGTGCTCGAGCGGCTGCGGGACGGGAACAGCCCCAAGGGCGACGACCGGCTCGCCAGTCTCACCGAGCAGGAGCGCAGGATCCTCGATCTGATCGGCGAGGGCCTGACCAACCGGGCCATCGGCGAGCGGCTCCACCTCGCGGAGAAGACCATCAAGAACTACGTCTCCAGCCTGCTGTCGAAGCTGGGCATGGAGCGGCGTTCCCAGGCCGCCGCGTACGTGGCGAGGATGCAGGCCGAGCGCCACTGACGGCGCGCGTTCCCGCCCGGCCCGACCGGTTCACTCGAACGGGTGAGCGGGGCCGGGCGGCCCGCATTCGGGACCTACGTCCCCGCGAACCGGGGCCGGGGCCCCTTTCCCGACACCGTGCCGGTGGCGGAGAGTGGAAGCCATGTCCACCGAGGAGAAACGCGCCATCGAGCTGCTGAACCGTGTGTCGTACGGGCGGCTGGCCACGAGCATGCGGGCGATGCCGTTCGTCGCCCCGGCCCGCCACATCGTGGCGGACGGCGACGTCCTGATCCGCATGCACCGCGGCCTCGGCTACCACCGGGCCTGCAACGGCAGCGTCGTCGCGTACGGCGCGGACAACCTCACCTCCGGCGCCGACAACCTGTGGTCCGTCCAGTTCACCGGCACCGCGGCGATCGTCGAGCCGACCGAGGAGCAGCTCGCGGCCTTCGGCCAGGCCCCCCGTTCGGTGGACGGCGAGGCCTTCGAGCCGGTCTACATGCGCATCGAGCCCCAGTTCGTCACCGTGCACACCCTCGACTACTCGTCCGACCAGGCCGAACACCCCCGGCGGCCCGAACAGCCCGAACGGGCCCAGGACGTGCGCTCCTTGGAGCGACATCTCCACCACGTAGCGTGATCTAACATCTGCGGAGTGCCGCGCTCATCTGCACCTCCCCTGGTTCCACCGGTCGGCGCCCTGCTGCGCCGCTACACGGACGCGGGCGAGCCGCTCTCCTGCCAACCCGTGGCCCAGGGGCTGCTCAACCGTGGCTACCGGCTCGCCACCACCCGCGGCGCCTACTTCCTCAAGCAGCACCTGGACGCCCGCACCGCCGACCGGGACACCATCGTCCGGCAGCACCGGGCCACGCAGCGGCTGCACGCCCTCGGACTGCCCGTCGCCCCGCCGCTGCCCGACGCCACCGGCCGCACCGTCGCCGTCATCGGCGGCCACTGCTACGCGCTGCACCCCTGGATCGACGGCCGGCACCGCGACGGCGCCCAGCTCACCACCGCCGGCTCCCGCCGGCTCGGCACCCTCCTCGGGCACGTCCACACCTGCCTGGCCCGGGTCATGGAGTCACCACCGCCCGGCGGCGGCCCCGACACCGGCCACGAGAGCGCCCGCCCCGAGGACACCTTCCGGCTGATCGACGAGCTGCTCCGGCTGGTCCGCGCCCGCCGCCCGCGCGACGGCTTCGACGAGCTCGCCGAGCACCGGCTGCGGGAACGCCGGGTGCTGCTCGCCGAGCACGCCCACCGCCGCCCGCCGGCCGCCGCCCCGACCGGCTGGGTGCACGGCGACTTCCACCCCTTCAACCTGCTCTACCGGGGCGCCGAGCCCGCCGCGATCGTCGACTGGGACCGGCTCGGGGTCCGCCCGCGCGCCGAGGAGGCCGTACGGGCCGCCGCCATCTTCTTCGTACGGCCGGCGGGCGAGCTGGCCCTCGACAAGGTGCGGGCGTACGCGCGGGCCTACCGGCGCGCGGCCGGCGCCGACGGCGCCGAGCTGGCCGCGGCCGTCGACCGGGTGTGGTGGGAGCGGCTCAACGACTTCTGGACCCTGCGCTGGCGCTACCAGCGGCACGACCGCAGGGCCGACCCGCAGTTCCCCGCGGTGTCGGCCCTGGCCGTGTGGTGGACCCGTGAGTACGAGGCGGTGCGCGACGCGTTCACGGACTGAGCGTCAGCCGGTGGTCCCGGTGGAGCTGCCGGTCGTCGTGCCCGTCGACGTGCCCGTCGAGGTACCGGTGGACGTGCCGGAAGAGGTGCCCGTCGAGGTGCCCGAGCCGGAGGAGGTGCCGGTCGAGGTGCCGCTGGACGTGCCCGTCGAGGTGCCCGTGGACGTGCCCTCGCTGGAACCCTGGCTCGTACCCTCCGTGCCGCCCTCGGTCGTGCCCTCGCTCGTCCCCGTACCGCCGTCCGTCGTGTCCGTCGGATCGGTCGACGGCTCGGTCGTCGGCGGCGGGGTCGTCGGCCGGTACGTCGGCCGGTACGTGGGCGGCGTCCACGAGCCGTCGTTGCCGCCGCCCGACGAGTCCGGCGACTGGCTCGCGGTCGACGGCTCCTCGGACGGGGTCGGCGACTTCTCCTTCGTGGACGGCGAGTCGGTGACCGCCGGCGGCTTCGTGTCGCCGCCGCCCTTCTCGCCGGCCTTGTCGATGGCGTACGCGACGCCCGCGATGATCGCGATCAGCGCGAGCGCGACGAAGAGCAGCGCCTTGCCGCGCCCGCCCTTGCCGTTCTTGCCGTTGCCGCCGTGCGGGCCGTAGCCGTCCTGGCCGTAGCCGCCGTGGCCCCCGTGTCCGCCGTCGTAGCCGTATCCGCCGTCGTCCGGGTTCATCGGCGGCAGGATCGGGCCCTGCGCGGTGTCGTGGTGCATCGGGTGGCCCATGGCCGTCGTCGCGGCGACGCCGCCGACCGGCGTGTGCAGGCCGTCGTGCACCTCCACCGGGCCGGTGTTCCACACGCCGGTGTGACCGCCCTGCTCCTGGAGCATCTGCAGCCCGTACTGGACGAGCCCGCGCATCTCCTCGGCGCTCTGGAACCGGTCGTCCGGGTCCTTCGCGAGCGAGCGCATCACGAGGCCGTCCAGCTCCGGCGGCGCGCCGTGCGCGACCTCCGACGGCGGGACCGGGGCGTCCTGGACGTGCTGGTAGACCACCGACAACGGTGTCTCGCCGGTGAAGGGCGGCCTCAGGGCCAGCAGCTCGTAGAGCAGACAGCCCGTCGCGTACAGGTCCGAGCGGTGGTCGACGGCCTTGCCGAGCGCCTGTTCGGGGGAGAGGTACTGCGGCGTGCCCATGACCATGCCGGTCTGGGTCATGGTCGACTGCGCGCCGTGCAGGGCGCGCGCGATGCCGAAGTCCATGACCTTGACGGCGCCGGTGTGCGTGATGATGACGTTCGCCGGCTTGATGTCGCGGTGCACGATGCCGTGCTGGTGCGAGTAGGCGAGCGCCTCCAGGACACCGGAGACGATGATGAGGGCCTGCTCGGGGCCCGGCGCCTCGGCGCTGATCAGCAGGTCGCGGATGGTGCGGCCCTCGACCAGCTCCATCACGATGTACGGCACCGACCGGCCGCCGACCACGTCCTCGCCCGAGTCGTAGACCGCCACGATCGCGTGGTGGTTGAGGCCCGCGACGGACTGCGCCTCGCGCGTGAAGCGGGCCTTGGAGACCGGGTCCTCCGCCAGGTCGGGGCGCAGCAGCTTCACGGCGACGGTGCGCCCGAGGCGCACGTCCTCGGCCGCGAACACCTCGGCCATGCCGCCGCGGCCCAGACGGTGCGTCAGCCGGTAGCGTCCGTCGCCGACGACTCCGCCGATGCCCCACGACTCGGCGGACGCGTCCGGCACACCGCCACCAGCTTCGGATTCGGGTGCCATCAGTCCTCGCCGTCGTCTCTCGTGCCGTGTCCGGTCGTCACGCTACAGGCTCCGTACGACATCACGGTCCGCGATGGACCGGCCATGGAACTCCGCGCACGTACACCTGTGCAAATTCCGTTGCCTTCCTGTCACGCTTCCGGGACATCCGCTGTGCAGAGGGTCACGGATCGGGCACCGAACGGGTGCGCCGCTTGACGTGTCACTGCCCTCGGGCAGACTTGGCCGGGAATATTCCGGATCAGCGCCGCCACGCGCGCGTATGGGGGAAGCACGAGATGAGCCAGGACGGCGCACAGGGCCGCTATGCGGGCGGTTCGGTTGCGGGCGGCCGGTACCAGCTGCGCGACCTGCTCGGCGAGGGCGGCATGGCGTCCGTCTACCTTGCGTACGACAGCGCGCTGGACCGCCAGGTCGCCATCAAGACGCTGCACACCGAGCTCGGCCGCGAACAGTCCTTCCGCGAACGGTTCCGCCGCGAGGCGCAGGCCGTCGCGAAGCTGTCGCACACCAACATCGTCTCGGTCTTCGACACGGGCGAGGACGACCTCGACGGCTCCGTCATGCCGTACATCGTCATGGAGTACGTCGAGGGCCAGCCGCTCGGCTCGGTGCTCGCCGCGGACGTGCAGCAGTACGGCGCGATGCCGGCCGACAAGGCGCTGAAGGTCACCGCCGACGTGCTCGCCGCCCTGGAGACCAGCCACGAGATGGGCCTGGTCCACCGGGACATCAAGCCGGGCAACGTGATGATGACCAAGCGCGGCGTGGTCAAGGTCATGGACTTCGGCATCGCCCGCGCCATGCAGTCCGGCGTCACCTCGATGACCCAGACCGGCATGGTCGTCGGCACGCCGCAGTACCTCTCCCCCGAGCAGGCCCTGGGCCGCGCCGTCGACGCCCGCTCCGACCTCTACTCGGTCGGCATCATGCTGTTCCAGCTGCTCACGGGCCGGCTGCCGTTCGACGCGGACTCGCCGCTCGCCATTGCCTACGCGCACGTCCAGGAGGAGCCGGTCGCGCCCTCCTCGGTGAACCGCTCGGTGACGCCGGCGATGGACGCGCTCGTCGCCCGCGCGCTGAAGAAGAACCCGAACGAGCGTTTCCCGAGCGCCGCGGCGATGCGCGACGAGTGCCTTCGGGTGCTCTCCGCCGGCCAGACCGGCGCTCCGGTGATCGTCGCGGGCGGCCCGGTCAACAGCGGCTCGGGCGTCGGTTCGGCGGTCTTCCCGCCGGTCGGCCAGACGCCGCCGCCGAACACGCACGGCATGCAGACGCCGTACCAGCCGATGCCGCACACCCCGCAGCCCGGGCCGTACGGGCCGCCGACGCCGGCCCCCGCGCCCTCCTACGGCTACCCGCAGCAGGTCCACACCCCGGCCCCGGCCTACCAGACGCCGGCGCCCGCCCCGACGCCCGCGCCCGGCCCGTACACCGTGCAGTCACACCACGCGGGCGCTGCCGCGGCCGGCGGCGGCAGCGGGAGCCGGAACAAGATCGCCATCGGCGCGATCGCCCTCGTCCTGGTCGCCGGTGCGATCACGGGCATCTCGCTGATGAACCGCGAATCGGACGACAACGCCGGCGGCGGCGGGGCCGACCCCGGCCAGAGCGCCAGCAACGCCCCCGGTCACAAGGGTCCGGACTACTCGAAGACCATCGACCCGAAGAAGTGCTCGGAGCCGCGCGAGTCGTCCAGCGACCCGGCCAAGTTCGAGGTCCCGGACCTCACGTACAAGAACATCAAGTCCGTGAAGGACTGCCTCCAGGCCGCCGGCTGGAAGATCAAGGCGGAGACGTCGGTCGACGAGGCGACGTACGGCCAGGGCACGGTGATCACCCAGTACCCGCCGGCGGGCCAGGACATCACCAAGGAAGACGCCGAGTTCACCTTCCAGGTGTCCACGGGCAACCCGCCGCAGCAGTAGCCGGCACGCCGGCCGCCGTTCCGGGCGGGCCCGGCTTGGGGCGGGTCCGGGCAGAGCCCGGTCCGCCCACGGGCCGGGCGGGTCCCGGGCAGGCCCGGCCATAGGCGGGGCGGGTCCCGCCACGGGCGGACCCGCCCGGAATGCCGGTTTTCTCCCGTCATGTGACGCTGAGTTGAACGACTCGGCGGCTCGGTACGGGAGGGGGTCACCCGGTGACTCCAGAACCACGTCCTCGTGCGCGGGCGCACGCGCCCGGCCTCACCCACCGGCTGGTGACGGGCCTGACCTGCGCCATGACGGCCGCGGCGCTCCCCGCACCGGCCGCGTACGCGGCGGAGGCGCCGCCTGTCGCCACACGCAGCGCCTCCGCTCCCACCCCCTCGGCACCCTCGAAGCACGCGAGGCCCGCGGCGTCCGGCGCGCCCGCGCGGCCGGCGCCGTCCGCCGTCACGGCCGACCCGCGCCCGCGGCCCTCGGCGAGCGGTTCCGCCCGCCCCTCCGCCACCGTCTCCCCCGCTCCCGCGCCGAGCGGTTCCGCCGTGCCCTCCGGCTCCGCGTCGCCGCCCGAGCCCTCCGAACCGGCGGTGCCCAGCGACCCGGCGTCCTTCGCGGGGCGCCCGGCGGGCGAGGGGCGGGAGCGGCCCGGGCGGCCCGCCGCCCCGTCCGCCCCGTCCGAGTCACCCGGTTCAGCCGACTCGTCCGGGTCGCCGACCTCGGCCTCGACGGGCCCGGGCGACCCTGCTCGTACCAAAACGGCAACAGAAGAGGAGCCGGAGGCGGAGGCCGGCGAGGCCGTCGGCGTCGTACCCGGGACGGACGCCCCGGCCGCGGACTCCACGCGGGAGGGTGTCCCCGCCGCGGCGCCGCGGACCGGCGCGGAAGCCGCCACGGACCTCTCCGACCGGCGCGTTCCCGTGCTGACGCTGGGCGTGGGACTCGCGTTGATGGGGCTCGGCATCGGCTTCCTCGGGGTGCGGATGCGACGCCGCTGAGCCGTCCGGGAGCACCCGGGTCCGTCTTGAGACGGACCACCGAGGTCCGTCGGAAGGTGCTTGTGAGCGCCGACTTACTCGGTATACATACTCGGTATGTCGATCCGTCACGGGCTTCTCGCCCTCCTCGAACGCGGCCCGCGCTACGGCTCGCAGCTCCGTACCGAGTTCGAGTCCCGCACTGGTGCCACCTGGCCGCTCAACGTGGGCCAGGTGTACACGACCCTCAGCCGCCTCGAACGGGACGGGATGGTCGTCCAGGACGGCGAGGACGAGGCCGGCCACGCGCTCTACGCGATCACCGAGAGCGGTCGCGCCGAGCTGCTCAGCTGGTTCGAGAACCCCGTCGACCGCACCAGCCCCGCCCGTGACGAGCTCGCCATCAAGCTCGCCATGGCCGTCGGCGCGTCCGGCGTCGACATCCGCGACGTCATCCAGTCGCAGCGCCGCCACACGGTGAAGGCCATGCAGGACTACACCCGGCTCAAGGCCCAGGCCATCACCGCCGTCGAGAAGGCGGTCGCGGACCCCGGGGCGCAGGAGCGCGACGACGTCGCGTGGCTGCTCGTGCTCGAGCAGCTGATCTTCCAGACCGAGGCGGAGGCGCGCTGGCTCGACCACTGCGAGGCCCGGCTGATCCGCCTCTCGGCGGCGGCCACCGCCTCCCGGGCCGCCGCTCCGGCGCCGACGGGGCGCACCGCGTCGCCCCCGGGGAGCACCCCACCGGTCACCTCGCGCGCCGGCAGCACCGCCCGCTCGTCCTGACCGGACACCCGCCCGGATCACCAGCAGATCCGGACCAGACCCAGACCCACACCCGCACCCAGACCCACACCCGCACTCAGACCCACATCCAGGCCCGGACCAAGACCCAGGCCCAGACCGTACGTCCGGCGCCGTCAGCGGCCGTTCCGCACACGGCCGTTCGCCCGCGTACGCCCGAGGGGGATTCCATGACCACCGCACAGCAGCAGCCCGTGCTGCGCCTGCAGAACCTGACCCGCGTCCACGGCTCGGGCGCCACCGAGGTCCACGCCCTGCGCGGCATCGACCTCGACGTCCACCCCGGTGAACTCGTCGCCGTCATGGGCCCGTCGGGCTCCGGCAAGTCGACCCTGCTCACCATCGCCGGCGGCCTCGACAGCCCCACCTCCGGCCGGGTGATCGTGGAGGACACGGACATCACCGCCGCGAGTCCCAAGCAGCTCGCCGCGCTGCGCCGCCGCAGCATCGGGTACGTCTTCCAGGACTACAACCTCATACCGGCGCTCACCGCGGCCGAGAACGTGGCCCTGCCCCGCGAACTGGACGGCGTCTCCGCCCGCAAGGCCCGCGTCGAGGCCCTCGCCGCCCTCGCCGAAATGGACCTCGGACACCTCGCCGAGCGCTTCCCCGACGAGATGTCCGGCGGTCAGCAGCAGCGCGTGGCCATCGCCCGCGCGCTGGTCGGCGACCGCCGGCTGGTCCTCGCCGACGAGCCGACCGGCGCCCTCGACTCCGAGACCGGCGAGTCCGTGCTCGCCCTGCTGCGCTCCCGCTGCGACGCGGGCGCCGCCGGCGTCCTGGTCACCCACGAGCCGCGGTTCGCCGCCTGGGCCGACCGCGTCGTGTTCCTGCGGGACGGCGCCGTCGTCGACCAGACCGTACGCAGCGAGGCCGACTCGCTCCTGACCGGCCGGGCGGCGCAGCGGTGACGACCTGGTTCCACTCCTGGCGGGCCGCGGTCCGCATCGCCCGCCGTGACGCCTGGCGTTCCAAGGGCCGCAGTTTCCTCGTCCTCGCCATGATCGCCCTGCCGATCCTCGGCGTGAGCGCCTTCGACCTGACGTTCCGCAGCTCCGAACTCACCACCGAGCAGCAGCTGGAGCGGTCCATGGGCGCCGCCGACGCCCGCTTCTCCGACGGCCACGTCGAGGGCGTTCCGCTGCTCCAGGACCCCAAGGGCGAGCAGAGCACGCCCGTCGAGGACTACGACGGCGCCAACAAGCCGTGGCCGAACGGGCCGACGGACGTCACCAAGGCCATACCGGCCGGTGCCACGGTCCTCACCGACAGCCGCGGCACCGCCAAACTGACCACCACCCACGGTCTGTTGCAGACCGAGGTCCGTGAGCTGAAGGCCGCCGACCCGGTCGCCCGCGGCATCATGCGGCTCACCGACGGCCGCTTCCCGGAGAAGAGCGACGAGGTCGCCGCGACCACCGCCTTCCTGGAGAACAGCGGTCTCTCGGTCGGTTCCACGCTCACCGCCCGCGGATTCGACCGCGAGTACCGGATCACCGGCGCGTACGAACTGCCCAGCGACCTCAAGGTCGAGCAGGTCAACGCCCTGCCGGGCGCGTTCCTCGCGCCGTACGGCAGCGCCGTCGAGAAGTCCGGCATCCCGAAGCCCGACACCGACACCGTGTACCTGGTGCAGAAGTCCGGTGGTTTCACGTGGAACACCGTGCAGCAGATCAACACCAAGGGTGTCGTCGTCGTCTCGCGCGCCGTGGTCCTCGACCCGCCCGCCGACTCCGAGGTCCCGCTGTTCCAGAAGGACGGCTGGGGCTCCTACGAGACCAGCACGGCCGCCGACGCCGCCGCGCTCGCCGCGGTCGGCACCGTGGTGGGCCTCGCGATGCTGGAGATCACCCTGCTCGCCGGTCCCGCGTTCGCGGTCGGCGCCCGCCGCTCCCGCCGCCAGCTCGGCCTGGTCGGCGCCAACGGCGGCGCCCGCAGCCACATCCGTGCCATCGTGCTCAGCGGCGGTCTCGTCATCGGTGTCGCCGCGGCCGTCGTCGGCACGGTCCTCGCCCTGGTCCTCACCTTCGCGCTCCGGCCGCTCCTCGAGGAGTACATGGGCCAGCGGTTCGGCGGCTTCACCGTGCGGCCGCTGGAGCTCCTCGGCATCGCCGCGATCGCCGTCCTGACCGGTCTCCTCTCCGCGATCGTCCCGGCGGTCACCGCCTCCCGGACCACCGTGCTCGCCTCGCTCACCGGCCGCCGCGGTGTGCGCCGCTCCAGCCGGGTGCTGCCGGTCGTCGGCCTCGTCGCCGTCGGCATCGGCGCCGCGATCGCCCTCTACGGCTCGGTCGTCACCGACCAGTTCGTCATCGTGGCCGGCGGCTCGGCCATCGCCGAGCTGGGCGTGGTCGCCCTGACCCCGGCCCTGGTCGGCCTGTTCGGGCGCGGGGGCCGCTGGCTGCCGCTCTCGCCGCGCCTCGCCCTGCGCGACGCGGTGCGCAACCGGGGCCGTACGGCACCCGCCGTCGCCGCCGTCCTGGCCGCCGTCGCGGGCACCGTCGCCGTCTCCACGTACGCCGCGAGCGCGGACGCCGGGGACCGGCAGGAGTACCAGCCGAGGCTGCCGTACGGCGCCGTCGCCGCCCTCGTCACCGAGGAGGGCGGCCGGGACGCCCCCGCCGTCCGCGAGGCCGTCCAGCGCACCTTCCCCGTCGACGTGCGCGCCGACGTGTCCCGGATCTCCGTGGGCAGGCAGGGCTGCGACACCTACGGCGGCGGCCAGGGCTGCGGCCGCTTCGAGATCGTCGTCCCCAAGGCGAACGAGTGCCCCCTGTGGGCCGCCACGGAGGACGGCTCCGATCCCTCGGAGCGGTTCACCAAGGAACAGCGCCGCAAGCTCCAGCAGGAGGACTGGCGCTGCCAGTCGATGAGGGGCGAGGGCGTCTACGTCGAGGGCAACATGCTCGTCGCCGACGCCGCCGTCCTCAAGGTCCTTGGCATCACCGACCCGGGCGCCGCCAAGGCCCTCGCCGAGGGGAAGCTCGTCAGCTTCTCCAAGCCGCAGATCGACAGGAACGGCACCGTCGGCATCCGGCTGATCACCGACCAGGAGGCCTACGACAAGGCCGCCCAGGAGAACAAGCCGCTGCCCGGCGAGATCAAGGCCTTCCCCGCCTACCTCGTGCCCGGCTCCCCGCTCTCGTACGGCGTGCAGAGCATCCTCAGCCCCGCCGCCGCCAAGGCCGCGGGACTGACCACGGTGCCCATGGGCGCGTACTTCACCACCGACCGCCTGCCGAGCACCGAGCAGCGGCAGAAGCTCGACGGTGAGATCGCCAAGCTGGGCTCCAGCGTCGACCTGACGCTGGAGGAGGGCTACGTCAGCAAGAACAGCATCGTGCTGCTCGCGCTGACCGTCTTCGCCGGCCTGGTCACCATCGGCGCGGCCGGCATCGCCACCGGTCTCGCCCAGGCCGACGCCGAGGCCGACCTGAAGACCCTGTCCGCCGTCGGCGCCCCGCCCCGGGTGCGCCGTACGCTCAGCGGCTTCCAGTGCGGAGTCGTCGCGGCGATGGGCGTGGTCCTCGGCTCCGCCGCGGGCGTCCTGCCCGCCATCGGGCTCAGGCTCACCGAGGAGCGCGAGCAGATGGGCTTCTACCAGCGGGCCATGGACGAGGGCTGGGGCGACCTGCGACCGCCGGTCGTGCCGATCGTCGTCCCGTGGGAGACGCTCGCCGCCCTGCTGGTGGCCGTACCGCTCGGCGCCGCCCTGCTGGCGGCCCTGGTGACCCGCTCCCGCGGGGCACTGGCCCGCCGCGCCGCGCACTGACGTCCGCGGGACCGACGGGGCCGTTGCCGGCTCGTGCCCCCGGAGGAGGGTGGATCACCCTCCTCCGGGGGCACACCGTGTGATGAGGCATACGTGCGAGAGAATGGCGGCATGGAGATGCCGAGGAATGAAAGGTCGCCGGAGAGCCCCCAGGTCCTCATCGTGGGCCAGGACGGGATGGCGCTCGGCGGCACGGGTGACGACGAATCCCGCGAGGTCCCGGTGACGGAAATGGTCGAACAGCCTGCGAAGGTCATGCGCATCGGCAGCATGATCAAGCAGCTGCTTGAAGAGGTCAGGGCGGCACCTCTCGACGAGGCCAGCCGTGTTCGGCTCAAGGAGATCCACGCCAGCTCGGTGAAGGAGCTGGAGGACGGGCTGGCCCCGGAGCTGGTGGAGGAACTGGAGCGGCTGTCCCTGCCGTTCACCGACGAGGCCATTCCCTCCGAGGCGGAACTGCGCATCGCGCAGGCCCAGTTGGTGGGCTGGCTCGAAGGCCTCTTCCACGGCATCCAGACGGCGCTGTTCGCCCAGCAGATGGCGGCCCGCGCCCAGTTGGAGCAGATGCGCCGCGCGCTGCCGCCCGGCGCGTCGCACGACGATGACGACGACCACGGACCGCAGCGCGGCCGCGCGGTCGGCTCGGGGCCGTACCTGTAGGCAGCCGGCGATCTCGCCCTTCCGCGAGATGCCCGGGGCCCGGGACACCGTGAACGACGGTGTGCCGGGCCCCTCGTACGTCCGGGGGCGGGTTGTCCGGGGACAGGTTGTCCGGGAACTGCGCCGTCCGGAACGGGCCGGACCGGGCGCCTGTTACGAAGCTGGTGACCGAACTGGTCGCGGAGCCGGTTACGGCGCCAGCAGGAGCACCTTGCCGACATGGCTGCTCGCCTCGACGGCCCGGTGGGCCTCCGCGGCGTCCGTCATCGGCAGGGCGCGGTCCACGACCGGGGTGACGGTGCCCGCGGCGATCAGCGGCCACACGTGCTCGCGGACGGCGGCGACCACCGCCGCCTTCTCGGCCGGCGGGCGGGAACGCAGCGTCGTCGCGAGGACGGCGGCGCGCTTGGCCATCAGCGCGGCCAGGTTGAGCTCGCCCTTGACGCCGCCCTGGAGGCCGATGATGACCAGCCGGCCGCTGACGGCGAGGGCCTTGACGTTCCGCTCCAGGTACTTGGCGCCGACGATGTCGAGGATGACGTCCGCGCCGGCCCCGTCGGTCGCCTTGCGCAGCTCCTCGACGAAGTCCTGCTCGCGGTAGTCGATGAGGATGTCCGCGCCCAACTCGGCGCAGCGGGCCAGCTTCTCGGGGCTGCCCGCGGTGACCGCGACGCGCGCGCCGACCGCCTTGGCGAGCTGGATCGCCATGGTGCCGATGCCGCTCGCCCCGCCGTGCACCAGGAGCGTCTCCCCGGGCCGCAGATGGGCGAGCATGAAAACGTTCGACCAGACCGTGCAGGCCACCTCGGGCAGCGCGGCGGCCGTCACCAGGTCCATGCCCTCCGGCTTCGGCAGCAACTGCCCCACGGGCACGGCGACTTTCTCCGCGTATCCGCCGCCGACGAGCAGCGCGCACACCTCGTCGCCGACGGACCAGCCGGAGGCTCCGGGGCCGAGCGCGACGATCCGGCCCGCGCACTCGAGACCGGGGTACGGGGAGCTGCCCGGCGGCGGGTCGTAGAAGCCCTGGCGCTGGAGCAGATCGGCACGGTTGACGGCGCTCGCCACCACCTCGACGAGCACTTCGCCCTCGGCGGGGACGGGATCGGGCACCTCGGCCCAGACCAGCGCCTCGGGCCCGCCGGGTTCCGGAATCGTGATCGCATGCATGCCGGCGAGGCTACTCCCGGAGACGGCTCAGTCCTCCGCGGGAGTGGTGAGCGGGGTGACCGCCGCGGCGCGCACGATGGTGATCACGCGGTCGGTCAGCTGGAGCGGGCTGGCGGCGGGGTCGTCGTAACCCAGCAGGCGGTGTCCGCGCAGCACGCTCACCACCAGGTCGTCGGTCTCCCGCACGCTGCGCCCGGCCTCGGCCTTGGTCACCGGGCGTTCGACGAGGTCGAGGCCGGTGCCCTGCTGGATGAGGTCCTCCATCACCGTGCCGGCGCTGGGGCTGAGAACCGAGAGACCGAGCAGCCGGCCGGCGGCACTGGCGCTGGTGATCACGGCGTCGGCGCCGGACTGGCGCAGCAACGGCGCGTTCTCCTCCTCGCGGACCGCAGCGACGATCTTGGCGCCCCGGTTGAGCTGACGGGCCGTGAGGGTGACGAGCACCGCGGTGTCGTCGCGCTGGGTGGCGATGACGATCTGACGGGCCCTCTGCACCTCGGCGCGGAGCAGGACGTCGCTGCGGGTCGCGTCGCCGAGGACGCCGACGAAACCGTCCGCGTTGGCCGCCTCGATCACCTTGCTGGACGGGTCGACGATGACGATGTGGTCCTTGCGCAGCCCGGTCGCGCACAGCGTCTGGATCGCCGAGCGCCCCTTGGTGCCGAATCCGACGATGACGGTGTGCTCACGCAAGGTGGCCCTCCAGCGGTTCAGCCGGAACTCCTCCCGGGTCCGTTCCGTGAGGACCTCGAGAGTCGTGCCGACCAGGATGATCAGAAACAGCACGCGCAGCGGCGTGACCAGCAGGATGTTCGCGAGCCGCGCCGAGTCGCTGTACGGGACGATGTCGCCGTAGCCCGTGGTGGAGAGGGTGACGGTCGCGTAGTAGACGCAGTCGAGGAAGTCGACCGTCTCGTTGGCGTTGTCGTGGTAGCCCTCGCGGTCGGCGTAGACGATGAGGACGGTGATGACGAGGACGCCCAGCGCCATGAGGAGCCGCTTGCCCACCTGCCGGAGCGGTTTCTCGACCACCCGGCGCGGCAGCCGCACGCGGGGACCTGACACCCGCTCCTCGGCCTGACGCGCCATCGCGTCCCGGCTGGGAAGTTTCACGTGAAACACGCCCCCTCGTCCGCGTCGAGTCCGGCACCGGCCGGCCAGGGAAGATCCAGGACCTCCAGCAGCTGCCCGGCGGCGGCACCACCGGGCGGAACCACGGCCATGCCGTCGGCGGCGGCGATGCCCCGGAGCATGGCGGGCCCGTGATAGCGCAGCGGCACGGCCTCGCCGTCGCGCCGCACGACGGGCACGAGCCGGGTGTCGTACGGATGCCCCTGGATCTCCTCACGCACCTCCACGCGGTACGGGCCGGGGGCCGCGGAAGAGCCCACGGACAGGGACGAGGCGGGGGTCGTGGACGAGGCGGGGGCCGCCGGCAGGGTGGCGCGTCCGGCCAGGGCGCGGAGCAGCGGCTCGGCGAGCGTCAGCAGTCCGGAGACGGCGGCGAGCGGGTTGCCGGGCAGGCCCACGAGGTGCCGGGCGGGACGGCGGGCGCCGCCCGGGCCCGGGAGCTCGGCGAGCAGCATGGGGTGGCCGGGCCGGACCTTCACGCCGTCGACCAGCAGGACGGCACCGGCCTTGGCGAGCACCGGATGCACGTGGTCGACGGGACCTGCCGCGGTGCCGCCGGTGGTGACCACGAGCTCGGCCTGGGAGCCGGTGACGGCCGCGTACAGCTCCTCGGCGTCGTCGCCGATCCGGCGGGTGCCGAGCACGTCGGCGCCGAGCGCCCGCAGCCAGGGGGCGAGCATGGGCCCGAGAGCGTCGCGGATCAGGCCCTCGTGGGGGAGCCCGGCGGTGAGCAGTTCGTCGCCGAGCACCAGGACCTCCACGCGGGGGCGCGGGTGCACGGTCAGCTCGTCGTAGCCCGCCGCGGCGGCGAGCCCGAGGACGGCGGGGCTCACGGCGCTACCGGCGGGCAGCAGCCGGTCGCCGGAGCGGCACTCCTGGCCCCGTGGGCGGATGTCCTGGCCGTGCGTGACCACGCGCAGGGCGTGCAGCTGCCCGGCCGGGTCGGTACGGGCGTGCTCGCTGCGGACGACGGCGGTCGCCCCGGCCGGTACCCGGGCGCCGGTGGCGATCCGTACGGCGTCGCCGTCGGCGAGCTCGGTGGCGCCGGAGTGCCCGGCGAGGACGGCGCCCTCGGGGACGGTCCGCCAGGGGCCGGGGCCGGCGACGGCCCAGCCGTCCATGGCGGAGGTGTCGAAGGAGGGGAGGTCGGTGAGCGCGTGCAGCGGCTCGGCCAGGATCCGGCCGAGTGCCTGCCCGAGCGGCACCCGCCCGGCCGGCCGCGCTGCCGCCGCCCGCGCCCCGGCCCGCGCGGCCACGGCCCGGGCCTCGGGCCAGTCCGTGGCCCGGTGCGGCTCCGGCCGCGGTACGGAGGCGGGCGCGGGGCTCGGTGTGGGGGCCGGCGCGTCGGGTGAGGAATCGGTTCGGCGGCGTCCGACGAGCGCGAGGGCGTCCTCCACGCCGTCGTCGTCCCGGCCGTCGTCGTCCCGGCCGTCGTCGTCCCCGCCGGTGTCCTCCACGCCCATGTCGTGCACGCCGATGTCGTCCACGCCGTCGTCGGGCACCCGCTCCTTCATGGTCATCCGGCCTCGTCCTGCTCCCCGGCCCAGCGCTGGGCGAGCGCGGAGGCCTTACGTGCGGCCTCGGCGACGGCCTCCCGGCCCCCGCCGGCCCCGGCGGCGCTCGCCGCCGCGTACCCGACCAGGAACGTGGTCAGCGGCGCGGCCGGGCGGGCGACGCCATGCGCGGCGTCGCGGGCCAGGTCGAGCAGCAGGCCCGTGTCGACGTCCAGGTCGATGCCCAGTTCGTCCTTGACTGCGGTGATCCATTCATCCAGCACGTTCCCATGCTCCCTGATCCGCGCCCGGGCGGTGGCGATGTCTTCCCAGGTGTCGCAGTCGAAGGACGCCGAGCCCTCCGCGGCGACCCGCTCGACCCGCAGCCCGCCGACGACCCTCCGCAGGGGAAGCCCGCCCAGCACGGGCCCGGCCCGCTCCAGCTCCCGCCGCAGGGCCTCCACCCGGTACACCGCCACCAACGGCTGCTCCCGGCCCTCCGCGTCCACCATGACGGCGCCCTCACTGCCCGGCGCCCCTTCCAGCGCCCGCACGAGCCGCCGAGCGGCCCCCACCCCGAAGAACGGCAGATCGGCGGAGAGCACGAGCACGAAGGGCGCGGCGGGGCGGGGGGCTGGGGAGGGGCCGGAGGTTGCGGCGGGGGCGGGGCCGGAGGTTGCGGAGGGGCCGGAGGTTGCGGAGGGGCGCGAGGATGCGGAGGGGGCGGGGCCGGAGGTTGCGGCGGAGCCGGAGGTTGCGGAGGCTGCGCGCGAGGGTGCGGCGGGGCCGGAGCCCGAGGCGGTGGCGGCTTCGCCCGGGGCGGCGGGGACGGCGTCCGAGGCGGTGGCGGCTTCGCCCGGGGCGGCGGGGCCGGCGTCCGAGGCGCGGTGGTCGGAAGGGCCGGCGAGACCCGACGAGCCGTGGGACGAAGGGCCAGCGAGGCCCGACGAGCCGTGGGCGGAAGAGTCGGCGAGATCCGGAGCGCGGTGGGCAGGGAGACCGGCGGAACCCAAGGCGCGGTGGGCAGAAGGCTCGGCAGGGCCCGACGAGCCGTGGGTGAAGGGACCGGCAGGCCCGGACGCCGTCGTGCCGGGGGCTTCGGCCGGCGCCTCGGCCAGGCGCCGCAGGCCCGCGTCGAGGGCGGCGACGGGGCCGCCGCCGGGCGGGTCCTCACGTGCCCACTCGACGGGGTGGGCCGTCGCGCGGGGCTCGGCGACGACCACGACGCGGCCGGCGTCGCGGCAGGCCGCGAGGACCCGGTCGAGCAGGGGGCGTCCCCCGACCCGTACCCCGGGCTTGTCGGCCCCGCCGAGGCGCCTGGCGGCGCCCCCGGCGAGCACGATGGCGTCGTACGCGGTCGTCATCCCAGCAGTATGGTCCGCGCCCGGGCCGACCGGAGGACCGGCCCGGCACAGCCCGGCACGCCGGGAACGCGTCCGGGACCCGGCGTGGGGTTGGGCCCCGGACAGAGCCGCCGGGCACCGCCGGGGCCCCGTGCCCCGGCCGGTGTCCTCCCGGCGGAGTCGTACGCCGCGAACCGGTCAGAGCGTGCGGAGCAGCACCGCCGGGTTCTCGACGCAGTCGGCGACATAGCGGAGGAAGCCACCGGCCGTCCCGCCGTCGCACACCCGGTGGTCGAAGGTGAGCGAGAGCTGCACCACCTGACGCACCGCCAGCTCTCCGGCGTGCACCCAGGGCTTGGGCACGATCCGGCCGACGCCGAGCATGGCCGCTTCGGGGTGGTTGATGATCGGCGTCGAGCCGTCGACCCCGAACACCCCGTAGTTGTTCAGCGTGAACGTGCCGCCGGTCAGGTCCGCCGGAGTCAGCGTGCCCTGCCGCGCCGACTCGGTGAGCCGGGCGAACTCGGCGGTCAGCGACTCGGCGGTGCGACCGCCGGCGTCCCGGACCACGGGAACGACCAGACCGCGCTCGGTCTGGGCCGCGAACCCGAGGTGCACGTCGGGCAGCCGGACGATCTCCCGCGCGGCCGTGTCGACCGTGGAGTTGAGCTCCGGGAAGCGGGCCAGGGCGTGGGTGCATATCCGGGCGAGCAGCGCGAGCACGGAGATCTTCGGGCCGCCCGCCGCGTTCATCGCCGCGCGCGCGGCCATGAGTTCGGTCGCGTCGGCGTCGACCCAGCAGGTCGCGTCGGGGATCTCGGTGCGGCTGCGCGACAGCTTGTCGGCGACGGCACCGCGCACTCCGCGCAGCGGAACGCGCTCGCCCACGGCGGCGGAGGCGGCCGTGGCGACGGGCGCCGGGGCCGGGGCGGCCACCGTCGCGGCCCGGTCGCGGACGGCGAGGGCCGTCTCCACGTCGGCCCGCAGGATCAGGCCCTCGGGGCCGGAGCCACGGACCTGCCGCAGGTCGAGTCCGCCGTCGCGGGCGAGCTTGCGCACCAGCGGCGAGATGACGGGCACGGGCCCCGCCGGGGCCTCGGGCTCCGCGAGGGCCGCGGGCGCGGCGGCCACGGGGGCCGCGGGCGCCGCGGGCGCCTGGTGCCGGACCCGGCGGCGCCGGGCGGCGGGCCCGGCGGTGCCGTAGCCGACGAGGACGTTGCCCGAGTACTCCGAGGACTCGGCGTCCTTGGCGGCCGCCGCCTGCGGGACCTTCGCGGCCTCGGGGGCCGGAGCCGCGCCCCCGTCCGGCACACCGCCCACGGCGACCGTCAGCAGCGGCGCGCCGACGGGGAGTTCCGTGCCCTCCTCGCCGAAGCGGGCGGTGACCACGCCTCCGTACGGGCAGGGCACCTCCACCATCGCCTTGGCCGTCTCGACCTCGACGACGGGCTGGTCGATGGCGACGACGTCGCCGACGTCGACGAGCCAGCGCACGATCTCGGCCTCGGTGAGGCCCTCGCCGAGGTCGGGCAGCTTGAATTCGAGCACCTGGGCCATCAGCGCCCCGCCTCCCACTGGAGCCGGGCGACGGCGTCGAGGACCCGGTCGACTCCCGGCAGGTGGTGCCGCTCCAGCATCGGCGGCGGATAGGGGATGTCGAAGCCCGCGACGCGCAGCACCGGCGCCTCCAGGTGGTGGAAGCAGCGCTCGGTGACGCGGGCGGCGATCTCGCCGCCGGGGCCGCCGAAGCCGGCGGACTCGTGCACCACGACGGCCCGGCCGGTGCGGCGCACGGACGCGCACACGGTCTCGTCGTCGAAGGGCACAAGGGAGCGCAGGTCGACGACCTCCAGGTCCCAGCCCTCGGCCGTGGCGGCCTCGGCGGCCTCCAGGCAGACCGGCAGGGAGGGGCCGTAGGTGATGAGGGTGGCGCTGGTGCCGCGGCGGCGGACGACCGCCTTGCCGATCGGCTCGACGGCCGTGGGCGCCTCGGGCGACCAGTCGGACTTCGACCAGTAGAGCCGCTTGGGCTCCAGGAAGACGACCGGGTCGTCGGAGGCGATGGCGGCGCGCAGCAGGCCGTAGGCGTCCTCGACGGTCGCCGGGGTGACGACGTGGAGGCCGGGCGTCGCCATGTAGTACGCCTCGGAGGAGTCGCTGTGGTGCTCGACGCCGCCGATCCCGCCGCCGTACGGCACGCGGACGACGATCGGCATCGGCATCGTGCCGCGGGTGCGGTTGCGCATGCGGGAGACATGGCTGATGAGCTGCTCGAACGCCGGGTAGGCGAAGGCGTCGAACTGCATCTCGACGACCGGCCGCAGCCCGTACATCGCCATGCCGACGGCCGTGCCGAGGATGCCCGCCTCGGCCAGCGGCGTGTCGGTGCAGCGGTCCTCGCCGAACTCCTTGGCGAGGCCGTCGGTCACACGGAACACACCGCCGAGCGTGCCGACGTCCTCTCCCATGACGTGGACGGTGGGGTCCTCGGCCATCGCGTCGCGCATGGCCCGCTGCAGCGCCTGTGCCATGGTGGCGGGCTTGGCCGCCGCCTTCGCGGCCGGCCTGGCAGTCGCGTGGGTGGTCATCCCGCCTCGCTCTCGGCGTCGAGCTCCGCCCGCAGCTGCGCCGCCTGCTCGCGCAGCTGCGCGGTCTTCTCGGCGTAGACGTGGGCGAACAGATCCATGGGGTCGAGCACGGGGTCGGCGTTCATCCGCTCGCGCAGCCGCGCCGCCATCGTCTCGGCCTCCTCGGCCGCCGCGCGGCGGCCGTCCTCGTCGAGCAGGCCGCGCTCGGTGAGCTCGCGCTCCATGAGGAGGATCGGGTCGTGGGCCCGCCAGGTCTCGACCTCGCTGTCGCCGCGGTAGCGGGTGGCGTCGTCGGCGTTGGTGTGGGCGTCGATCCGGTAGGTGACGGCCTCGACGAGGGTGGGCCCGCCGCCGCGCCGGGCGCGGGTGACGGCCTCGGTGAGCACGGTGTGGACGGCGACGGCGTCGTTCCCGTCGACGAGCCGGCCGGGCATCCCGTAGCCGACGGCCTTGTGGGCCAGGGACGGGGCGGCGGTCTGCTTGGCGAGCGGCACGGAGATCGCGAAGCCGTTGTTCTGCACGAGGAAGACCACGGGGGCCTGCCAGACGGCGGCGAAGTTCAGCGCCTCGTGGAAGTCGCCCTCGCTGGTGCCGCCGTCGCCGACCATGGCGAGCGCGACCACGTCGTCACCCTTGAGCCGGGCGGCGTGGGCGAGGCCCACCGCGTGCGGCAGCTGGGTGGCGAGCGGGGTGCTGAGCGGCGCTATGCGGTGCTCGTGCGGGTCGTAGCCGGTGTGCCAGTCGCCGCGCAGCAGGGTGAGGGCCTGGACGGGGTCGAGGCCCCGGGCGACGGCGGCGAGGGTGTCGCGGTACGAGGGGAAGAGCCAGTCCCGCTCCTCCAGGGCCAGCGCCGCGGCGACCTCACAGGCCTC
This sequence comes from Streptomyces sp. NPDC127114, assembly GCF_042677525.1. Classification (NCBI taxonomy): domain Bacteria; kingdom Bacillati; phylum Actinomycetota; class Actinomycetes; order Kitasatosporales; family Streptomycetaceae; genus Streptomyces; species Streptomyces sp. NPDC127114. The sequence goes on from NZ_JBHXTJ010000025.1 coordinate 36,536, forward strand.
CTGACCGGTCGTGGAGGGGTAGACGGCGAGCCGTCCCTGCTTGGTGAGCGCCGTCGCCTGCGCGTTGTACCGACGGCCCCGGACGAGCTCCCGGTAGAGGCGGAGCAGCAGCTCGGGGTCCGCGTCGGCCACCGCGTCCGTGCCGAGCACGCGCAGCGGCTCGGCGTCCGGCAGCAGCGGGGCGGGGTCGGTGCGGGGCCGCCAGGCCGGGGGCGGGGTGGGCCGGTAGGCGCCGACGGCGCCGGGGGGCTCTTGGACTGTCGAACTGCGCTGTTGCAACGAGTCCACCTCCTCGTGGGAGCGGGCATAAGACCCGAAGGCGGGTGGCGCGGAATGTGGCGCGCCTCACCTACCGATTGTTCGGTCGTGGAGGCATTTTGGCTACAGGCACCTCCAGCCTGTGGACAAACGGTTCTCCACAGCCTGGGATGGATGCAGGTCGTCCACGAGAGAGAGGCGGGGGGACATGGCGGATGAACAAATGGCCGACGTCGACGAGCACACGGACGACGCGCCCCTGAACGCGCCCCCCGGCGCCGCCCCCGCGGCCGGGACGGCGCCCGCCCCGGCGGGGCCGTGGGGGAGCCCGTCGGGCCCGTCGGCGGGAGCGCCGACCGGCCCTGCCATGGTCCCCCCGATGCCGCCGGCCCGCCCGCTGGACGCCGTCGACCGGGACATCCTGCGGCTGCTCCAGGCCGACGGCCGGGCCTCGGTCCGCTCGGTGGCCGAGCGGGTCCACGTCTCCCGCGCCAACGCGTACGCGCGGATCAACCGGCTCATCGACGACGGGGTGATCCGCGGCTTCGGCGCCCGGGTCAACCACGAGCGGGCGGGGCACGGCGCCTCCGCCTACATCACCCTCAAGATCGTCCAGAACTCGTGGCGCACCGTGCGCGAACAGCTCCAGGCCCTGCCGGGCGCCGCGCACATAGCCCTGGTCAGCGGAGACTTCGACGTCCTGCTGCTGGTGCACACCCCGGACAACCGGACGCTGCGCGAGCTGGTGCTGACCCGGCTCCAGTCCATCCCGGAGGTGCTGTCGACCCGCACCCTGCTGGTCTTCGAGGAGACCGACCTGGACCCGTACCCGGACCGCGGGGACTGAGCGGAAACGCGTCGCGGCCCCCCCGGGGTGGCCCCCGGCGGGGGGGGCCAAGGGGGGGGGGGGCCCCGAACGCGGGGCGGGGCGGCCCCCCCCGAGCCGGGGGGTGGGGCGGGGTGCCCCCCCCCGGGCTTTAAAAAAAAAAAGGAAG
>NZ_JBHXTJ010000025.1:37798-111279 GCF_042677525.1 Streptomyces sp. NPDC127114
GATTTATACACCCCATAATTGGTGGGCTGCTTCTTTTGTTTATACGACACTGACCCCGACGTGGACCCTTACCCGGCCCGGGGGGACTGCGCGTAACGGGGGCGCGCCCGCCGGGGGTGCCCCCGGGGGGGGCGCGACAAGGCGTCGGCGACGCCGATCAGCGGGCCGTGCGCAGCCCGTCGAAGGCGAGGTGGACGACGGTGTCCACCAGCTGCTCCCGCTCCGCCACGGAGGCGTGGTGCGGCCGGTACCACTCGACCAGCGAGTTGATCATGCCGAAGAGCAGCCGGGTCGCGAGCCGGATGTCCAGGTCGGCCCGCAGGTCGCCCTCGGCGGCCGCCGCCTTCAGGAGCTCGGCCACCCGGTGGTCGAACTCGCGGCGCCGCTCCAGCGCCCACCGCTCGGTCGAGGTGTTGCCCCGCACCCGCAGCAGCAGCGTCACGTACGGCAGCTCGGCGATCAGCACCTCGACGGTGCGCCGGGTCACGTACTCGACCCGCTCGACGGCCCGGCCGCGCCCCGCGCCCGGCTCGTCGAGGACGGCGAACAGCCCGTCGAGCGCGCGGCTGACCGCGCGCCGCAGCAGCTCCTCCTTGCCGGCGACGTGATGGTAGATCGAGGACTTGGAGATCCCGGCCGCCTTGGACAGGTGCTCCATGGACGTGCCGTCGTAGCCGCGCTCGTTGAAGACCTGCACGGCCACCGAGAGCAGCGAGTCAGGGGTGTAGGTGTCGCGTCGGGCGGTGGTCATCGGTTCTCCTCCGCCACCTCGTGGTACGAGCGGCGCACCAGGCCGAGCGAGGGCGCGTACCGGCCGGTGGGGTAGCGCTTGTGCAGCTCGTCCAGCAGGTCCTGCAGGCGCTCCCATCCGACCTTCGCGGCCCACTCCAGCGGGCCTGCCGGGTAGTTGACACCCAGCCGCATCGCGGTGTCGACGTCCTCGGCGGAGGCGACGCCCCGGTCGACGGCGTCGACGGCGACGTCGGCGAGCATCGCGACCGTCCGGGCGACGATCATGCCCGGTACGTCCCCGATCACCGAGACGTTCTTGCCGAGCGCCTGGAAGAGGCCCACGGCCTCCTCCAGGGTCTCCCTGGAGGTCCGCTCGGCGGTGGACAGAACGATCCTGCTCGCCTTGGCGTAGTCGAGGGCGAGGTCGAAGTAGACGATCTCCTCCTTGTGGTACTGGAAGGAGGTCTCCCCGTCCGTGAGGCCGAGCAGCCCGCCGGACGGCAGGGCGACGAAGCCCTCGCCCTTCTTGCGCCGCACCGTGATCCCCGCGGTCTGGAAGAGCGCGACCAGCGGTTCGGCGGGCCCGAGGTCGCCGAAGACGACGATCCGCGAGGGCGCCTTCGCCGGCGCCGCGGTGTGCGGCTCGGGGCGCTCGGCGCCGTCCGCGTACGAGAACCAGCCGTGGCCCGACTTGCGGCCGAGGCGCCCCGACTCCACGAGCCTGCGCTGCGCGAGCGAGGGCGTGAACTTGGGGTCCTGGTAGAAGGACTCCCACACGGACCGGGTGACGGCCTCGTTGACGTCCTGGCCGATGAGGTCGGTCAGCTCGAAGGGCCCCATCCGGAAGCCGCCGCACTCGCGCAGCGCCGCGTCGATCGTGGCCGGGTCGACGGCGCCCTCCTCGAAGATCCGCAGCGCCTCCGCGTAGAAGGGGCGGGCGACGCGGTTCACGATGAAGCCGGGGGTGTCGGTGCAGCGCACCGGCGTCTTGCCCCAGCGCTTCGCCGTCTCGTACGCGCGCGTGGCGACGGCCGGGTCGGTGGCGAAGCCGCTGACGACCTCGACGAGCGGCAGCAGCGGGGCCGGGTTGAAGAAGTGCAGGCCGACGAAGCGGCCGGGCAGCCGCAGCCCGCCCGCGATCGCGGTGACGGAGAGCGAGGAGGTGTTGGTGGCGAGCACGGCGTCGTCGCCGACGACGTCCTCCAGCTCGGCGAAGAGCCGCTGCTTGACCTCGAGCCGCTCGACGATCGCCTCGACGACGAGGGCCGCGTCGGCCAGCTCGGCGAGGCCGTCCGCCGCGTGCAGCCGGGCGACGGCGGCGTCCCGGTCCTCCTTGCCCAGTCGGCCCTTCTCGACCAGCCGGTCCAGTCGGCCCGTGACGGCCGCGACGGCCTCCTCGGCCCGGCCGGGGGCGCTGTCGTAGAGGCGTACGGGATGCCCCGCCACCAGGGCGACCTGGGCGATGCCCTGGCCCATGGTGCCGGTGCCGACGACGGCGACCGTGCTGCCCGGCTCGATGCCTGGTGGGACGGGCCCGGCCCCGTCGGCCGACAGCTCGTCGCTCCCCGGGCGGACGTTCGCGTTGGCGGTCATAGGAGTGATCCTCCCCGATGGGTTTTCCACAGGATCGCCGGACCCCCTTGTCCCGACCGATCGTTCGGTTACTCTAACTCCGTACGCGTCTCCCTGCCCAGCTCGACGAGGAGTTGGTCCATCCATGGCCACCGCTCTGCTGACCACCGACCGTCTGGCCGAGAAGCACCGGTCCACACTCGATCAGGCGCTCTCCACCATCCGCACCCGCGCCTACTGGTCCCCGTACCCGGAGCACCCGAAGGCCTACGGGGAGAACGGCTCGCTGGACGCCGCCGCGGGTCTCGCCGCCTACCAGGACCTGCTCGGCAAGCGCTTCGAGCTCGACCAGCCCGGCACGGACGGCTGGACCGCCGGCGAGACCTCGCCGTACGGCCCGGTCCTCGGCATCGAGTACCCGCACGCCGACATCGACGTGCTGCTCCCCGCGATGCGCGCCGGCATGGCCGCCTGGCGCGACGCCGGCCCCGAGACCCGCGCCCTGGTCTGCCTGGAGATGCTCGCCCGGATCTCCGCCCGCACCCACGAGTTCGCCCACGCCGTCATGCACACCAGCGGCCAGGCCTTCATGATGGCGTTCCAGGCCGGCGGCCCGCACGCCCAGGACCGCGGCCTGGAGGCCGTGGCGTACGCCTACGAGGAGCAGACCCGCACCCCGGCCGGCCGCGCCGCCTGGTCGAAGCCCCAGGGCAAGCGCGACCCGCTGGAGCTGAGCAAGGAGTTCACCCCGGTCGCCCGCGGCATCGCGCTCATGATCGGCTGCAACACCTTCCCGACCTGGAACGGCTACCCGGGCCTGTTCGCCTCCCTGGCCACCGGCAACCCGGTCCTGGTCAAGCCGCACCCGCGCGCGGTCCTCCCGCTGGCCCTGACCGTCCGGGTCGCCCGCGAGGTCCTCGCCGAGTCCGGCTTCGACCCCAACCTGGTCGCGCTGGCCGCCGAGCAGCCGGGCGAGGGCATCGCCAAGACCCTGGCCGTCCGCCCCGAGATCAAGATCATCGACTACACGGGCTCGACCTCCTTCGGCGACTGGCTGGAGGCCAACGCCCGCCAGGCCCAGGTCTACACGGAGAAGGCCGGCGTCAACACCGTGGTCGTCGACTCCACCGACGACTACAAGGGCATGCTCGGCAACCTGGCCTTCTCCCTGTCCCTCTACAGCGGCCAGATGTGCACCACCCCGCAGAACCTGCTGATCCCCCGCGACGGCATCACCACCGACCAGGGCCCGAAGACGTACGACGAGGTCGTGGCCGACCTCGCCGCCGCCGTCGGCGGTCTGCTCGGCGACGACGCCCGGGCGAACGCGCTGCTCGGCGCCCTCGTCAACCCGGACGTCAAGGCGCGCCTGGAGGCCGCCGCGGGCCTCGGCGAGGTGGCGCTGGCCTCCCGCGAGGTGACGAACCCGGACTTCCCGGACGCCGTCGTCCGCACGCCGGTCATCGTCAAGCTCGACGGCTCCAAGCCGGACGCCGAGGCCGCCTACTTCTCGGAGTGCTTCGGCCCCGTCTCCTTCGCCGTCTCCGTCGACTCCACGACCGAGGCCCTGGAGCTCCTGCGCCGCACGATCCGCGAGAAGGGCGCGATGACGGTCGGCGCGTACACGACCTCGCCGGAGACCGAGCGCGCCGTCGAGGAGGTCTGCCTGGAGGAGTCCGCCCAGCTCTCCCTGAACCTCACCGGCGGTGTCTACGTCAACCAGACCGCCGCCTTCTCCGACTTCCACGGCTCCGGCGGCAACCCCGCCGCGAACGCGGCCCTGTGCGACGGCGCCTTCGTCTCCAACCGCTTCCGGGTGGTGGAAGTCCGCCGCCAGTCCTGAACCGGCCACCGGCCTGACCGGGCACCGACCTACCAGGCCACCGACCTGACCGGGCCACCGGCCTGACCAGGTCATAGGCCTGACCAGGTCATAGGCCGGCCCCAGGACGTCGGAACCGACCCGGGCCCGCCCCTCAGCTGACGGAGGGGCGGGCCCGAGGTTCAGGCGGGAGGCGTCACGCGATGTCCGCGTACCTCTGCACCCACGCGTGCATCGCGACCGCCGCCGCCGCGCCCGCGTTGATCGACCGCGTCGAGCCGAACTGCGCGATCGAGCAGACCATCGTCGCGTGCTCGCGCGCCTCCTCCGTGAGGCCGGGCCCCTCCTGGCCGAACAGCAGCACGCACCGGCGCGGCAGCACCGTCCGCTCCAGCGGCACGGCGCCCGGCAGATTGTCGATGCCGATGATCGGCAGGTCCTCCGCCGCCGCCCACGCGGTGAGCGCCGCCGTGTCCGGGTGGTGCCGCACGTGCTGGTAGCGGTCCGTGACCATCGCCCCGCGCCGGTTCCAGCGCCGCCGCCCGACGATGTGGACCTCCTTCGCGAGGAAGGCGTTGGCCGTCCGCACCACCGAGCCGATGTTGAAGTCGTGGCCCCAGTTCTCCACCGCCACGTGGAAGTCGTGGCGCCGGGTGTCCAGGTCCGCGACGATCGCCTCACGCGTCCAGTACCGGTAGCGGTCGACGACATTGCGCCGGTCGCCGCCTGCCAGCAGCCCACGGTCGTAGCGCTCGTCGTCCGGCCACGGCTCCGGGTGCGGCCCGACGCCGACCTCGGGGCCGTAGCCCTCGTCGTACTGGACCGGCTCGGTCGACCCGGCCGGCTCGGGCGACTCGATCGACGTGCTCGTCTTCGTCGCCTCGGCCGACTCGGCCGGCTGTTCTTCGGTGGTGCTCACCCGACGAGGGTACGGGGGCTCGCCCCGTCACCCGAACGGCTCTCACCGGGCGCCCGGGCTTCCTCGCCCCGCGCCCGCCCGCGGCCGGTGCCGAGCAGCCGGTCCCGGCCCCGCGCGGCCCGCGCTCCCAGCCACACCAGGAACGCCGTCGGCAGGAAGACGGCGTCCGCGGCGATCATCGCCATCGAGAAGAACGGCAGCCCGAGCAGCAGCGCGATCCCGGCGTGCTCCAGCATCATCGCCGCGAGCAGCACGTTCTTGACCTTGCGGTTGAACAGCGTGAAGGGGAAGGCGACCTGCACGATCACCGTGCCGTACGTCAGCAGCAGCACCATCACGCCGCTCGATCCCAGCAGGTCGGAGAGGGCCGGCCAGGGGGAGAAGTAGTCGAGCTTGAGCGGGAAGTAGAGCGCCGTGCCGTCCTGCCAGCGCGAGCCCTGCACCTTGTACCAGCCGGCCGTGGCGTAGATCAGGCACACCTCCGCCATGATCACGACGAGCGTGGCGTTGTGCGCGAGGTTGGCGAGGACGTCCAGCAGGGTGCGCGGCTCGCCGGGAGCGTACCGGCACACCAGCCACCACAGCCCGTGCCCCAGCCACAGCACCCAGAACATCACGAGCAGCCACCACTCACCGGTGACGCCGGAGAAGTACGTGGCGGCGAGCAGGAAACCGCCGAGCACGATCCACAGCAGCGGCCCGGCGAATCCGCCGTCGTCGCTGCGCGGGCCGTGTCCGTCGGTCCTGACGCCGGCGCGGGCGCGGGCGGCACGCCGGGCGTCGAGCGACCAGACCTGCCCGCAGCGGGTGAGGACGAGGTAGACCGCCATGAGGTGGACGACGTTGTCGCCGCCGTCGCCCATGAAGATGGACCGGTTCTGCAGGGACAGCACGCCGGCCATGAAGACCACCGAGACGGCCCGGGTGTGCCAGCCGAGCAGCAGCAGGACGGCGGAGAGCACGGCGAGGCCGTAGACGACCTCGAACCACAGCCGCCCGTCCGACCACATCAGCACGGTGAAGGAGCGGTTGTCGGCGATCAGCTGCCGGCCCATCTCCCAGGACCACGGGCTGTCGGGCCCGTACAGCTCCAGCCGGTGGGGCCACTCGCGCAGCAGGAAGAGCAGCCAGGTGAAGGAGAAGCCGATGCGGACGATCGCGGCCTGGTAGGGGCCGAGGGCGTTCGCCGTGACCTTCTGGACGGCGGAGGCCAGCCGCCGGTCGAAGGGGACGCGGGAGGCGGCGGGGGTGGTCTGGCTCATCGGGCTGCCTCCGTACCGGCCTTCGCCTCGGTGCTGGTGCCCACGGCCGCACCGGGCCGGTCGGGCGCGGTGATGCGCCACCAGGGATACGTACGGAACGAGGGCCGGGTGTCGATCTTCTCGGTGCTCCAGGCGGGAGCCGGCACGGGCCGGGTGGCGGAGCGCAGCTGGATCTTCTCGACGGTGCCGCCGAGCGCCCGCTCGTCGAGGCGCAGCATGACGATCCGGCGCAGGTACTGCTCCGAGAGCCGGCCGCGCAGTCCGTTGGGGCGCTGGTCGTCGGTGTGGGAGTTGAGGTAGAAGTCCCAGGCCCGGCGCAGCTCGTTCTGCTCGGTGTGGCTGGGCAGGAGGTTGCCGCGGATCTGGTCGGCGTCCTGCCCGGACAGGTCGATCCAGGCGGTGGTCGCGCGGGTGCCGTCCGGGCGGGCGAGCTCGGCGCGGACCTGGACGGCGATGTTCTGCTGGAGCGGGTTGGGGGCGAAGAGCTTCCAGTTCTGCTCGAACTCGGGGTAGACCCAGTCGTCGACGGCCTCGCCGTGCCGCTTGGTCAGCGTGTTCGAGGGCGCGACGTGCAGGAAGACCATCGCGAGGTGGACGCAGGCGAGGACGCCGATGACGGCGAGCGCGACGGCCGCGACGACCTGGTACGGCATGGAGAGCGCCCCGATCCCGCCCCGCGCCGCACCACCGACGTCACCGATGCCGGCGTCGCCGATGCCGGTGTCACCGCCGCGAGCGCCACCGCCGCGGACGCCGGCGACGCCGGCCCCGGACACGGACTTGGACTCGGCTCGGCCTCCGGCTTCGGCTCCGGCAGCGGACTCGGCTCGCGCCCCGGCTCCGGTCCCGGAGTCGGCCCCCTCGGTAGCCACGGACTCAGGTCCTTCAGCGGCCCCGGTCACCCGTTCGGGCGAACCGCCCGGACCGGGTGCGACCCCGCCCCCGTCGTCGTACGAGTCCATCGCGCCCCGCTCCCGCTCGGCCTCAGCAGTTATCCACAGGGTTGACACCATACGGGCCGCCGAACGACCATTGAAGTCATTCAACCGAACGATCGGTCGGTAGGGGGTCCGATGACCACAGGTACGGCAGAGGCGACAGCGGCAGAGGGGACGGCGGCGAGCCAGGCCGCCCTCGAAGCGGTGTTCGACGCCGCCGTGGCCGCCGACGAGCGCATCGAGCCGCGCGACTGGATGCCCGACGCCTATCGCGCCGGCCTCGTCCGCCAGATCGCGCAGCACGCGCACTCCGAGATCATCGGCATGCAGCCCGAGGCCAACTGGATCACCCGGGCGCCCTCCCTGCGGCGCAAGGCGATCCTCATGGCCAAGGTCCAGGACGAGGCCGGCCACGGCCTGTACCTGTACAGCGCGGCCGAGACCCTCGGCACCAGCCGCGACGAGCTCCTCGACAAGCTCCACTCCGGCCGCCAGAAGTACTCGTCGATCTTCAACTACCCGACGCTGACCTGGGCCGACGTCGGCGCCATCGGCTGGCTCGTGGACGGCGCCGCGATCACCAACCAGGTCCCGCTCTGCCGCTGCTCCTACGGGCCGTACGCGCGCGCGATGGTCCGGGTCTGCAAGGAGGAGTCCTTCCACCAGCGCCAGGGTTACGAGGCGCTCCTCGCCCTCTCCCGGGGCACCGAGGCGCAGCACGCGATGGCCCAGGACGCGGTCGACCGCTGGTGGTGGCCCTCGCTGATGATGTTCGGCCCGCCGGACGACGAATCGACGCACTCCGCGCAGGCGATGGCGTGGAAGATCAAGCGCCACTCCAACGACGAACTGCGGCAGCGCTTCGTCGACATCGCGGCCCCGCAGGCCGAGAGCCTCGGCCTCACCCTCCCCGACCCCGACCTGAGGTGGAACGAGGAGCGCGGGCACTACGACTTCGGCCCCATCGACTGGGACGAGTTCTGGAACGTCCTCAAGGGCAACGGCCCCTGCAACGAGCAGCGGCTGAGCAAGCGCCGCCAGGCGCACGAGGACGGAGCCTGGGTCAGGGACGCCGCCGCGGCCTACGCGGAGAAGCACGCCGCCCAGCACGGCCGGCACGGCGAGAACGCCGGCCACGACCGGCACGACGAGCAGCAGAACCACACGCACGACACGCACGGGGAGGCACGGGCATGACCACCGACGGATGGCCGCTGTGGGAGGTGTTCGTGCGCTCGCGCCGCGGACTGTCCCACACCCACGCCGGCAGCCTGCACGCGCCGGACGCCGAGATGGCCCTGCGCAACGCCCGCGACCTCTACACCCGCCGCATGGAGGGCGTCTCGATCTGGGTCGTCCCCTCCGCCGCGATCACCGCCTCCTCGCCCGACGAGAAGGACCCCTTCTTCGAGCCCTCCGCCGACAAGCCCTACCGGCACCCCACCTTCTACGAGATCCCGGACGGGGTGAAGCACCTGTGACCGGCCCGACCAGCAGCACCAGCGGCACCGCCACCGTCCCCGCCGCCACGCTCGCCCTCGGCGACGACGCCCTCGTCCTCGCCCAGCGCCTGGGGGAGTGGGCGGGCGGCGCACCCGTCCTCGAAGAAGAGGTCGCCCTCGCCAACATCGCGCTCGACCTCCTCGGCCAGGCCCGCGTCCTGCTCTCCCTGGTCGGCGACGAGGACGAGCTGGCGTACCTCCGCGAGGAGCGCGCCTTCCGCAACTGCCAGCTCGTCGAGCAGCCCAACGGCGACTTCGCCCACACCATCGCCCGGCAGCTGTACTTCTCCACCTACCAGCACCTGCTGTACGGGCAGCTGGCCGCCGGGGGCGGCCCGCTCGCCGGACTCGCCGCCAAGGCCGTCAAGGAAGTCGCCTACCACCAGGACCACGCCGAACACTGGACCCTGCGCCTCGGCGACGGCACCGAAGAGAGCCACCGGCGCATGCAGACCGCCTGCGACGCCCTGTGGCGCTACACCGGCGAACTGTTCCAGCCCCTCGACGGCCTCGACCTGGACACCGAGGCCATGGAGCGCGCCTGGCTCGACTCGGTCACCGCCGTCCTCGGCCGGGCCACGCTCACCGTCCCGGCCGGACCGCGCACCGGCGCCTGGTCCGCCGGCGCCGGCCGCCAGGGACTCCACACCGAGTCCTTCGGCCGCATGCTCGCCGAGATGCAGCACCTGCACCGCAGCCACCCGGGGGCGTCATGGTGACCGGCACCCCTGCCACGGCCCCCACGCCGCTCGAGGAGGAGCTGGCCCGGATCGCCGGCGCCGTCCTCGACCCCGAGCTGCCCGTCCTCACCCTCGCCGAACTCGGCGTGCTGCGCGGCGTCCACGTCCACGGCCCCGGCCGCGTCGAGGTCGAGCTCACCCCCACCTACACCGGCTGCCCGGCCGTCGAGGCCATGTCGTCCGACATCGAGAACGCCCTCCACGCACACGGCGTACCCGAGGTCTCCGTCGTCACCGTCCTCAGCCCCGCCTGGTCGACCGACGACATCAGCGAGGAAGGCCGCCGCAAGCTCGCCGAGTTCGGCATCGCCCCGCCCCGCCCCCAGGGCCCGGCCGGCGGACCGGTACCGCTCACCCTGGCGATCCGCTGCCCCCACTGCGGATCCACCGACACCGAACTCCTCAGCCGCTTCTCCTCCACCGCGTGCAAGGCACTGCGCCGCTGCGCGGCCTGCCGTGAACCGTTCGACCACTTCAAGGAGTTGTAGATGCCGTCGACGCCGTCCTCGACCGCCGGACGGGCCGGGTTCCACCCGCTCCGCGTGAGCGAGGTCGAGCAGCTCACCGACGACTCCGTGGCCGTCACCTTCGCGGTCCCGCCCGAGCTCCGCGAGACCTACCGCCACACCCCCGGCCAGCACCTCGCCCTGCGCCGCCTCGGCCCCGACGGCGAGGAGATCCGCCGCACCTACTCGATCTGCGCACCGGCCGCCGCCGAAGGCGAGACGCCCGTCCTGCGCGTCGGCATCCGCCTGGTCGAAGGCGGAGAGTTCTCCACGTACGCGCTCAAGGAGCTCGCCGTCGGCGACACCGTCGAGGTCATGGAACCCATGGGACGCTTCGTCCTCGACCCGCGCCCAGGGCACTTCGCGGCCGTCGTCGGCGGAAGCGGCATCACGCCGGTGCTTTCGATGGCGGCGACACTGCTCGCCCGCGAGCCCGAGGCCCGGTTCTGCCTGGTCCGCAGCGACCGCACCGCTTCGTCCACGATGTTCCTCGACGAGGTCGCCGACCTCAAGGACCGCTTCCCCGACCGTTTCCAGCTGGTCACCGTGCTCTCCCGCGAGGAACAGCAGGCCGGACTCCCCTCCGGACGGCTCGACGAGGAACGGCTCACGGCCCTGCTGCCCGCGCTCCTGCCCGTCGGCGAGATCGACGGCTGGTTCCTGTGCGGCCCCTTCGGCCTGGTGCAGAACGCCGAGCGCACCCTGCGCGCCCTCGGCGTCCCGCGCACCCGCATCCACCAGGAGATCTTCCACGTCGACGACGGCTCCGCGCCCGCCCCGGCGGCCGCGGCGGACGCACCCGCCCACGCCACGCTGACCGCCACCCTGCACGGCCGGTCCGGCAACTGGCCCGTCCAGCAGGGCGAGACGCTCCTCGACACCGTGCTGCGCGCCCGGGCGGACGCCCCGTACGCCTGCAAGGGCGGCGTGTGCGGCACCTGCCGCGCGTTCCTCGTCTCCGGCGAGGTGCGGATGGACCGCAACTTCGCCCTGGAGCCCGAGGAGACCGACGCCGGCTACGTCCTGGCCTGCCAGTCCCACCCCGCCACCCCGGAGGTCGAGCTCGACTTCGACCGCTGAGCTGGCACGACCGGACAGGGGCGGGCGCGCCCGGGCACGACCCGGAGCGGGCCCGCCCATTCCCTTCCGGTAGAACCTGTTCTATCTTGACGGTCCGTCAGATCCCAGCGGGGCAGGCCGAAAGGGACAGGACCGTGGACTTCACCTTCACCGAAGAACAGCAAGCGGCCGTCGAAACGGCCAAGGCCGTCTTCGCCGACGTCCCACCCGACGCCGTACCCAGCCCCGCCCTCACCCCCGGCGCCGTCGCCGACGACCTCGACCGCGCCCTCTGGACCCGCCTCGCCGACACCGACCTGCTCGGCCTCGTCCTCGACCCCAGCCACGGCGGCGCAGGACTCGACCCCGTCGCCCTCTGCCTCGTCCTCCGCGAATCCGCCCGCGCCCTCGCCCGCGTCCCCCTCCTGGAAACCAGCGCCGTCGCCCTCACCCTCCAGCGCTACGGCCCCGCCGCCACCGCGGCCCAGCTGCTCCCCCGCGTCGCCCGCGGCGAACTCGTCCTCACCGCCGCCGCCCATGGCCGCACCGGCCACGACCCGGCGCCCCTCGCCGTCACCGCCCGACGCACCCACGACGGCTGGAGCCTCGACGGCCACACCAGCGCCGTCCCCTGGGCCCACCAGGCCGACCACATCGCCGTACCCGCCCACACCCCCGACGGACACACCGTCCTCGCCCTGCTGCCCCGCACCCGCACCGGCCTCACCCTCACCGACCAGTACGGCACCCACGGCGAACGCCTCGCCGAACTCCACCTCGACGACGTCCACCTCGACACCACCGACGTCATCGACACCGAAGGCGCCTGGGAACGGCTCCACGGACTCCTCACCACCGGAACCTGCGCCCTCGCCCTCGGCCTCGGCGAACAAGTCCTCACCATGACCAGCCAGTACACCGGCAGACGCGAACAGTTCGGCCACCCCGTGGCCACCTTCCAGGCCGTCGCCGTCCAGGCAGCCGACCGCTACATCGACCTGCGCGCCATGGAAGTCACCCTCTGGCAGGCCGCCTGGCGCATCACCACCGACGCCGCCGGCACCCTCCCCGCAGCCGCGGACATCGCCGTGGCCAAGATCTGGGCCTCAGAAGGCGTACGCCGCGTCGTCCAGACCGCCCAGCACCTCCACGGCGGCTTCGGCGCCGACACCGACTACCCGCTGCACCGCTACCACGCCTGGGCCAAACACCTCGAACTCGCCCTCGGCCCCGCGGCACGACACGAAGAAGAACTCGGCGACCTGCTCGCCACCCACTCCCTCGGCTGAACCACGCCCGGCGGAACCACAGCCCGCCCGCGCACTACAGCACGTACGCGGGGCTCCCGTCGTCCGTCACCATCGGGCGCCCCGCGCCGTCCCACGCGAGCATGCCGCCATCGACGTTCACCGCGTCGATCCCCTGCCGCACCAGATACTGCGTGACCTGCGCCGACCGGCCACCCACCCGGCACATCACGAAAGCCCGCCGCCCATCGGCCACGGCCTCCGTCACCTCACCGAACCGCGCCACGAAATCACTCATCGGAACGTGCAACGCACCCTCCACATGACCGGCCGCCCACTCGTCGTCCTCACGGACGTCCAGCACCAGGGCATCCGCCGGCACGGAAGCCACGTCGACCGTCGGCAGCGGGGCGAAATTCATGAACGTGGCCTTCTCTTCCGAAACTCCGCGCCCCCACGGGCGCACCTCACTCGAACCTACTGCACCACACCTACCGCACCAGAGCCGCGAGCTCCGCCTCACGCTCCGCGACCTGCGCCAGCAGCTGCTCCGCGATCTCCTCGAGCAGACGATCCGGATCATCCGGCGCCATCCGCAGCATCGCGCCGATCGCGCTCTCCTCCAGATCCCGCGCCACCAGCGACAGCATCTCCTTGCGCTGAGCCAGCCACTCCAGCCGCGCGTACAGCTCCTCGCCCTCGCTCAACCGCACCTCCGGCACCGGACCGGCCGCCCACTCCGCCGACAGCTCCCGCAGCAGCGCCTCGTCACCGCGCGCGTAGGCCGCGTTCACGCGCGTGATGAACTCCTCACGCCGCTTCCGCTCGTCCTCCTCCCGCGCCAGATCCGGATGCGCCTGCCGCGCCAGATCCCGGTAGAGCTTGCGCACCTCGTCCGACGGCCGGACCCGCTTCGGCGGCTGCACCGGCCGGTCCGTCAGCATCGCCGCCGCCTCCGCGGAAAGCCCGTCGGAGTCGACCCACTCGTGGAACAGCTCCTCCACCCCGGGCATCGGCATGACCGCGGCCCGCGCCTCCTGCGCCCGCCGCACATCCTCCGGATCCCCGGTACGCGCCGCCCGCGCCTCCGCGATCTGCGCGTCCAGCTCGTCGAGCCGCGCGTACATCGGGCCCAGCTTCTGGTGATGCAGCCGGGAGAAGTTCTCCACCTCGACCCGGAAGGTCTCCACCGCGATCTCGAACTCGATCAGCGCCTGCTCGGCCACCCGCACCGCCTGGTCGAGCCGCGCCTCGGGCCGCTCGCCCTCCGGCCCACCGGCCGGCTCCCCGGACCCGCCGGCCACGCCCTGGTCCTCGCTCACGTCCACGCCCGTCCACGTCCTCGTTCCGGCTCGTCCTACCCAGCCTACGGTCCCGCCCCCTTCCCACCCACCGCGGGCCGTGCTCCGCTCAGACGCCGGGTTCGGCGGCTATGCGGCCGGTGCGGATGGCCGTGACGAGGTCGGCGTGGTCCTCGGTGGTGCGGTCGGCGTAGGCGACAGCGAAGGAGGCGACGGCCTCGTCGAGCTCCTCGTTCTTGCCGCAGTAGCCGGCGATCAGCCGCGGGTCGGCGCTGTGCGCGTGGGCGCGGGCGAGCAGGGCTCCGGTCATGCGCCCGTAGTCGTCGAACTGGTCGGCGGTGAGGGCGGCGGGGTCGACGCTGCCCTTGCGGTTGCGGAACTGCCGGACCTGGAAGGGTCGTCCCTCGACCGTGGTCCAGCCGAGCAGGATGTCGCTGACGACCTGCATCCGCTTCTGCCCGAGGACCACGCGACGCCCTTCGTGCCCGGTGTCGGGTATGGGGAAGCCGACGGCCGGCAGGTACGGCAGCAGCGCAGAGGGGCGGGCCTCCTTGACCTGGAGGACCAGCGGCTCGCCCCGGTGGTCGAGCAGCAGCACCACGTACGAACGAGTGCCGACGCTTCCGGTGCCGACGACGCGGAAGGCCACGTCGTGTATCGCGTAACGGGCGAGCAGCGGCAGTCGGTCCTCGGCCACGGTCGCCAGGTAGGGGCCGAGGGCGGCGGCGACGGCCGCGGCCTCCGCGTCTCCGACGCGGCGCAGGACCGGAGGGGCGTCGACGAAGCGTCGGCCGCCGCCCTCCGTCTCCGGCACGCTCTCGGTGGAGCGGGCGGCGAAGCGGGCGCTGGTGTTGTTGCGGGCCTTGGCGGAGACGCGTTCGAGGGTGCCTATGAGGTCGCGGGCGTCGGTGTGGGAGACGAGTTCCTCGTCGGCGATGGCGTTCCAGGCGTCGAGGGCGGGGAGCCGGGCGAGCAGGCGCATCGTGCGCCGGTAGGCGCCGACGGTGTCGAAGGCGGCGGCCCGGCAGGTGTCCTCGTCGGCGCCGGCTTCGCGTCCGGCGAGGACGAGGGAGGTGGCGAGCCGCTTGAGGTCCCATTCCCAGGGGCCGACGACGGTCTCGTCGAAGTCGTTGAGGTCGATGACGAGCCGGCCTCGGGCGTCACCGTAGAGGCCGAAGTTGGCGGCGTGGGCGTCGCCGCAGAGCTGGGCGGCGATGCCGGTGACGGGGGAGCCGGCGAGGTCGTGGGCCATGAGTCCGGCGGAGCCGCGCAGAAAGGCGAAGGGGCTCGCGGACATCCTGCCGACGCGGATGGGGGTGAGTTCGGGTACGCGGCCCCGGTTGGATTCCTCGACGGCGCGGACGGCGTCGGGCCTGTCGGGGGCGGGGGTGAGCGTGGCCTGTGCCGAGCGGGGGAGCCGGTCGCGCAGCTCCTTGCCCCGCTGCCTGGCGGTGGCCGCCGTTCCGTCGGTGACGCGACGGGTGAATCCGGGCACGTAGGGGACGCGGGCGGAGGTCGCGTCCGCCGTGTGGTCGCGTGGTCCTGGTACCGCTGTCCTGGTGTCGTCCATCGGACGTCCTCCCCCGTCGTTCGCTGTTCCGCGCGCGCCGCTTTCGCTCTCGTCGCGGCGCGCCTGTGCCGTGCTGTGCCGTGGCGCCAACATCAACTTCGTCGGCTGGGCATGACGGTACCGCCGGGGCCACGAGGCCGTCGCCCCCTGTGGACAACGGTCTGTGGACAACTCCGCACCGCCTGCCTCGCGGCCTTCCGGCGCGGTCAGACGCCGACCGCCTCCTCCATCTCCTCCTCCGCCGCGGCCTCGGCGTGGGTCTCCGCGGCGGCCGGTGCCGGTGACGCGATCGCCTGACGGCGGCGGGATTCGGTGAGGCCGGCGATGGCCGTCAGCGCGACGCCCGCGAGGAACCAGAGGGTCAGGACGAGGACGTTGCCGCCGACGGCGTGGCCGTCGAAGTAGACGTGGTCGCGGACACCCTCGACGAATCCGGCGCCGTTCCAGAAGGCGTGGAGCGAGCCGAAGAAGCCGGGCTGGAGTTCGGGCCGGTAGATGCCGCCGGAGCTGGTGAAGTTCAGCATCACGAACAGCACCATCACGCCGAGGGTGGTCCAGCGCTTGAGGAAGGTGTGCAGTCCGACGCCGATCAGCAGGGCGCCGGCGCTGTACAGCCAGGAGAGGGCCCAGACGCCGCCGAGACCGTGGTCGACGAGGTGGAAGAGGGGTCCGGCGAGGACGGCGCCGACGAGGCTGACGACGAGGGACATGCCCGCGGCGAGCAGGGCCCTGACGCGCAGGGGCAGGACGGCTCCGGCGCCGCCGATGACGGCCACGGAGGCGTAGGAGCCGATGCTGAGGGCGACGAGGAGGAAGAAGATGCCCTGGCCGGTGGGGTCGCCGGAGGAGACGGGGGCGACGTCGGTGACCTTGAGGGGTTCGTCCTGGGCGGCGGCGACCTTGGTGAAGACCTTCTCGACGGCCATGGCGCTGGTGTCGGAGGAGGCGGAGGCGACGAGCAGTTCGGGGCCGTGGCCGGTGGTGCCGGGGAGGTAGGCGCCGAAGCTGGACCGCTCGCGCAGGGCGGTGGTGGCGGTCGCGCGGTCGGGGACGGTGCGGACGTCGAGGGCGCCGGCTCCCTTGTCCTGGAGGGTCTGCGCGAGGACCTGGGTGCTGGGTCCGGAGCCGACGATGTCGACGCGCAGGTCGTGGGGTTCGGGGGCGTGGAAGGCGCCGAGGTAGGCGAGGCCCATGCCGATGCACATCAGCAGGGGTGTGAGCAGATGCCCGAGGACGTGGCGAAGTGCTCCCCTGGTGGTCGGTCCTGCGGACACCGGAACCTCCATGGTTGGCTTTTACAACTAAAGAACCGTTGTACTATACAACCGAAGAGTTGAGTCCGACCAGCGGGCCACCCGCGGCATCCAGGGAGCGCACCATGAGCGACGGCGCGCGGGAGACGTCCCTCGACACCATCCAGCGCGAGCTGACGGCCTTCGCCCGCCGGGCGCGGGCCGCGGCGGCGCGGCTCCATCCGGAGCTGCCGCTGGTCTCGTACACGCTGCTGGCCCACATCGAGGACCGGAAGGGCTGCCGGGCCACGGATCTCGCGGCCCACTATCTGCTGGACAAGTCGACGGTCAGCCGGCAGGTCGCGGCCCTGGAGAAGATGGGGCTGGTCGAACGGCGTCCCGATCCGGACGACCACCGCGTGCAGGTGCTGCACCCCACCGACGCGGGCACGCGGCTGCTCTCCTCGACGCAGGCCAGCCGGCTCGCCGCGTACGAGGAACGCCTCAAGGACTGGTCGGCCGAGGACCTGGCCGCGTTCGCGGCCTACCTCCTCCGCTACAACGCCGCCGGTGACACGGGCCTGCCCGCCCCGATCGGCGACTCCTGGCCCCGGCCCGAGGCGTAGCCCCGGCGCCGACTGCACCCGCGCCGGAACCCGCCGGTGTCCTACAACCCGGCGTCCCGGGCCAGCAGCGCCGCCTGCACCCTGTTCTCGCAGCCCAGCTTGGACAGGATGCGGCTCACGTACGTCTTCACGGTGGCCTCGCTCATGTGCAGCCGCCGGCCCGCGTCGGCGTTGGACAGTCCTTCCCCGAGCAGGGCGAGCACCTCGCGCTCCCGCTCGCTCAGTGCGGTGAGCCGGGCCCGCGCCTCCTCCGCGCGTGCCGCCTCCCGGCCGGAGGCGAGCCGCTCGACGACGTGCCGGGTGGCCGCCGGTGAGAGGTAGGCGTCGCCGGCCGCCGCTGCCCGCACGGCGCGGATCAGCTCGGCCGGTGCGGTGTCCTTGAGCAGGAAGCCCGCTCCGCCGTGCTCCAGGGCCCGCAGCACGTTCTCCCGCTCGCCGAACGTCGTGAGCACGATCACCCGCGTCGCCGGGGCGGCGCGCCGCAGTTCCGGGAGGGCGGAGAGTCCGTCGAGGACGGGCATCTGGATGTCGAGCAGGAGGACGTCCGCCGCGTGGGCGCGCGCCAGGTCGACGGCCTCGCGGCCGTTGGTCGCCTCGGCGACGACCTCGATCTCCGGGTCCGAGGTGAGGATCATCCGGATCCCCGCCCTGATCAGCGGTTCGTCATCGGCGATGACGACCCTGATCCGTCGCCCCGCTCCTGATCCCGGCCCCAGTACCGGCCCCGGTCTCGCCGCCGAAGCCGTTGATGCCGTCCCCGTCGCGGGTCCCGTCCCTGCCCCGTCCACAGCCACTCCCCAACGGCCCTCGCGCGAACGCCCTAGCGCACGACCTCGTACGACTTCTTCTCGATCAGCTTGCCGTCCTTGAAGCAGAACCGGAAAACCGGCTCCTTGTCGAAGTCCTCGCTCGTCTCCGAGCTCATCAGGACCAGGCACGTCGATCCCTCGGGCTCCGCGGGGCCCTTCCCGTGCAGACCGGTGGTGGCGATGGTGTCACCCGAAGGAAGACCGTCACGCACCTTGCGCTCGCTGTCGCCGACCTTGACCGCGTCGTACTGCGCGGGATCGATCATCCCCTTCGACACCGAACCCATCAGGAACCAGAGGCCGAAGCCCGCCGCCACGAGCAGCAGCACCAGGGCGGCGACCGCGATCCCGCAGCCGATCGCTATCCCGCTGCCCGTGCTCCTGCCCCTGCCCGCCTGCATCGCCATCGCCAGCTCCCGTTCGGCCACCGTCCAGTCGGACGGTCCGACTGCGACCCGACCACGGTGGCCGCGCCGGGGCCCCTTCGACTGCTGCCGGAAGTCGTCGGCCGCATCGACGAAAGGCGCGGCGTAGGGATCGGCCTGCGGTGCGGCGTACGGGTCCGTGTACGGCGCGGCGTACGGGTCCACGTACGGCGCGGCCTCCACCGCCCCGTACGGCAGGACCCCGGCGACCCGGAAGCCGCCGCCGTCCGCGGGGCCGGCGTGGACGATGCCGCCGACCAGGCGGGCCCGCTCGTGCAGGCCGGGCAGCCCCTGGCCGCCGCTGACGACGTCGGACGGGGCCTCGGCCGGCTCCTCGTTGAGCACCTCGACGACGAACGCGTCCGGCTCGTACCTCACCTCGACGGTGATGGGGGCGCCCGGGGCGTGCTTGTAGGCGTTCGTGAGGCCTTCCTGGACGATGCGGTACGCGGCGTGGTCGACGGCAGGCGCGAGCGGCCGGGTCTCGCCGTGCCGGTTCAGGCCGATGGCCGTGCCGGCGGCGCGGGCTGCCGTGACGAGCCCTTCGATGCCGGCGGTCCCCCGTGCCGCCCGCCCCGTCTCGTCGCCCGGCCGCACCAGCGGGACGCCCTGGCCGCCCCGGTCCGCGTCGTCGGGCGCCTCCACCCCGTCGCGGAGGATGCCGACGACCTCCCGCAGCTCGTGCATGGCGTCCATGGACGCGCCCCGCAGCACGGCGACCACCTCGCGCTGGCGGTCGGTCAGGTTCGGATCCACCTCCAGCGCCCCGGTGTGCACGGAGATCAGTGCCAGCTGGTGGCCGAGGCTGTCGTGCATGTCCTGGGCGATCCGCTGCCGTTCCCGCATCCTGGCCTGGCCGACGAGCATGGCCCGTTCCCGCAGCAGCTGCACGTTGCGCTCCTGGAGCGCGTGCAGCAGGGTCCTGCGCTGGGTCCAGTAGCGGTGGGCGAGGCCGGGCGCGAGCGTCGTCGCGAGGAAGTACAGCGTCGAGATGAACGCGAGCGTGAGCAGCCGCTGCTGCTGCCAGGCCTCGACGGCCGTGCCCGCGATGTTCAGCACGTACGCCGTGGTGAACGCGGCGAGCGCCCGTTCGACTCCCGCGACGTAGCGGCCGGCGGACCAGCCGAGGAGTATCAGCAGCGCGAGGAAGCCCGGTATGAAAGGGGAGAGGGCGGACGTGACGACGAGCACCGTCGCCGGCAGGCGGCGGCGCAGCAGCGACAGCGCGGCCGAGGCCAGCGCGACGGCGGCGAGCGTCCATCCCCCGCCGCCCAGGACGTCCTCGGTGCCGGCGGCCAGCAGCGCCATGACGACGGCGAGCACCAGCTCGCCCGCGGTCCTGCGCCGCGACCACTGCCCGGGCACCGCGAACCAGCGCCACCCGTCGCCGAGCAGCGTCACCAGCCGCGTACGGGAGGGAGTCGGGGTCTTCAGCCGCGTACGGGCGGGAGTCCGGGTCTTCGTAGGAGCTTCCACGCCCGCACGATAGGGCGGGCGTTCACCGGCCCGCCGTCCTCTTTCGTCGCGCCTCGCACCGACGAACGTCGCGACCGATCCCCAGCCCCGAGCCGCGGCACCCACCCCGCCCAACGCGCCGCCGCCCCCGCCGCCCCCACCGTGACAAAGGCAACAACACGGGCAGGACACGCGGAAGCCCCGTAGGTCATCGACCTACGGGGCTTCCGTCTGGTGCGCGAGGGGGGAGTTGAACCCCCACGCCCTTGCGGGCACTGGAACCTGAATCCAGCGCGTCTGCCTATTCCGCCACCCGCGCATTGGGTGGTCTCCCGGCTCCCTCACCTTTCGGTTCGTTCGCCTGGCGACATCTGAAGATTAGCACGCCGCAGGCCTTGGATTCACATCCGTTGTTTCGGCCCCTCCTCCGCGGACGAGGAGAGAGGAGAGCGAGGAGTGCCGGGAGAGGAGTGAAGGGAGAAGTGAAGAGGGGAGTGAAGGACGGCACCCTCCTGCTCTGCTCCCGGGTGCGGGACACTGTCCACAGGCCGCCTCTACGATCCGTGGGGGAAGGTCTGTGAGAGGTGACACTCGTCCACAGGGCAGAGAAGGGGAACCAGCCGATTTCCCGACGCGTGGATACGATCAGTAAGCAGTACGACGACAACGACGGAGGAGGTGCCCCATGGGAGTCCTGAAGCGGTTCGAGCAGCGACTCGAAGGTCTGGTCAACGGCACCTTCGCCAAGGTCTTCAAGTCCGAGGTCCAGCCCGTCGAGATCGCCGGCGCGCTCCAGCGCGAGTGCGACAACAACGCGACGATCTGGAACCGCGAGCGGACGGTCGTCCCCAACGACTTCATCGTGGAGCTGAGCGCGCCGGACTACGAGCGCCTCAGCCCCTACTCGGGCCAGCTCGGCGACGAGCTCGCCGGCCTGGTCAGGGACTACGCCAAGCAGCAGCGGTACACCTTCATGGGCCCGATCAAGGTCCATCTGGAGAAGGCCGACGACCTCGACACCGGTCTGTACCGGGTGCGCAGCCGCACGCTCGCGTCGAGTACGTCACAGCCGCAGCCGCCCGCCGGTCAGCCGCCGCACCCCGGTCAGGGCCAGCAGCCGCCCCGCGGCGGCTACGGGTACCCGCCTCCGGCGTACGGCGGCGGGGCCCCCGCCGGTGCCCCGCCGATGCCCGCCGCGCCGCCGCCGGGTGCGCCGGCGATGCCCGGGCACCGTCCGACGGCGCCCGCCGCGGGCCGTCCCGGCGGTCCCGCGCCGACGTCCGCCGCAGGCGGTCAGATCCGCCGCTGGATCGAGATCAACGGCACGCGTCACCAGATTTCCCGCCCGACCCTGGTCCTCGGTCGCAGCACCGACGCGGACGTGAGGATCGACGATCCCGGCGTCTCGCGCCGGCACTGCGAGATCCGGACCGGAACGCCCTCGACGATCGCGGATCTCGGGTCCACCAACGGCATCGTGGTGGACGGGCAGCACACCACCCGCGCTACGCTCCGCGACGGCTCGCGGATCGTCGTGGGCAGCACCACCATCGTTTACCGGCAAGCCGAAGGGTGAAGCGGGGGCAATGTCAGAGCTGACCCTGACGGTCATGCGGCTGGGTTTCCTGGCCGTTCTGTGGCTGTTCGTCATCGTGGCCGTCCAGGTCATCCGTAGCGACCTGTTCGGCACGCGGGTCACCCAGCGCGGCTCGCGCCGCCAGGACGCGCGCCCGCAGCAGGGCGGGCGGCAGGCCGCCGCCCCGCCGCAGCAGCGGGGCGGCCAGCAGGCCGCGCCCGGCGGCCGGCAGCGTCGGGGCGCCCCGACGAAGCTCGTCGTCTCCGAGGGCACCCTCACCGGCACGACGGTCGCCCTGCAGGGGCAGACCATCACGCTGGGCCGGGCCCACGACTCGACGATCGTGCTGGACGACGACTACGCCTCCAGCCGGCACGCCAGGATCTACCCGGACCGGGACGGTCAGTGGATCGTCGAGGACCTCGGGTCCACCAACGGCACGTATCTCGACCGGACCCGCCTCACCACCGCCACGCCGATTCCGCTCGGTGCGCCGATCCGCATCGGCAAGACCGTCATCGAGCTGCGGAAGTAGTACGAAAATGAGCGAGCGGAGCGAGCGCGCCGGGACGGTCCCCACGACGGACCGCCCTGAGGGCCGCGCGGCAGCCCGGGCAGTGGGCCAGGGTGGGTACGGGCTCCCGACCGGAGGGTGGGCAGTGTGGCTCGAGACCGGCGGCATCCCGACACGGCGCCGACAGGGCAGGTGGGCATGAGTCTGTCACTGCGTTTCGCCGCGGGCTCGCACAAGGGCATGATCCGCGAGGGCAACGAGGACTCCGGCTACGCCGGTCCGCGGCTCCTCGCGATCGCCGACGGCATGGGCGGCCAGGCCGCCGGCGAGGTCGCCTCGTCCGAGGTGATCTCCACCCTGGTGACGCTCGACGACGACGTCCCCGGCTCGGACATCCTGACCTCGCTCAGCACCGCGGTGCAGCGCGCCAACGACCAGCTGCGGCTGATGGTCGACGAGGACCAGCGTCTCGAGGGCATGGGCACGACGCTCACCGCCCTGCTGTGGACGGGTCAGCGCCTCGGCCTCGTGCACGTCGGCGACTCCCGCGCGTACCTGCTGCGGGACGGTGTCCTCACGCAGATCACGCAGGACCACACGTGGGTGCAGCGGCTCGTCGACGAGGGCCGGATCACCCAGGAGGAAGCGACGACCCATCCGCAGCGCTCGCTGCTGATGCGGGTCCTCAGCGGCGATCCCGTCGAGCCCGACCTGTCGATCCGTGAGGTGCGGGCCGGCGACCGCTACCTGGTCTGCTCCGACGGACTGTCCGGCGTCGTGTCGCACCAGACCCTGGAAGAGACCCTCGCCAGCTACCAGGGCCCGCAGGAGACCGTGCAGGAGCTGATCCAGCTCGCGCTGCGCGGCGGCGGCCCCGACAACATCACGGTGATCGTCGCCGACGTCCTCGACGTCGACGGCGGCGACACCCTCGCGGGTCACCTCTCCGACACCCCGATGATCGTGGGCGCGGTCGCCGAGAACCAGGCGCAGCTGCACGACGGCGGTGCCATGCACACGCCCGCGGGCCGCGCCTCGGGTCTC
This sequence comes from Streptomyces sp. NPDC127114, assembly GCF_042677525.1. Classification (NCBI taxonomy): domain Bacteria; kingdom Bacillati; phylum Actinomycetota; class Actinomycetes; order Kitasatosporales; family Streptomycetaceae; genus Streptomyces; species Streptomyces sp. NPDC127114. The sequence continues at coordinate 60,650 of NZ_JBHXTJ010000025.1, forward strand.
GGCCGGCCGGCTCCGCACCAGCAGCCTCCGTCCGGTGGTTTCGGCCCGCCCGGAAGCGGCGACGACCACGGCTACGGCGGGATGCCGCCGCAGGGCTCCTTCGGCTCGTACGCCGAGGACGACTTCGTGAAGCCGCGCGCCGGCCGCAAGTGGCTGAAGCGCTCCTTCTTCATCGTGCTGGCGCTCGCCGTCGTCGGCGGCGGTCTGTACGGCGGCTGGCGCTGGACGCAGACGCAGTACTTCGTGGGCTCGAAGGACGAGCACGTGGCGCTGTACCGGGGCATCAGCCAGGACCTGGCCTGGCTGAAGCTGTCGGAGGTCGAGAAGGACCACCCCGAGATCGAACTCAAGTACCTGCCGGCGTACCAGCGCAAGCAGGTGGAGGACACGATCGCGGGCGGCAGCCTCGGCAAGGCCGAGACGAAGATCTCCGAGCTGGCGCTGCAGGCCTCGGCCTGCAAGAAGAAGGAAGAGCGTCAGAAGGCCGCCGCGGACGCCGCGGACAAGGCGAGCACGCCGCCGCCGTCCACGGACGGTGCCGCCGCGCCGAACCCCAAGCCCACCACAGCCGCGCCGTCCCCTGGACCGACCCTGTCGGCGGAGGAGCAGAAGCTGGCCTCGAACTGCGGCAAGCAGTAAGCAGACCCGTAGGGGGCCTTTCACCACCATGAGCGTTGTCACCAACACGACCACCATCGGCGCCATCGAGGCGCCGAGCCGCCGTAACACCGAGCTGGCGCTGCTGGCGTTCGCCGTCGCCATCCCGGTGTTCGCCTACCTCAACGTCGGTCTGGCGATCGACGGCGAGGTGCCGCCCGGCATGCTCGGGTACGGTGCCGGCCTCACCCTGCTCGCGGGTGTCGCGCATCTCGTGGTGCGCAAGTGGGCGCCGTACGCGGACCCGCTGCTGCTGCCGCTCGCGACGCTCCTGAACGGCATGGGCCTGGTGCTGATCTGGCGCCTCGACCAGTCGCCGCGGCTGATCGCCCTGGCCAAGCGCTCGTACGGGGCGTTCAGCCCGTCCGCGCCGAACCAGATGATGTACTCGGCGATCGGCATCGCCATGTTCGTGGCGGTGCTGCTGCTCCTGAAGGACCACCGGGTGCTGCAGCGCTACACGTACATCTCCATGGTGGTCGCGCTGGTCCTGCTGCTGCTGCCGCTCGTGCCGGGTCTCGGCGCGGACGTGTTCGGCGCGAAGATCTGGATCCGGGTCGGCGGCTTCTCCATCCAGCCCGGTGAGTTCGCGAAGCTGGTCCTGGCCGTGTTCTTCTCCGGCTACCTGATGGTGAAGCGGGACGCCCTGGCGCTGGCCAGCCGCCGGTTCATGGGGCTCTACCTGCCGCGCGGCCGTGACCTCGGCCCGATCCTGACGATCTGGGCGGTCAGCCTCCTCATCCTGGTGTTCGAGAACGACCTCGGTACGTCGCTGCTGTTCTTCGGCATGTTCGTGATCATGCTGTACGTGGCGACGGAGCGGACGAGCTGGGTCGTCATGGGTCTGCTGATGTCCTCGGCGGGCGCCGTGGTCGTCGGTTCGACCGCGAGCCACGTGCAGTCGCGCGTCCAGGCCTGGCTCGACCCGTTCGAGTGCCTGAAGACGGCCCCCGAGGGCACGAACATGGCGTACGCCTGTGACCAGATGACGCAGGTGCTGATGTCGTTCGGCTCCGGCGGCATCCTGGGCACGGGTCTCGGCCAGGGCAACTCGGACCTCATCCAGTTCGCCGCGAACTCCGACTTCATCTTCGCCACGGTCGGCGAGGAGCTCGGCCTGGCCGGCGTCATGGTCTTCCTGCTCTTCTACGGGCTGATCATCGAGCGTGGTGTGCGGACGGCCCTCGCGGCCCGCGACCCGTTCGGCAAGCTGCTCGCCATGGGCCTCTCGGGCGCCTTCGCCCTCCAGGTCTTCGTCGTCGCCGGCGGTGTGATGGGGCTCATCCCGCTGACCGGTATGACGATGCCGTTCCTCGCCTACGGTGGTTCGTCCGTGATCGCCAACTGGGCGCTGGTCGGCGTGCTGATCCGCATCAGCGACACCGCGCGCCGCCCCGCGCCGTCCCCCGCCCCGAACCCCGACGCCGAGATGACGCAGGTGGTCCGTCCGTGAACAAGCCGCTGCGCCGTGTCGCGATCTTCTGCGGCCTGCTGATCCTCGCCCTGCTGGTGCGCGACAACTGGCTCCAGTACGTGCGCGCCGACGAACTGAACGCCCACCCGAAGAACAAGCGGGTGACGATCGAGCGCTACTCCAACGAGCGCGGCAACATCATCGTCGACGGCAAGCCGATCACCGGGTCCGTGGACTCCGGCGACGAGTTCTACAAGTACAAGCGGACCTATGTGGACGGCCGCATGTGGGCGCCGGTCACCGGTTACGCCTCGCAGGCCTTCGACGCCAGCCAGATCGAGAAGATCGAGGACGGCATCCTCACCGGCAACGACGACCGGCTGTTCTTCGACCGCACGCTGGCGATGTTCACCGGCGAGAAGAAGAAGGGCGGCGACGTCGTCACCACCCTGAGCGGGGCCGCGCAGAAGGCCGCGTTCAAGGGTCTCGGCGACAAGACGGGCGCGGTCGTCGCGATCGAGCCGTCGACCGGCAAGATCCTCGCGCTGGCCTCCACCCCGTCGTACGACCCGGCGTCCTTCGCCGGCTACCACGACGCGGACGCCAAGGCCTGGCAGGCGCTGGAGAAGGACAAGAACAAGCCGAAGCTGAACCGCGCGCTGCGCGAGATCTACCCGCCCGGCTCGGTCTTCAAGGTCGTCACGGCCGCGGCGGCGCTGGAGAACGGCGCGGTCAAGGACATCAACGCGGCGACGGACACCCCCGAAGGCTGGAAGATCCCGCTCTCCACGAAGGAGATGGTGAACCACGCCAGCGGCTGCGCCAACGCCAGCCTCAACCGTGCCCTGGAGATCTCCTGCAACTCGGTCTTCGCGAAGCTCGGTGACGACGTCGGCCGCGACAAGATGGTCGAGATGGCGGAGAAGTTCGGTTTCAACGCCGAGCAGTTCACGCCGGTCCGCGCCGTCGCCTCGGTGTACGACAAGAACGCCGACCGCGGTGGCAACGCGCTGTCGTCGATCGGCCAGTTCAACACGGCGACGACGCCGCTGCAGATGGCGATGGTCACGGCGGCGATCGCCAACGACGGCAAGCTGATGAAGCCGTACATGATCGACGAGCTGCGGGCGCCGAACGTCGACCTGATCAAGAAGACGGAGCCGGAGGAGCTGAGCCGCCCCGTCTCGCAGAAGACCGCCCAGCAGCTCCAGGAGATGATGGAGAACGTCGTCCAGAACGGGACCGGCCGCAACGCCGACCTGAACATGGACGGCGTGAAGGTCGGCGGCAAGACGGGTACGGCGCAGCACGGCGAGAAGAACGCCAAGCGCCCCTACGCCTGGTTCATCAGCTACGCGAAGACCGACCAGGGCTCGCCGGTCGCGGTCGCCGTGATCGTCGAGGACTCGGAGGGCACGGACCGCGAGGACATCAGCGGTGGCGGCCTGGCGGCCCCGATCGCCAAGTCCGTGATGAAGGCGGTGCTCACGAGCCGGAGCTGAGGGCAGAAGCCGGTCTTCCGGGCGTACGGCGCCGGTCTCGGTGACCGGCGCCACGCCGGAGCCCCGGCCGTGTACCGGTGTGGTATCAGGTGGCGGTCGGCGGACGAAGCGCTTCCTCGCGGCCGGTAGCGTATGCGCGAACAGCACACACCGCCGGACCACACATGGGTGCGGTCGGGACAGACGGAGAGGGCTGGAGAAGCTATGGAAGAGCCGCGTCGCCTCGGCGGCCGGTACGAGCTGGGCTCGGTGCTCGGCCGTGGTGGCATGGCCGAGGTGTACCTCGCGCACGACACCCGGCTCGGCCGCACCGTCGCCGTGAAGACGCTGCGGGCCGATCTCGCCCGTGACTCGTCCTTCCAGGCCCGGTTCCGCCGGGAGGCCCAGTCCGCCGCCTCGCTCAACCACCCGGCGATCGTCGCGGTCTACGACACCGGCGAGGACTACGTCGACGGGGTCTCCATCCCGTACATCGTGATGGAGTACGTCGACGGGTCGACCCTGCGTGAGCTGCTGCACTCCGGGCGCAAGCTGCTGCCCGAGCGCACGCTGGAGATGACCGTCGGCATCCTGCAGGCGCTGGAGTACTCGCACCGCGCCGGGATCGTGCACCGCGACATCAAGCCGGCGAACGTCATGCTGACCCGCACCGGCCAGGTCAAGGTCATGGACTTCGGCATCGCGCGCGCCATGGGCGACGCGGGCATGACCATGACGCAGACCGCCGCGGTGATCGGCACGGCCCAGTACCTCTCCCCGGAGCAGGCCAAGGGCGAGCAGGTCGACGCCCGCTCCGACCTGTACTCCACCGGCTGCCTGCTGTACGAGCTGCTGACCGTCCGGCCGCCGTTCATCGGTGACTCGCCGGTCGCCGTCGCCTACCAGCACGTGCGGGAGGAGCCGCAGCCGCCGAGCGTCTTCGACCCCGAGATCACGCCCGAGATGGACGCCATCGTCCTGAAGGCGCTGGTCAAGGACCCCGACTACCGCTACCAGTCCGCCGACGAGATGCGCGCGGACATCGAGGCGTGCCTCGACGGCCAGCCGGTCGCGGCGACCGCCGCGATGGGCGCCGTCGCCTACGGCGGCGGCTACGGCGGTGGCTACCCGCCGGAGGACCAGCCGACGACGGCGCTGCGCCAGGCCGACCCGGCCGGCCAGACGACCATGCTTCCGCCGATGAACCCGGACGACGGCGGCTACGGCTACGACGACCGCCCGGACCGCCGCCGCCAGAAGAAGTCGAACACCTCGACCATCCTGCTGGTCCTCGCCGGCGTCCTGGTCCTGGTCGGCGCGATCCTCATCGGCCGCTCGATCTTCGACACCAAGGAAGGCGCCGACCAGGTGCCGGTGCCGCAGTTCGTCGGCAAGACGCTGAAGGAAGCGGAGAAGCTCGCGGAGAACTCGCAGGTCAAGGTGCAGCAGTCGGGCACCGAGCGCTGCGACCAGCCGAAGGGCGCGATCTGCAGCCAGACGCCCGCGTACGCCCCGACGGCGAAGATGGACGTCGGCGAGACGATCTCCGTGGTCGTGTCGGAGGGCGCGCCGCAGGTGGAGGTCCCGGACGTCACCGACAAGTTCCAGGACAAGGCCGAGGAGCAGCTCAAGGAGAAGGGCTTCAAGGTCTCCATCAAGTACGAGGAGTCCGACCAGGAGGCCGGCCGTGTGCTGCGGCAGAGCCCCGAGGGCGGCGCGAAGGCGGAGACGAACTCCGAGGTGACGATCACCGTCGCCAAGAAGGAGCAGTCGCAGCTGCCGGACGTCACCGGCCGCAACTACGACCAGGCCGTGCAGCAGCTCGCCCAGCTCGGCTTCACGAACGTGGCCCGCCAGGACGTGGACTCCGAGCAGCCGCTGGGCACCGTCATCGGTCAGACCCCGAACGGCAGCACCAACCAGCCGAAGGACGTCCAGATCACGCTGAAGGTCTCCAAGGGCCCGCAGCAGCCCGCGCAGGTCCAGATCCCGGCCGATGTCCAGGGCAAGAAGTTCAGCGACGTGAAGGCGCAGCTGGAGGGTCTGGGGCTCAACGTGGTGCAGCAGGGTTCCGACAAGGGCAGCGCGACCGTGATGGGCACGAACCCGCCCGCCGGCAGCATGGTGAACGCGGGTGACACGATCACCGTCTTCACCATCGGCGGCAACAACGACGACGGCAACGGCGGCTTCTTCGGCTAGCCGGACCGAGCGGTCGACGGACCCATGACGTAAGCCCCGGCATCCAGGATGCCGGGGCTTACGTCGTCTCGGGTCGCAGGGCTCGCGTCTCAGCGAAGCTCGGCCGGCGGGGTGCGGGCCGAGTCGACCTTCTCCGTGCGCTCCAGTTCGCCCCACACGATGTAGCGGTAGTCCGAGGTGTACATCGGGGTGCAGGTCGTCAGGGTGATGAAGCGGCCCGGCTTGGTCCTGCCGGACTCCTTGGGGACGGGCTGGAGGACGTCCACGTTGAACTTCGTGGTCTCCGGGAGGCTCTTGTAGACCTTGTAGACGTACCAGGTGTCCTTGGACTCGAAGACGATCGGGTCGCCCGTCTTCAGCTTGTGGATGTTGTGGAACTTGGCGCCGTGGCCGTCGCGGTGCGCCGCGAGCGTGAAGTTGCCCTGCTTGTCCTGGGGCAGGGCGGACTTGACCGGCTCGGTGTAGTAGCCGGCGACGCCGTTGTTGAGGGTCTTGGTGTCGGTGCCCTTCTTCACGAGCACTTCGCCGTCACCGAAGGCCGGCACGTGCAGGAAGCCGATGCCGTCCTTGGTGTCGAGCGCTCCGGGGCCGGTGTCGGCCCAGTGGTCGCGGACCTGGTCGCCCTCCTTGTCGGCGGCGCGGTCCGCGAGGACGTTGGTCCACCACAGCGAGTAGACGACGAAGAGGCCGAGGATGAGGCCCGCGGTGATGAGGAGTTCGCCGAAGACGCTGATGATCCCGGCGATCCGGTTGCGCGCTCGTGCCACTAGGTCGTCCCGTCGAGGTGTGGGTGGTCGCAGGTGTGGGGCTCAGCCTACGAGCGCGTCCGGCTTTCCCTTGTCGCGCGGACGTTCGTCGACGAGCTTGCCCCACACGATCATGCGGTACGTGCTCGTGAACTCGGGCGTGCAGGTCGTCAGCGTGATGTAGCGGCCGGGTCCCGTGAAGCCGGAGCCCTTGGGGACGGGGTCGATGACGGCGACGTTCGACGGCGAGGTCTGCGGCAGGATGCTCGTCATCTCGTACGTGTAGTAGGCGTCGCGGGTCTCGACGACGATCGGGTCGCCGGGCTGGAGCCGGTTGATGTACCGGAACGGTTCGCCGTGGGTGTTGCGGTGGCCGGCGACGGCGAAGTTGCCCTGCTTGTCGGAGGGCATGGCGGTCTTCAACTGCCCCTCGGCGTAGTGGCCGACCATGCCCTTGTCGAGGACCTTGGTCTTGTCGATGCCCTCGGCGACGGGGACGACGACGTCCAGCTTCGGGATGTACATGATGGCGAAGCCCTTGCCGGGCTCGAAGGCGCCCGGCTCGCGGTCCTCCTGGGACCAGGAGTTCTCGATCTCCTCCTTGGCCTTGTCGGTCTCCTGGCCGGCGCGGACGTTGGTCCACCACAGCTGGTAGGTGACGAACAGGAGCATCACCACGCCGAAGGTGATGAAGAGTTCGCCGACGACCCGGCTGAGGACGACGCCGACGCTGTCCTTGGCGGCGCGGGCGGCGCGGCGGGCCTCGACGCGGGAGAGCGGGGCGGCGGGCGCCGCGGGTACGGCGGCGGGGGCCGGCTCGGCGGCGGCACCGCGTCCCTTGCGCCGGGCGGCGCGCCGGCGTTCGGCCCGCCCGGGGCCGGGCACCGGCGCGGTCTCCTCGACGGTGCGCAGCGCCATCGTCTCGGAATCGGGCACGGCCTCGTACGGCGTCTCGGGCTGTGCCTCGTACGCGGTGTCGCCCGGTATCTCGTACGAGGCGTCGTACGAGGTCTCGTAGGGCGCCTGGTAGGGCGTCCCGTACGGCGTTCCCTGCGCCTCCTGGGGCGCCGGGGGCGCCTGGTGGGGCTGGTAGGCGTCCGGGGCCGTCATCGCCTCGTAGACGGCCGTCTCGGGCTCGTACGGGGCCGGTACGGGCTCTGCGGGCCCGGGGACGGGTATCTGCCGGGGCTCGGGCTCCTCGGGCGGCAGGTTCGCCGCCCGGAACCACGGCGACCCGGCCGTCACGCGACGGCCTTGCCCACCACCGGCGCGAGTCCTGCCGACCGCGCGACGGCGCCCGTGTCCCCGCACTGCTCCAGCCAGTTGGCGAGCATCAGGTGACCGTGCTCGGTGAGCACCGACTCGGGGTGGAACTGCACGCCTTCCACGGGCAGTTCACGGTGGCGCAGTCCCATGATGATGCCGTCCTCGGTCCGCGCGGTGACCTCGAGCTCGTCCGGCAGGGCGGCGGGCTCGGCGGCCAGCGAGTGGTAGCGGGTCGCGGTGAACGGCGAGGGCAGCCCGGCGAAGACGCCCTTGCCCCCGTGGGTGACGAGGGAGGTCTTGCCGTGCAGCAGCTCGGGCGCGCGGTCGACGATCCCGCCGTAGGCGACGGCCATGGACTGCATGCCGAGGCAGACGCCGAAGACGGGCACGCCGGTGGCGGCGCAGTGCCGCACCATGTCGATGCAGACGCCGGCCTGCTCGGGGGCGCCGGGCCCGGGCGACAGGAGGACGCCGTCGAAGCCGTCCTGGGCGTGGCTCAGCTCCACCTCGTCGTTGCGGAGCACCTCGCACTCGGCACCGAGCTGGTAGAGGTACTGCACGAGGTTGAAGACGAAGCTGTCGTAGTTGTCGACGACGAGAATTCGCGCGCTCACTGGCCGTCCACCGTCACATCGTTGAACGGAAGCAGGGGCTCCGCCCAGGGGAACACGTACTGGAAGAGGACGTAGACGACCGCGAGGACCAGCACGACCGAGATCAGCGCCTTCACCCAGGCGTTGCCCGGCAGGTGCCGCCAGATCCATCCGTACATGACGTCCGCCGCCCCTTCCGTTCGTTACGGGGACCAGAGTACGGGGCGCCGGGGCGGTCGGGGGTCAACCGTCCGAAGCCTGTGGATGACCCAAGGCCTGTGGACGACCGGCCGTCACCGGCTGGGTGGCGTCCAGGTGCGCCCAGACGATCAGCCGGTGGCTGCTGCCCCACTCCGGGTCGCAGGTGGTGAGGGTGAGGTAGCGGCCGGGCCCGTCGTATCCCGACCTGCGCGGGACCGGGTCGATCACGGCGGTGTCGGTGGGCACGGTCCGGTACGGGGCGCGGTCGACGCGGTACGTGAACCAGGTCGTCCCGTCGGTGAGGACGACGGCGTCGCCGGGTCGGAGCCGGGGGAAGTCCTTGAAGGGGTCGCCGTAGGTGCGGCGGTGCCCGGCGACGGCGAAGTTCCCCGTCTCGCCGAGGCGCGCGGTGCCGGCGTAGTGGCCGAGGCCCTTCTTGAGGGTCCCCGTGCGGGTGCCTTCCAGGACGGGCCATTCCCAGTCCCTGCCGAGGCGGGGGACGTACATGACGGCGAAGCCCTTGCCGTCGGCGTACGGGGCCGGGGCGGGCCTCTCGCGGGGCGCGCCGGCCGGGGCGGCGGTCTCGGCGGTGTCGGCCGGTTCGACCGGGCGCTCCACCCACTCCCGCTGGAGGCTGTCGAGCTGGCCGGCGGTGGCGCTGCCGGCCTGGACGCCGGTCCAGTACAGGAGGTACGCGACGAAGAGGACGATGAGGGCGCCGACGGTGATGCACAGCTCGCTGAGGGTCCGTACGACCAGTCGCACCGTCACCGCACCCGGCTCCCCCCGGTCAGCGCATGCGTCAGCTCACAGGCTTCGCGTAGTGGAGGTCCACTGTGCCCGAGTAGCCGGGCAGAGTCACGGCCCTGTGCTCGTCGACCTTCCAGCCGAGGCCGTAGGCCTTCACGTACAGCTGGTAGTTCTGGATGGCCGGGGAGTCGGCGAGGGCCTTGCCGAGCTTGTCGCGGTCACCGACAGCGGTGATCTTGTAGGGCGGCGAGTAGACGCGGCCTTGGAGGATCAGGGTGTTGCCGACGCAGCGCACGGCGCTGGTGGAGATGAGCCGCTGGTCCATGACCTTGATGCCCTTGGCGCCGCCCTGCCAGAGTGCGTTGACGACGGCCTGGAGGTCCTGCTGGTGGATGACCAGGTCGTTGGCCTGCGGCTCGGGGTAGCCGGGCGCGGCCTGGGCGTTGGGCGGGGCGTCGTTGAGGGTGACGGAGAGGCCGGGGCCGGACGTCTCGGTGGTGCCCGCGGCGGCTTCCAGGGCGCGAAGCCGCTCGTCCTGGGCCTTGGTGGAGCCGTCGTCGCGGGCGGCGAGGGCGTCGACCTGGCGGCGCAGGGCGGCGGCGGACTCGTCGAGACCCGCGTTCTTGTGGCTGCGTTCCTCGATCAGGTCGGAGAGCCTGAGGAGGGAGGCGTCGGTGCGGAGGTTGGTGCCCTTGGCGGTGTTGAAGCTGGTGACGAAGATCAGTCCGGCGAGGGCGAAGACGGCAGCGGTGAGCACCCGGACCGGGCGCCACCTGTGGCTGCGGGCCGGCCCAGCGGGAGTGTCGGCGGAATTGCTCAACGTACCCTGATCCCCTTCGGTGCCGCGGAACCACTACGCTAACGGACGCCCGGGGGACGCCGCGGTCCTCTGTGTCACATCCCGTTGTCACAGCCCGTCCGTCCGGCCCGGCACCAGTCACAGTTCCCTGCGCGGTCACGCAGCGCATCGACAGGAGAGTTCCTCGTGCCGAAGTCACGGATCCGCAAGAAGGCCGACTACACGCCGCCGCCCGCCACGAAGCAGGCCGCCGCCATCAAGCTGACCAACCGCAGCTGGGTGGCTCCGGTGATGCTGGCGCTGTTCGCCATCGGCCTGGTGTGGATCGTCGTCTTCTACGTCACCGACGGCACGCTGCCGGTCAAGTCCATCAGCAACTGGAACATCGTGGTCGGCTTCGGCTTCATCGCCGCCGGCTTCGGCGTCTCCACGCAGTGGAAGTGACGCGTCAAGCTCTGCCCTGAGTTATCCACAGTGTTGTGCACAGCACTGGATAACTTACGACGATCTGTGGATAACTCCCACGGAGTTGACGCCGATACGACTGCGGGAACGCTCGTTCGGGAACGCACCGCCCCCTGCCTCTGACGAAGAACACCAGGTCAGAGCCAGGGGGCGCGGTCATGCACCCAGCTCGGCGGCAGACTGGACACACACTGTGGATAACTCTGGGGAAAGCTTCCCCGGAGAGCTCTTCCACAGCCATCCTCGCTCAGGTGAGCGCGGCGGTCCGGCCCAGCACGATCCCCAGGTCGATCAGCAGCATCAGCCCGCAGACCGCGTACTGCACCAGCTCCCGTCGCGCCCTGGGCGCGTGCACGAGCCCGTACGTGACGAGCGCACCCGCCACGAGGCCGCCGATGTGCGCCTCCCAGGAGACGCCCGGCCGCGCGAACGTGAAGACCAGCGAGATCGCCACGAACAGCAGCACCGGACCCATGTCGTGGCGCCGCCGCCTGGCGAGCACGACCCACGCGCCGATGAGGCCGAAGACGATGCCGGACGCGCCGAGCGAGGCCTGGTTCGCCGGGGCGACGAGATAGACGAGCACCGAGCCGGAAAGACCGGAGAGCAGGCACAGCACGGCGTAGCGGATCCGGCCGAGCTCCGGTTCGACGATCCCGCCGATGACCCACAGGCCCAGCATGTTGAAGACGAAGTGCACCGCCTCCTGGTGGAGGAAGGCCGAGGTGATCAGCCGGTACCACTCGCCGTCCGCGACGCCGACGACCTCGCCGAGCAGGGGGTTGTAGGCGTAGCCGATCATGACCAGCTCGTCCACGAACCGGTCGCCCGCCACCTGGGCCGCGATGAACAGGCCCAGGTTGATCGCGATGACGATCTTGGTGACGAGCCGGCCGTCCGTTCGCACCCGGCCGCCGGCGAGCGTCCTCGGCCGGTTGGCGTCGGGCGCGTGACCGGTGCCGGAGCCGGTGCGGACGCAGTCGGGGCACTGGAAGCCGACGGCCGCGGACACCATGCACTCCGGGCAGATCGGCTTCTCGCAGCGGGTGCAGCGGATGCCGGTCTCGACGTCCGGGTGTCGGTAGCAGTGCATCAGGGTCCTCCGAGGACGGTCGGCCGAGGACGGTGGGCGGGAACGGGCCAGCAGATCGCCCCGCCCTCCTGACGGACGGGCGGGGCGCGAAGGTTCCCGGGCCCGGACCGGGCCCTCCGGAAGGGTCAGCGGCTCTCGATCACGACGGTCTCGATGACGACGTCCTCGACCGGGCGCTCGGTGCGCGGGTTGGTCTCGACGGCGGCGATCGCGTCCACGACCTTCTTGCTCGCCTCGCCGACGACCTCGCCGAAGATCGTGTGCTTGCGGTTCAGCCAGGTCGTCGCGCCGACCGTGATGAAGAACTGCGAGCCGTTGGTGCCCGGGCCGGCGTTGGCCATCGCGAGCAGGTAGGGCTTGTCGAAGAAGAGCTCCGGGTGGAACTCGTCGGCGAACTCGTAGCCGGGGCCGCCCGTGCCGTTGCCCAGGGGGTCGCCGCCCTGGATCATGAAGCCCTTGATCACCCGGTGGAAGACCGTGCCGTCGTAGAGCGGGGACGTGGAGACCTCTCCGGTCGCCGGGTGGGTCCACTCGCGCTCGCCGCGGGCCAGCTCGACGAAGTTCCGCACGGTCTTCGGGGCGTGGAACGGCAGCAGCCGAATCTCGATGTCACCCTGGCTGGTCTTCAGAATCGCGTACTGCTGGGCCACGTTCCGCCTTCCTCCACACCTCCGCACGGGCACGTCGTCGCCCACGCTTCCTGCACGTCCGCATCCTCGCATGCCCCGGATGCCCGCTACGCATGCCGGAGCGCGGCACGGCAGGCATGATTCCGAAAAGGATGGAAAGGTGAAAAACCGACATCGCCACCGAGGAGGAGGAATCCCGTGACCCGCATGGACAGCGTGCGCGCCGCGACAGGTTCGGCGAAGGAGAGCGTCCTGCACGCCGCGGAAGTGGTGGCGCCGTACGCCGGCACGGCCAGGGACCAGGCCGTTCTCTACGCGCACGAGGCGCGCGTCAGGCTCGCGCCGAAAGTCTCGAAGGCCGCGTCAGCGGCCCGTGTTCAGGCCCGTCAGCAGTACGACAGCCGTGTCGCACCGCACGTGCCGCCGCGGGTCGACGAGGCCGCGCATCGCGCCGCGGCCGTGACCCGCAAGGCCGCCCGTCAGGCGACCGACTACACCGTTCCGCGTGTCGGGCACGCGGTTGCCGCGACCGGTCCGGTCCTCGAGGAGGCCGGTTCGCGTTCGACCGCCGCCTGGGCCGCGCTGCGCGGTCAGGTGACGCCGAAGGACATCGACAAGATCATGAAGAAGCATGCGCGTCGGGCCAGGGCCGGACGCCTCGCCAAGGGATTCGTGGTCCTCGGCGTCGTGGTCGGCGGCGCGTTCGCCGCCTGGAAGTGGTGGGACAAGCAGGCCAACCCCGACTGGCTGGTCGAGCCGCCCGCTCCCACCGAGGTGGACGAGGAGACCGGGCTGTCGTCCGTCGACGACGCTTCGTCCCTCGATCCCGGCGTTGCGGCCAAGGAGGCCGAGGAGGAGGCCGCGGATCGCGACGAGGAACGTCGCTGACCACCGGCCGTTCCGGGTGGTAGGGCGCGGCGGAATCCCGCCGCGCCCTACGCGGCAGCGGCGGCAGCGGCGGCGGTCGTGGTCAGCGCCGCGCCCGTCAGGTGGTGCGCTCCGGCCGGGTCCGAGCCGGCCGGGGCGTCCGCGCGCAGGTGGCGGACGGACGGCGAGGAACCGTGGGCCTCGGCACCGATGCGCTGCTTGATGGTCGGCGGCAGGGCGCGGCCCTGCGCGGTGTGCCACTGATGGCTGCTCCGCTGTGCCGGTACGGAGACGAGGGAGCGCGCGGCGGTCGTCGCCGCCTTCGCGGGGGCGGCCGCCGGCTCCTCGCCCTGCTGGAGGGAGGGCTGCTGGGCGGCGGTGGCCGGGCTCGCCAGGCCGAGGGAGGCGAACAGGGCGAAGAAGAGGGAGATGAAGGCGGTCCAGAACTGCTTGACCTTGGCGGTGGCCATGGCTCCTCACTTTCCTGAGACGGTTTCAGGTGGGCTGTGATGTTCTCGGATGGTTCATTTCGGATTGCGCGCTTTTCGTACCTTCCTCATGATGAGGAAGCGCGTCCGCGATCCATGGAGCTACGCCGTCGCCGCGCAGTTCTTCCGATGAACACCACCCGTCCGGCTCAGTGCGTACCCGCGGGCTCCGCGGCGCGGGCGCCCGGGGCCGTGTCCGCCAGGGCCCGGGAGCGCTCCGCCCAGCGCACCGCGGGCGCCGTCGCGAAGCCCGCCACCAGGAAGATTCCGCCCAGGACCAGCCAGCCCGCCGCGCCCCAGCCGATCAGCAGCGTGGTGACGAGCAGCGGCCCGAGCGTCCTGGCGACCGGCACGCCGGTGCCGTAGAAGCCCTGGTACTGGCCGATCCGCTCGGCCGGGGCGAGCGCGAAGCCGATCTGCCACGAGCCCGCGGAGTGGCGCATCTCGGCGATCACCTGGAGGACCGCTCCCAGGAGCAGGACCGCGACGCTCTGCCAGGCGCCGAATCCGGCGGCCGTCACGGCGAACACCGCGCAGGAGGCGAGCATCACCACGCCGGACCGGCCCACCGCCCGGGTGGCCTCGGGCAGCCCGGTCACCGAGCGGGCGGCCCGCACCTGGAAGAGCATCACGGCGCCGGTGTTGAGGACGAAGAGCCCCGAGACCGTCCAGCCGGGGGCCGAGGTGCGCTCCACGATCCACAGCGGCAGCGCGAGGCTGAGCAGCGGCAGGCGGAGCAGCAGGGCCGCGTTGAGGAGGGTGAGCACGGCGTACGGGCGGTCCCGCAGCACCACGAGCCGGGGCTCGCCGGCGACGCCGGCCGGGCTGCCCGGCACCGGCGGGAGGCCGCGCAGCAGCAGGGCGCAGAGCAGGAAACCGAGCGCGTCGAGGGCGAAGACCGTGAGATAGGCCGTACGGGTCCCGGCGCCGAGGGCGAGACCGCCGAGCGCGGCGCCGACGGCCAGGCCGGCGTTGAGCGTGGCCTGCAGCCGGGCCAGTGTCCCGACCCGTTCGGCCGGCTCGACGAGCCCCGCGAGGAGCGCCTGGCGGGCGGCGGCGAGGCCGCTCTGGGCGGTCGCGTACACGGCGGCGGCGAGCAGGAAGGGCACGAAGGAGCGGACGAGGAGGAAGGAGGCGACGGCCGCCGAGGTCACCAGGGCGAGGAGGACGGCGCTGCCGCGCGGCCCGCGCCGGTCGGCGAGGTGCCCGAGCGGCACCCCGGCGAGCGAGCCGATGCCCCAGGCGACGGCGAGGCCGACGCCGATCTGCGGGGCCGAGAGACCGACGATCCGGGAGAAGTAGAGGGCCGAGGTCACATAGAAGGCTCCGTCGCCGACGGAGTTGGCGAGCTGGGCGGCCAGCAGTGCCCGGCGGGTCCTCATACGCGTGTGCGTCGTGCTCCTCGTCTGCGTCATGACCACGAATCTAGGGGCCGGTGGCCCACGCTCCCTGGTCCATTTCCACCCCGGGACACTGGGCCACTTCACCTCGGGCACGAAAAAGCTCCCTGCCTGCGTTTCCGCAGGTCAGGGAGCTTTTCTTACCGGAGTGGAGCCTAGGGGAGTCGAACCCCTGACATCTGCCATGCAAAGACAGCGCTCTACCAACTGAGCTAAGGCCCCGGAACGACAACAGAGTACCGGGTCACCCCCCGTATCCCGCAAAAGGATTGGGACTCCCCGTGGGCGACCACGCTCCGTAAGATGCTGATCGGGGTTCGCAGTGGCGAACCCAAGGGATGGGGAGAAGTAGTAATGGATACAGCGCAGCAGGAAGCCACGGCGAGAGCCCGCGAGCTTCAGCGCAGTTGGTACGGGGAGCCGTTGGGGGCGCTCTTCCGTCGACTGATCGACGATCTCGGGCTGAACCAGGCCAGGCTTGCGGCCGTGCTCGGGCTCTCGGCGCCCATGCTGTCGCAGTTGATGAGCGGCCAGCGGGCCAAGATCGGCAATCCCGCCGTCGTCCAGCGTGTCCAGGCTCTTCAGGAGCTCGCCCGCCTGGTCGCCGACGGCAGCGTGAGCGCCGCCGAGGCCACCGACCGGATGGACGAGATCAAGAAGTCCCAGGGCGGTTCCGTCCTGACCTCGGGCAGCCAGACCACCACGAGCAGCGGCGCGCCCACCGTGCGCCGCGTGGTCCGCGAGATCCAGTCCCTGCTGCGCTCCGTGGCCGCGGCAGGCGACATCATCGAGGCCGCCGACTCCCTCGCGTCCGTCCACCCCGAACTGGCAGAGTTCCTCCGGGTGTACGGCGCCGGGCGCACCGCGGACGCGGTCGCCCACTACGAGGCGCACCAGAACTGACGCCGGCCCGCCCGGGGCGACCCGGTGCGGACACGGCGACATCCGAGACGGCACGGGGAGCGGGCGCAGCGCGATGGGTGAGGTCTTCGCTGGTCGGTACGAGCTGATCGATCCGATCGGCCGCGGCGGAATCGGCGCGGTCTGGCGTGCCTGGGACCACCGGCGCCGCCGCTATGTGGCGGCCAAGGTGCTCCAGCAGAGCGACGCCCACGCCCTGCTGCGCTTCGTGCGCGAGCAGGCGCTCAGGATCGACCACCCGCACGTCCTCGCCCCGGCCAGCTGGGCCGCGGACGACGACAAGGTCCTCTTCACGATGGACCTCGTGGCGGGCGGTTCCCTGGCGCACGTCATCGGGGACTACGGCGCGCTGCCGCCCCGCTTCGTGTGCGTCCTGCTCGACCAGCTGCTGTCCGGACTGGCCGCGGTGCACGCGGAGGGGGTCGTGCACCGCGACATCAAGCCGGCCAACATCCTGCTCGAGGTCACCGGAACCGGACGGCCGCACCTGCGGCTGTCCGACTTCGGCATCTCGATGCGCAAGGGCGAGCCCCGCCTCACGGAGACCAACTACGTGGTGGGGACGCCGGGTTATTTCGCGCCCGAGCAACTGATGGGCGCGGAGCCTGACTTCACCGCCGACCTGTTCGCGGTCGGCCTGGTCGCGCTCTATCTGCTCCAGGGCCGCAAGCCGGACTCCCAGGCCCTGGTGGACCACTTCCGGGCGCACGGCACGCCGGGCGCCCCGCAGGGCATCCCGGAGCCCCTGTGGCAGGTCCTGGCCGGGCTGCTCCAGCCCGACCCGCAGGCCCGCTTCAAGACGGCCACGGGAGCCCGGAAGGCGCTGACGGCGGCGGCCGAGCTGCTGCCCGAGCCCGCGCCCGGTGAGGAGCCCGTCGAGGTCTTCGACCAGATCGGCCCGCTGCCGCCCGGCTTCGGCCCGAACGGCCCCGAGACCGCGGACCACGGCGACCGGGCCCAGTCGTCCGCGCCCGCCGCCGCGCAGGCCGCCGCCCCGGCCGCCGTGCCCGTACCGCAGCAGGACCAGCAGCAGCCGCAGTCCGCGCAGCAGGTCCCGGGCCCGTCGGAGACGGGCAGCTTCCATCTGCCGCCACCGCCGCGGCAGGCGCCGGTCCCGACACCCACGCAGGCCGTCGCGGCCCCGCCGTCCCCGGCCTACGCGCCGGCTCCGGCCCCCGTGCAGGCTCCCGCGCATTCCCCCGCCTCCTTCGCCCAGGCCCCCACGGCCGCGGTGCCGTACGAGCGGGTCCCTCCTACTCCTGAATACACCGGTCAGGGCGCATCGGTTCCCGCCCGCAGGCCGGGGCCGCCGGCGAAGGTGGCGGTCCCCGTCCTGATCACGGCGCTGCTCTGTTTCGCCGTGGGCATCTGGGCGCTCATCCAGGCGTAGGGCCCTCCCCGGCCGCCGACCGCCGGGCGAGCAGCCACCAGGCGCCGAGGCCGAGCAGCAGGACGCTCCCGGCACCGATCCCTGCCACGCCGACGACCTTCAGGTTGCCGCTCCTGGCCGCCTCGGGGCCGCTGTGCCCGCTGGCCGCCGCGTCCCGGTCGTCGTCGGTCACCGCGAAGGACCCGGCGGGTCCGTCGTACGCGGGCCCGGGCTTGGGCTGCCCGGTGAGGTTCACCCGCAGCGTGAGCGGCAGCGGCTTGTCCCCGTACGCCTTGGCGACCGCCGGGTTGAGCGTGGCCGACACGTAGTACCAGCCGGCGAAGCGCATGGCGCTCGTCGTGTACGTCCCGGAGAAGCGGTTCTCGTAGGCCACCGGCCGCTCGGGGTCGAGCGCCATCGTCGCCGGGTCGCCGTCGTAGGTCATGGTGTCGCGGCTGACGTGGCCGAGGACCTGGTTCTCCAGCGACAGCGCGAGCGCGCCGCTGATGTACTCGTCCGAGGCGGGGCTGCTGCCGAGCTCGGCGCTGACGAACAGCTGCTGGCCCCAGTCGACCGGCACGCGGTAGATCAGCGTCTGCCCCGGCTTGATGTCGGTGCGCCACTCGCCCTGCTTCAGGGAGGTCGCGTCGCCGAAGCCGGCGCCGCCGTCACGCCGCTGCGGCCCGCCCGTGGGCGGCGCGGGCGTGCCCGAGGGCCAGTTCGACGGCAGTGCCGTCGGGCCCGTCTTCTTGAGCCCCGGCTCGGTGCGGAAACGGATCTCCAGTTCCCAGTCCGCCGGGTCGGACTCCTGGCCCGATTCCCGCTCCACGAGCACGTAGTAGGCGCCGGCCTGCTGGCACGTGGTGGAGTCCGGGTCGATGGTGCGGTCGGCGTACGCGGTGATCGGGCGGGGGAACTCGGCCGAGCCGAAGCTCGATTCCTGGGAGCCGCACTCGGCGCTGGAGCCGTCCTGCATGCTCACCTTGATGCCGTCGCCGTACGCGGCCTTGCCGCCCGCCTTCGGGACGGCGACGACGGAGACGTACGCGTTCTGCTGCGAGTCGAGGTCGACGCGGTAGTAGAGCTTGCCGTCCTTCTTGATGGTGTCGCGGTAGGTCTGCCCGGCCTTCAGCTGCTCGGCGTCCAGGTTGGAGATGGCGCCCTTCACCCGCTGCGCGCCGTCCTCGAAGGCATACCCGCCGCCGTCCCCGGCCGCCCACGCCGTGCCCGGCAGCAGGGCGGCCGTGCACACCGCCGCGGCCAGCGCTCCCGCCGCCCGCACGCCTGCCGTACGCCCTCCCGCCGTACGGCCGGTACCCCGTTGCCTCTTCACGCTCATCCCCTCGTCGTGTCCGTGCCGGCCCATCCTGCCCGCCCGTACGGCCGACACCCTACAAATTCGCGAGAGCAAGCAATTCGTTCACTGAGGCAAACAGAATGAGGCCCCGGCCGCTCGAAGCGGCCGGGGCCCCACACAGACGATCTTTCGTCTCACACACCCGAACCTGCGGGCACGGAGTCGGTCGCCTCCGTCCACAGATCCTGCTCGGCGCGATCCGCCTGGATCTGGCGGTACACGAGGAGCCCGCCGATGGCGGCCAGTGCGACCAGGAGAAGCTTCTTCACCGCGCGACCTCGTCTTTCGTTGACGTAGGAGACTTCTGACGCCCACTCTACACACCGGCCGATACCGATCAGTGACCTAGGCCGCCAAGGCGTGCCCAAAACCAATCGGCCCGGACGGGTGAACCCTCCGGGCAGCGTTCACAGCGTTCGAGCTTGATCAACGCGCCTTCAGTCGCCGTCCTCGCCAGCGGTTCGACAGGTCCCCCAAAGCGACGGCGGCCGCGGCCAGGACTGCGCACGATAGCCAGCCCTTGGGGTCATCGGTGGCTTTGCCGAAGAGCCAGAACCCAAAGGCCACCAGGCCCCACCAGACAACACACCACGCCCCTGTGGCGCGCCGCGCGTTCCTGTCAGTCACAGACCCACGGTAGCTGTCGATGCCCCCTGCCGAGTTGATCGGCTGAACGGCTGATGTCAGCCATGGATGTCAAAGACCCCCAGTCGCGATCGACTGGGGGTCTTCGTGCTGGTGGGGCTAACAGGATTTGAACCTGTGGCCTCATCCTTATCAGGGATGCGCTCTAACCAACTGAGCTATAGCCCCGCCGCGCTTTGCGGTGTGTGTCCCGCGCGCTGACTCCTGAAGATTAGCGCACGTGGGGGCCAGTCCCAAAATCGCCCGGAGCCGGAGGCTCCTGAAGGGCACGTGGTCGGGCCCCGCACAGCCTTCGGCGCAGGTCACTCGTCCTCGGCGAGAGTGAGCTCGACACCGCCCACGAAACCGGCCGACAGGTTGTAGATGAACGCGCCCAGCGTCGCCAGGGCGGTCATCAGGACCACGTCGATCACCGCGATCACCGAGGTGAACATCAGGACGCGCGGCAGCGACAGGAAGGACTGCAGGTCGAAGCCGTTCGACTCGTTGGAGCCGGTCGCCTCGCTGATCGTGCCGCCCACGGTCGAGAAGACGCCCATGGCGTCCATGACCATCCACAGCACCGCCGCGGCCACCACCGTGCAGATGCCGAGCGCGATGGAGAGCAGGAAGCTCACCTTCATCACCGACCACGGGTCGGCCTTGGCCACCCGCAGCCGCGCCTTGCGGGTGCGCGGCGTGGTGCGCGCCCCCGTACGGGCCTTGCGCATGGCGGCGGCGTTCTGGCCGCCCAGGGTGCCGCCCTGACCGCCCTGCGTCCCGCCGCCGGCCGCGTAGGCCTGCGGCGGGTGGTACGGGCCGCCCTGCGGCTGCGTCCCCGCCCGCTCGCCGGGCAGCGGCCCGTTGTACGTGTCGTACGAGGGGCCCTGCCCCCGAGTGTCCGTCACCGTAACCCCCTGGGAGTCCGTGGCGGAGCCACGGGCACCGCTCGATCCTGCGGACCGGCCGTCGGCCGGACCGGCGCCCGTGGCTCCACTCACGCTCTACTCCTCGTGCTCCCCGGCCTCGGGCTCCGTGCCCTCGGCCACCTCGACGGCCTCGGCAGCCTCGGCCACTCCATCGACGTCCTCGTCGTCCTCGCCGCCCGCCTCGGCGTTGCGGGCGATGCCGACGACGGCATCACGCTTGCCCAGGTTGATCAGCTGGACGCCCATGGTGTCACGGCCGGTCTCCCTGACTTCGTTGACTCGCGTACGAATCACACCGCCGGACAGCGTGATGGCGAGGATCTCGTCGGTCTCCTCGACCACCAGCGCGCCCACGAGCGAGCCACGGTCCTCCACGATCTTGGCGGCCTTGATACCGAGGCCGCCGCGGCCCTGGACGCGGTACTCGTCGACGGCGGTGCGCTTGGCGTAGCCACCGTCGGTCGCGGTGAAGACGAACGTACCCGGCCGGACGACATTCATCGAGAGGAGCTCGTCGTCCTCGCGGAAACTCATCCCCTTGACACCGGAGGTGGCACGGCCCATCGGGCGCAGCGCCTCGTCCGTGGCGGTGAAGCGGATCGACTGCGCCTTCCTGGAGATCAGCAGCAGGTCGTCCTCGGCCGACACCAGCTCGGCGCCGATCAGCTCGTCGTCGCTGCCGTCCTCCCGCTCGCGCAGGTTGATCGCGATGACACCGCCGGAGCGCGGGGAGTCGTAGTCCTTCAGCGCGGTCTTCTTCACCAGGCCGGCCTTGGTGGCGAGCACCAGGTACGGCGCGGCCTCGTAGTCGCGGATCGCCAGGATCTCGGCGATCTGCTCGTCCGGCTGGAAGGCCAGCAGGTTGGCCACGTGCTGACCGCGGGCGTCCCGGCCGGCGTCCGGCAGCTCGTACGCCTTGGCCCGGTAGACCCGGCCCTTGTTGGTGAAGAACAGCAGCCAGTTGTGGGTGGTCGTCACGAAGAAGTGGTCGACGATGTCGTCCTGCTTCAGCTTCGTGCCGCGCACGCCCTTGCCGCCGCGCTTCTGCGAGCGGTAGTCCTCGGTCTTCGTCCGCTTCACGTAGCCGCCACGCGTGATGGTGACGACGATGTCCTCCTCGGCGATCAGGTCCTCGATGGACATGTCGCCGTCGAAGGGCACCAGCTGGCTGCGGCGGTCGTCGCCGTACTTCTCGACCAGCGCCGCGAGCTCCTCACTGACGATCGCCCGCTGCTTCTCGGGCGAGGCAAGGATCGCGTTGTACTCGTTGATCTTCGCCTGGAGCTCGTCGTGCTCGGCGACGATCTTCTGGCGCTCCAGGGCGGCGAGCCGGCGCAGCTGCATCTCGAGGATGGCGTTGGCCTGGATCTCGTCGATCTGGAGGAGGTCCATCAGACCGCCGCGGGCGATCTCGACCGTCTCGCTGCGCCGGATGAGGGCGATGACCTCGTCGATCGCGTCGAGCGCCTTGAGCAGACCGCGCAGGATGTGGGCGCGCTCCTCGGCCTTGCGCAGCCGGAACCGGGTGCGCCGGACGATGACCTCGATCTGGTGCGTCACCCAGTGGCGGATGAACGCGTCGATCGAGAGGGTGCGCGGCACGCCGTCGACGAGCGCCAGCATGTTGGCGCCGAAGTTCGTCTGCAGGTCGGTGTGCTTGTACAGGTTGTTGAGGACGACCTTGGCGACGGCGTCCCGCTTGAGCACGATGACCAGGCGCTGGCCGGTACGCGAGGAGGTCTCGTCGCGGACGTCGGCGATGCCGCCGATCTTGCCGTCCTTGACGAGGTCGGCGATCTTCTGCGCGAGGTTGTCCGGGTTGACCTGGTACGGCAGCTCGGTGACCACCAGGCACTGGCGGTTCTGGATCTCCTCGACCTCGACGACCGCGCGCATGGTGATGGAGCCGCGGCCGGTGCGGTACGCCTCCTCGATGCCCTTGCGGCCGACGACGAGCGCGCCGGTCGGGAAGTCGGGTCCCTTGATGCGCTCGATGAGCGCGTCGAGGAGCTCCTCGTGGCCGGCCTCGGGGTGGTCCAGGTACCACTGGGCGCCGGCGGCGACCTCGCGCAGGTTGTGCGGCGGGATGTTGGTCGCCATGCCGACCGCGATACCGGCGGAGCCGTTGATCAGCAGGTTCGGGAAGCGGGCCGGCAGGACGGTCGGCTCCTGGGAGCGGCCGTCGTAGTTGTCCGTGAAGTCGACGGTCTCCTCGTCGATGTCGCGGACCATCTCCATCGACAGCGGCGCCATCTTGCACTCGGTGTAGCGCATGGCGGCCGCCGGGTCGTTGCCCGGGGAGCCGAAGTTGCCGTTGGAGTCGACGAGCGGCATCCGCATGGCCCAGGGCTGGGCGAGGCGGACGAGGGCGTCGTAGATCGAGGTGTCGCCATGCGGGTGGTAGTTACCCATCACGTCGCCGACGACGCGGGCGCACTTGTAGAAGCCCTTCTCGGGCCGGTAGCCGCCGTCGTACATCGCGTAGAGCACGCGGCGGTGCACCGGCTTGAGGCCGTCGCGGACGTCGGGCAGCGCGCGCGACACGATGACGGACATCGCGTAGTCGAGGTACGAACGCTGCATCTCGGTCTCGAGCCCGACGGGCTCGATCCGCAGCTGCAGGTCTTCCTCTTCGGGAGTCTCGGGGGTCCCGGTGTTCACAGGAGTGGTTTCGTCGGCCATTGCTGGTCGTCAGTCCTTTCGTACGGTCAGCTGAGACCGACTCAGATGTCGAGGAAGCGAACGTCCTTGGCGTTGCGCTGGATGAACGAGCGCCGCGCCTCGACGTCCTCGCCCATCAGCACCGAGAACAGGTCGTCGGCCTGGGCGGCGTCGTCCAGGGTGACCTGGCCGAGCACGCGGTGCTCGACGTCCATGGTGGTGACGCGCAGCTCCTCGGCGTTCATCTCGCCGAGACCCTTGAAGCGCTGGATCGAGTCTTCCTTGATCCGCTTGCCGTTCTGCTTGCCCAGCTCGACGAGCGCGTCACGCTCGCGGTCCGAGTACGCGTACTCGAAGTCGTCCCGGCCCCACTTGATCTTGTAGAGCGGCGGACGGGAGAGGTAGACGTGACCGGCCTCCACCAGCGGGCGCATGAAGCGGAAGAGGAAGGTCAGCAGCAGGGTGTTGATGTGCTGGCCGTCGACGTCGGCGTCCGCCATCAGGATGATCTTGTGATAGCGGAGCTTCTCGATGTCGAAGTCCTCGTGGACGCCGGTGCCGAAGGCGGAGATCAGCGCCTGGACCTCGGTGTTCTGCAGGATCTTGTCGATACGGGCCTTCTCGACGTTCAGGATCTTGCCGCGGATCGGCAGGATGGCCTGGTACATCGGGTTACGGCCGGACTTGGCCGAGCCACCGGCGGAGTCACCCTCGACGATGAAGATCTCGCACTTGGTGGGGTCGTTCGACTGGCAGTCGGAGAGCTTGCCCGGCAGGGAGGCCGACTCCAGGAGACCCTTGCGGCGGGTCAGGTCGCGGGCCTTGCGGGCGGCCACGCGCGCGGTGGCGGCGGTGATGCCCTTGCGGACGATGTCCGCGGCCTCGTTGGGGTTGCGGTCGAACCAGTCCGTGAGGTTCTCGAAGACGACCTTCTGCACGAAGGTCTTCGCCTCGGTGTTGCCGAGCTTGGTCTTGGTCTGGCCCTCGAACTGCGGCTCGCCGATCTTGACCGAGATGATCGCGGTGAGACCCTCGCGGATGTCGTCGCCCGTGAGGTTGTCGTCCTTCTCGCGGAGCAGCTTCTTCTCGCGCGCGTACTTGTTGACGAGCGTCGTCAGCGCGGCGCGGAAGCCCTCCTCGTGCGTACCGCCCTCGTGGGTGTGGATCGTGTTCGCGAACGAGTACACGCCCTCGCTGTACGAGGAGTTCCACTGCATCGCGATCTCGACCGAGAGCAGGCGCTCCTTGTCCTCGGCCTCCACGTCGATGACGGTGGGGTGGATCAGCTCGCCCTTGCGCGAGTTGAGGTACTTCACGAAGTCGACGATGCCGCCCTCGTAGTGGTACTTCACGGTGCGCGCGGTGGGCTCCGCGGCGGCCTCGGCGTCCGGGTCGTCGGCGCCGACGGTCGCCTTGGCGGACTCGCGCTCGTCCGTGAGCGAGATGGTCAGGCCCTTGTTGAGGAAGGCCATCTCCTGGAAGCGGCGCGAGAGCGTCTCGAAGGAGTACTCGGTCGTCTCGAAGATGTCCGGGTCGGCCCAGAACGTGACCGAGGTGCCGGTCTCGTCGGTCTCCTCGTGCTTCGCGAGGGGCGCGGTGGGGGCGCCCATCTTGTAGTCCTGCGTCCAGCGGTGGCCGTCGGTCTTGATCTCCACCGAGACCTTGGTGGAGAGGGCGTTGACCACGGACACGCCGACACCGTGCAGACCGCCGGAGACGGCGTAGCCGCCGCCGCCGAACTTGCCGCCCGCGTGGAGGACCGTCAGCACGACCTCGACGGCCGGCTTGCCCTCGGACTCGACGATGCCGACGGGGATGCCACGGCCGTTGTCGACGACGCGCACGCCGCCGTCGGCCAGGATCGTCACCTCGATGGTGTCCGCATGGCCGGCCAGGGCCTCGTCGACCGAGTTGTCGACGACCTCCTGCACCATGTGGTGCAGGCCGCGCTCACCGGTCGAGCCGATGTACATGCCAGGGCGCTTGCGCACGGCATCCAGGCCCTCGAGGACCTGGATGTTGCTGGCGGTGTACTGGTTGTTCTCGTTGGGGTTGCCGGAATCGGCCACGAAGCGCCCTTTCTGGCACAGCACAGGCCGTTCTCCGGGCATACGGGAGCGGCTGCGTCGTTCGACTTGTTCCGCAGGGTGGCGGGATTGTCTTCCAGTCTACCGGTACCACTGACACTCATGGGGGTTTGCCGGTACCTGAATGCTCATGTGCCGCCCTCGGCGGGCGCGAGACGACTCCCCATATCTGGAGAGGGGCTCCAGAGGCCCCTGACGGCCACCTAGCGCTTCGGGCGGTGACGGCGAGTGGCACCGGGGCGGAGGCCGTCGTTCCGCTGGAGGTGGCGGGCCGAAAACGGAGGGAACGGGCGGGCACGAGGAATGGGTGGGCACGGCGATCCACGCCGCCGTCGACGACGACGTCGGGGCACGGCCCCCACCCGGGCGGCGTCCACCGGTGTGCGTCGCCGGGCCCTGCGTCGGGGCGGACGCCCGCGCCCCTTATACGCGTACGCGCTACCCGTACGTGCTACCCGTAGGTGTCGCCCGGTCCCGTGGAGCCCGGCGCCCGCAGGGGCCCGTAGCCGCGGCGCGGTCCGCCCGGGCCCAGCACCTTGATCATCCGCACGGTGCCGTGCCCCAGGTCCTCGTTCAGCCGCGCCACCAGCCGCGGTGCCAGCAGCCGCAGCTGCGTCGCCCACGCCGTGGAGTCGCACTGCACGGTGAGCACCCGCTCCTCCGGGTCCTCGTCGTACCGCAGCGGTACGCAGTGCTTGGCCAGGTCCTCGCCGACGATCTGGGGCCAGCGGCCCATGACGCCGCCGACCGCCGCGGGCGTCTCCCAGCCCCGCTCGGTGATCAGCCGGTTGATCGCGGCACCGAGCGCCATCGGGTCGCGTCCGTCGGCGTGCGCGCCGGAGCGCAGTCCGCCGCCGCGCCGGGCCTGCTTCTTCTGGGCGGCCGCCGCGCCCCGCGCCCGTGCCTGCTCCTTGGCGGCGCGCAGCGCGACCCGCGCGAGGTCCACACCGGACGACTCGGCGGCAGGTCCGACCGGTCCGGCCGTCGAGGTCTGGGCCGAAGACTTGTCCACAGGCTGTGGGGAAGTGTTCTCGGTCATACGCGCTCCACCGTCCCGCCGGACACCGCGTATCGCGCCCCCATCAGCACGCCCGGGACGTCGTCGTCGACCGCCGCCGTGACGAGTACCTGCTCGCCCGGCGCGACCAGCTCCGCGAGCCGCTCGCGCCGGCGCGCGTCGAGCTCGGCGAAGACGTCGTCGAGGACGAGCACCGGCTCGTTGCCCTCGGCCCGCAGCAGGTCGTACGAGGCGAGGCGCAGCGCCAGCGCGTATGACCAGGACTCGCCGTGGCTCGCGTATCCCTTGGCCGGCAGGTCGCCGAGCTTGAGCAGCAGGTCGTCGCGGTGCGGTCCGACCAGCGTGACGCCGCGCTCGATCTCCTGCTTGCGTACGTCGGCGAGCGCGGCGAGCAGCTGCCCGTACAGCTCCTCGCGGGTGTGCCCGGCGCCGGGCGCGGACGGCTTGTACTCCAGCTGGACCGGCCCGCCGCCGGGGGCCAGCTGCTCGTACGCCTTGTCGGCGAGCGGCCGGAGCGTCCCGATGAGGTCGAGCCGCTGGGCGAGCAGCTCGGCGCCGGCCCGCGCCAGGTGCTGGTCCCAGACGTCCAGGGTGGACATGTCCATGGAGCGGCCGCCGTGCCGCCGGGCCATGGCGGCGGACTTCAGGAGCGTGTTGCGCTGCTTGAGCACCCGCTCGTAGTCGGAGCGCACGCCCGCCATGCGCGGCGCGCGCGCCGTGATCAGCTCGTCGAGGAAGCGCCGCCGCTCCCCGGGGTCGCCCTTGATCAGCGCCAGGTCCTCCGGCGCGAACAGCACCGTGCGGATGATGCCGAGCACGTCACGGGGCCTGACCTGCGAGGATCTGTTGATACGGGCGCGGTTGGCGCGGCCCGGGTTGAGTTCGAGCTCGACCAGCTGGGAGCGCTCGCCCTGGGTGACGGCGGCGCGGATGATCGCCCGCTCCGCGCCCATGCGTACCAGCGGGGCGTCGGAGGCGACCCGGTGGCTGCCGAGGGTGGCGAGATAGCCGACGGCCTCGACGAGGTTGGTCTTGCCCTGGCCGTTCGCCCCCACGAAAGCGGTGACGCCCGGATCGAGAGGGACCTCGACCCGGGCGTACGAGCGGAAGTCGGCCAGCGACAGATGCGTGACGTGCATGGTGGGCGCCGACCTTCCCCCGGCTGCTGTGCACCGCGGGGTGCACAGCCTGTGGATTACTTCTTCGTCTCGACCGCGTGGCCACCGAACTGGTTGCGCAGCGCGGCGATCATCTTCATCTGCGGCGAGTCGTCCTGACGCGACGCGAACCGCGCGAACAGCGACGCGGTGATCGCCGGGAGCGGTACGGCGTTGTCGATGGCGGCCTCGACGGTCCACCGGCCTTCGCCGGAGTCCTCCGCGTAGCCGCGCAGCTTGTCCAGGTGCTCGTCCTCGTCGAGGGCGTTGACCGCGAGGTCGAGCAGCCACGAGCGGATGACGGTGCCTTCCTGCCAGGAGCGGAAGACCTCGCGGACGTCGGTGACGGAGTCGACCTTCTCCAGGAGCTCCCAGCCCTCGGCGTAGGCCTGCATCATCGCGTACTCGATGCCGTTGTGGACCATCTTCGCGAAGTGGCCGGCGCCGACCTTGCCCGCGTGGACGGAGCCGAACTCGCCCTCGGGCTTGAGCGCGTCGAAGACCGGCTGGACGCGGGCCACGTGCTCGGCGTCGCCGCCGTACATCAGCGCGTAGCCGTTCTCCAGGCCCCACACGCCGCCGGAGACGCCGCAGTCGACGAAACCGATGCCCTTGGCGGCGAGCTCCTCGGCGTGCTTCTCGTCGTCGGTCCAGCGGGAGTTCCCGCCGTCCACGACGACGTCGCCGGGGGAGAGCAGCTGTGCCAGCTCGTCGATGGTCGACTGGGTGGCGGCACCGGCGGGGACCATGACCCACACGACGCGCGGACCCTTGAGCTTGCCCACAAGCTCCTCGAGGCTGTGGACATCGGCGAGGTCCGGGTTGCGGTCGTATCCGATGACGGTGTGGCCGGCGCGGCGAATGCGCTCGCGCATGTTGCCGCCCATCTTGCCGAGACCGACGAGACCGAGCTCCATCAGAGATTCCTTAAGCGTCGTGTGCGGTTCGTACCCGGGTCCGAGCCTACGCCCGGACCCGCGTGCACACCTGTGGGGTCAGCCGCTCAGTCGACCACCCGGTCGACCCCCGTACCGCGGCTCCCCGGGGACGCCCCCGGGGGCTCCCGGCAGAGGGCGTCAGCCGCTCAGCCGCACCGGCATGATCAGGTACTTGTAGGCCTCGTCCGCCTCCGCGTCGAGCGCCGGCTTGCCGCTCAGGAGCGCGGGCTTGGTGGAGGTCGTGAAGGAAAGCTGGGCGACCGGGGAGTCGATCGCGCTCAGGCCGTCCAGCAGGAAGGTCGGGTTGAAGGCGATCGAGATGTCGTCGCCCTCCAGCTGCGCGTCCACACGCTCCACAGCCTGTGCGTCGTCGCTGGAGCCGGCCTCCAGGATGAGCACGCCCTGCTCGAAGCTGAGGCGCACCGGGGTGTTGCGCTCGGCCACCAGGGCCACACGCTTGACGGCCTCGACGAAGGGGGCGGTCTCGATCACCGCGACCGAGTTGAACTCGGTGGGGAACAGCGTCCGGTACTTCGGCAGGTCGCCCTCGAGCAGCCGGGTGGTGGTGCGGCGGCCCGCGCCCTCGAAGCCGATCAGGCCCTCGCCCTTGCCCGAGCCGGAGAGCGCCAGGGTGACCGAGTCGCCGCTGGTCAGGGACTTGGCCGTGTCCAGGAGGGTCTTGGCCGGCACCAGCGCGACGGCGGAGGTGTCCGGGGACTCCGGCTTCCACAGGAACTCGCGGACCGCGAAGCGGTAGCGGTCGGTGGAGGCCAGGGTGACGGTGTCGCCCTCGATCTCGATGCGCACACCGGTGAGGACGGGCAGCGTGTCGTCACGGCCGGCGGCGATGGCCACCTGCGCGGCGGCGGAGGCGAAGACCTCGCCGGGGACGGTGCCGGTCGCGGTCGGCATCTCGGGCAGCGCCGGGTACTCCTCCACAGGCAGGGTGTGGAGGGTGAAGCGGGAGGAGCCGCAGACCACGGTCGCCCGTACACCGTCTGTGGAGATCTCCACCGGGCGGTTGGGGAGGGCGCGGCAGATGTCGGCGAGCAGGCGGCCGGAGACGAGGACGGTGCCGTCCTCCTCGACCTCCGCCTCGACGGAGACCCGCGCCGAGACCTCGTAGTCGAAGCTGGAGAAGCTCAGCGCGCCGTCCTCGGCCTTCAGCAGAAGGCCCGCGAGAACGGGCGCCGGCGGACGGGCCGGAAGGCTGCGGGCCACCCACGCCACCGCCTCCGCGAGTACATCGCGCTCCACCCGGATCTTCACCGGAACCGCCTCCTGCTTGTTGCTGGCTCTTCGTCGACTGCGGGAACCAGTCTGACGTACGCCACCGACACTCGGTGCGGCTCGGGGTCAAGTCGCGACAAGAGGTCGCCGAGGCTCCGGGCCCGAGTTGTGCACAGGCCCCGCTTCAAAGCAGATTCCGAGCTAACTATGAGTGGGAGTAGTAGTAGGGCCTGTGGAAACCGTGGATAACGTCGTCCACGCAGGTCAGACCCACTTTTTTGTCCACTGCCCCTGTGGGTGGAACCCGTGGACAACCGGGGTGCTCTGTGGACACAGGAAAGTTCTGCACACCCGATTCACAGGCCATGGGGAGTTCTCCCCAGTGCTGTCCCCAGCTTTCCCCAGGTTCCCCACAGCCCAAACGTCTCCCTTGGTGTGACGGCTTTCACTCGCCCCGGTGAGCCCGGGCGTTTCCTTGCCGAACAGTGGACAGCGGTGTGGAGAAGCTGTGGGCAACCCGCCGCTGCCTGTGGGCGGCCGGTGGACAACCGGGTGACGTCCCTGTGGACGGATCTTTCGTCCACAGGCTGTGGAGATCGTTTGCCAACAATTCCACAGGGTTCTGACCTGGGATGATGCTCTGTCAACAGGAGCGCCTGTGGACGCAATCCGGATAACTCGGCAGTCCCCACCCTGTGGACGGGAGATCATCCCCCAATCTGTGGAGAAGCCGCCACCGGAACGCAGTAATCGAACAGCGGCGACGGCCCGGCGACGGCCCGGCGACGGTCTCGGCACCCGCCTCGGTGGCTCCCGTGTGCCCCGAAGGGCGCCCCGGGGACGCCGAAGGGCGCCCCGGGAGTGCCCGGAGCGCCCTTCGCCAGGAGGCCGAGGAGGCGGTCGTCAGCCGTTCTTGATGCGGTTGGTCAGCTCGGTGACCTGGTTGTAGATGGAGCGCCGCTCCGCCATCAGCGCACGGATCTTGCGGTCCGCGTGCATGACGGTCGTGTGGTCCCGCCCGCCGAACTGCGCGCCGATCTTCGGCAGCGACAGATCCGTGAGCTCCCGGCACAGGTACATGGCGATCTGGCGGGCGGTGACGAGCACGCGGCTGCGCGAGGAGCCGCACAGGTCCTCCACCGTCAGCCCGAAGTAGTCGGCCGTGGCCGCCATGATCGCGCCGGCGGTGATCTCCGGCGCCGTGTCCTCGCCGCCCGGGATCAGGTCCTTGAGGACGATCTCGGTGAGCCCGAGGTCCACCGGCTGCCGGTTGAGGCTCGCGAAGGCGGTGACGCGGATCAGCGCGCCCTCCAGCTCACGGATGTTCCGCGAGATCCGGGAGGCGATGAACTCCAGCACCTCCGGCGGGGCGTTCAGCTGCTCCTGGACGGCCTTCTTGCGCAGGATCGCGATGCGGGTCTCCAGCTCCGGCGGCTGCACGTCGGTGGTGAGGCCCCACTCGAAGCGGTTGCGGAGCCGGTCCTCCAGCGTCATCAGCTGCTTCGGCGGCCGGTCGGAGGAGAGCACGATCTGCTTGTTGGCGTTGTGGAGCGTGTTGAAGGTGTGGAAGAACTCCTCCTGCGTCGACTCCTTGCTCGCGAGGAACTGGATGTCGTCGACCAGCAGGATGTCCACATCCCGGTAGCGCTTGCGGAACGCGTCGCCCTTGCCGTCACGGATCGAGTTGATGAACTCGTTGGTGAACTCCTCCGAGCTCACGTACCGCACCCGGGTGCCCGGGTAGAGGCTGCGCGCGTAGTGACCGATCGCGTGGAGCAGGTGGGTCTTGCCGAGGCCCGACTCCCCGTAGATGAAGAGCGGGTTGTACGCCTTCGCCGGCGCCTCGGCCACGGCGACCGCGGCCGCGTGGGCGAAGCGGTTCGAGGAACCGATGACGAAGGTGTCGAAGAGGTACTTGGGGTTCAGGCGCGCGTGCTGCTCGCCCGGCGCGCCCGAGCCGGCGCCCTGCCCGGACGAGGAGCCGCCCATGCCGGTCGTGCCGGCTCCCGGACGGGGGCCGCGGCCGCCGGGGCCGGGGCCGTCCGTGTCGGGCAGCTCGCCCCGCTCGGGGCGCTGCGGCGCCTGCTCGTACGGGGGGCGCTCGTCGTACCGCGGCTGCTGGGGCTGCTGCGGCCGGGGCGTCGCGTACGGATCGCGCTCCTGGAAGCCGGCGAGCCGCTGCTGCTGCCAGGTGACGTCCTCCTGGGCGCGCGGCCAGACGCCCGGGTCGGGGCGCTGCTGCTGGTACTCGGGGTAGGCGGGCCGGGCGGTCGGCAGACCGTCGTCCGGCATCGGACGCCCGTAGTCGTCGTAGTTCTCGTAGCCGTCGTACGCGCCGTAGGGCTGCGGCGGGGCCGGCCGGGCGGGCGGCGCGGGCGGCGTCGGCTCGGCCGCGGAGTCGTCGACGGTGATCGCGATCCGGATCGGCCGGCCGCACGCGCGGCTGAGGGCCTCGCTGATCAGCGGGGCGAGCCGGCCTTCGAGGACCTGCTTGCCGTACTCGTTGGGCACGGCGAGGAGTGCGGTGTCGGCCACCAGTGCGAGCGGCTGGCAGCGCTCGATCCACTGCTTGTCCTTGGGCTCGATGCCCTGGCCTTCGCCGAGGAGCTGTTCCAGCACGCGCGGCCACACTGCGGCAAGATCGGCAGGTACGTCAGCCACGGGGCACGCTTCCTCATTGGTCCCACGAAGGTGTGGTTCTGCGGGACGGTGGGTCGAAGTCCGGAAGGACAGGTAAGGACAGAACGGAAAAGACTGCGGAGTCCAGCCACGGTAGTCGTGGCGGCTGACGTGGTTCAAGTTGTTGTCCACAGCCTGTGCACAGAGCACCCCGGTGACCGGTCGGTTTGACCGGATGGCGTAGCCGCGCGTACCGTAACCAGGTCGAGTTGTCGATGGCTGCTGCCGCCTGCCTACCGATGGGCGAAGATCACCATATGTGATCGCGAAGCGGTGCACTCGGGCGTATGCGAGCTACTCGTGGGCGCACGGTGACAGCCAGGCGATGTCCCGCCACCAACGAATCATTACTGGAGCCCCCGAGTGAGCAAGCGCACCTTCCAGCCGAACAACCGTCGTCGCGCGAAGACCCACGGTTTCCGCCTGCGCATGCGTACCCGTGCCGGCCGCGCCATCCTGGCCGCTCGCCGTGGCAAGGGTCGCGCCCGCCTGTCCGCCTGATCCGCGCACAGGTCATGACGTGCTGCCTACCGAGAATCGGCTGAGGCGGCGCGAGGACTTCGCGACCGCGGTACGCAGAGGACGCCGGGCCGGCCGCCCGCTCCTCGTCGTCCATCTACGCAGCGGTGCAACGGACCCGCACGCGCCTGGGGAGAGCGCTCCCCCGACGCGTGCGGGTTTCGTCGTGAGCAAGGCCGTAGGCGGCGCGGTCGTCCGCAACCAGGTGAAGCGTCGCCTCCGCCATCTCGTCCGTGAGCGGCTCACCGAGCTTCCCCCCGGTAGCCTGGTGGTCGTACGGGCGTTGCCCGGAGCCGGTGACGCCGACCACGTTCAGCTGGCCCGAGACCTGGACGCCGCTCTCCAGCGGTTGCTGGGAGGGGGCACGCGATGAAGTACCCGCTGCTGGCTCTCATCAAGCTGTACCAGTGGACGATCAGCCCGCTTCTGGGTCCCGTCTGCCGGTACTACCCGTCGTGTTCCCACTACGGATTCACGGCCATCGACCGGCATGGCGCGATCAAGGGCACTGCCCTGACCGCCTGGCGCATCCTGCGGTGCAACCCGTGGTCGCCCGGCGGCGTGGACCATGTTCCCCCGCGTAAGCGGCCGCGTTGGCACGAGATGCTGCGGGACGCGCTGCGCGGAGACAAGGGCGGGTCCACCGCCGAGACGAGCCCGGCTGCAGAGACCTCGCCCAATGCTCAAGGAGCCTGATTAGTGGACACGATTGCCAATTTTTTCAGCTTCATCACCACACCTGTCTCATGGGTGATCGTCCAGTTCCACAAGCTGTACGGGGCGATCTTCGGCCCTGACACGGGCTGGGCCTGGGGCCTGTCGATCGTGTCCCTCGTGGTGCTGATCCGCATCTGCCTGATCCCGCTCTTCGTGAAGCAGATCAAGTCGACGCGGAACATGCAGGCGCTCCAGCCGAAGATGAAGGCGATCCAGGAGCGCTACAAGAGCGACAAGCAGCGTCAGTCCGAAGAGATGATGAAGCTGTACAAGGAGACGGGCACCAACCCGCTCTCCTCGTGCCTTCCCATCCTGGCGCAGTCGCCGTTCTTCTTCGCCCTGTACTCGGTGCTCTCGCACATCGCCGAGGGCAAGACGATCGGTGTCATCAACCAGTCGCTGCTCGACAGCGCCCGTCAGGCGCACATCTTCGGCGCCCCGCTGGCCGCCAAGTTCACGGACAGCGCGGAGAAGGTCGCTTCGCTCAACGCCTCGATCACCGACGTGCGGATCGTCACCGCGGTCATGATCATCCTGATGTCGGCCTCGCAGTTCTTCACCCAGCGCCAGCTGA
Organism: Streptomyces sp. NPDC127114; assembly: GCF_042677525.1. NCBI lineage: Bacteria > Bacillati > Actinomycetota > Actinomycetes > Kitasatosporales > Streptomycetaceae > Streptomyces > Streptomyces sp. NPDC127114. The sequence continues at coordinate 94,481 of NZ_JBHXTJ010000025.1, forward strand.
TGATGAAGAACGTCGACCTCTCCGTGAAGACCCCGTACATGCAGCAGCAGAAGATGCTCATGTACATCTTCCCGGTGATCTTCGCCGTCATGGGCATCAACTTCCCCGTCGGTGTCCTCGTCTACTGGCTGACCACCAACGTGTGGACCATGGGCCAGCAGATGTACGTGATCAACCAGAACCCGACTCCGGGCAGCAAGGCCCAGGACGCCTACCTGCAGCGTCTGCTCAAGAGCGTCACCCACCACGGTGAGGTCCGCGGCCGCCGCCGGAAGAACATCGTCAAGGTCATCGTCGCCAAGGGCAGCGACCGCAACGAGAACGAGCGCCGCTTCTTCGCGGGTCTGGCCAAGGCCGGCTTCGCGCCCCAGGCCGACGGCACCGTGCTCAAGAGCGACACCGTGACCGCCGAGGCGGAGGGCGGTGCCGGCACCACCCGGCGCCAGCAGCCCAAGCGCCAGACCAAGGCCCAGCGCCAGGCCGCCGCCCAGCAGCACGCGAAGGACGCCGAGGTGTCCGACGAGTCCGAGGACGCGGTCTCCGACACGGCGACGGCTCCCTCGCTGGAGAAGAAGCCGCAGTCTCCGGCGAAGGGTGCCAAGGCCAGTTCCCAGGGCCAGGGCGACCAGCCGGCGCGTCCGAGTCGCGCGAAATCCGGAGGCTCCCGCCAGGGCCAGGCTAAGTCCGGTCAGCGCAAGGGTCAGCAGCGGCCCAAGCACCCCTCCTCCAAGAAGTAAGCCTCCACGAAGCAAGAAGGAGTCCATCCGTGACGGAAGGCACCACCTCCGCCGCCGCCGAGGGTGGCGACACCCTGACCCGCCTGGAGCAGGAGGGTGAGATCGCGGCCGATTACCTCGAGGGCCTGCTCGACATCGCCGACCTCGACGGCGACATCGACATGGACGTCGAGGCGGACCGGGCCTCGGTCTCGATCATCAGTGACTCCGGCAGCCGTGACCTGCAGAAGCTGGTCGGCCGCGACGGAGAGGTGCTGGAGGCCCTTCAGGAGCTCACCCGGCTCGCCGTGCACCGGGAGACCGGTGACCGCAGCCGTCTGATGCTCGACATCGCGGGCTTCCGCGCCAAGAAGCGCACTGAGCTCGCCGAGCTGGGCGCCAAGGCGGCGGAGGACGTCAAGACCTCCGGCAAGCCGGTGAAGCTCGACCCCATGACGCCGTTCGAGCGCAAGGTCGTGCACGACGCGGTCGCCGCCGCCGGTCTGCGCAGCGAGTCCGAGGGCGAGGAGCCGCAGCGCTTCGTCGTCGTGCTTCCTGCCTGAACCCTCACGTAGAGTCGGCCCCGTCTGTTCGCAGGCGGGGCCGAATTTTGTCAGCCTGATAGTCAGCCACACAGTGCGTTCGCGCGGTACACATGCGGTACGGAAGGACGGTTCCCCGTGACGGAGGCAGCGGAGCTTCCCCAGGCGCCGGAGCAGGCGCGGACAGTCTTCGGCGAGTACTTCCCGGAGGCGGTCCGGTATGCGGAGCTCCTGGCGGACGCCGGGGTGAAGCGCGGTCTCATCGGTCCGCGCGAGGTTCCCCGGCTGTGGGAGCGCCATCTCCTGAACTGCGCCGTGCTCTCCGAGGTCGTTCCCGAGGGCGTCACGGTGTGCGACGTGGGCTCGGGCGCCGGTCTGCCGGGCATCCCGCTCGCCCTGGTCCGGCCGGATCTGAAGATCACGCTGCTTGAGCCGCTGCTTCGCCGTACCACCTTCCTCCAGGAGGTCGTCGAGCTCCTCGGCCTCGACCATGTGACCGTGGTCCGGGGGCGGGCCGAGGAGATGATGGGCAAGCTGCCGTCCGTGCACGTCGTGACCGCCCGCGCCGTGGCGCCGCTCGACCGGCTGGCCGGCTGGGGCGTGCCGCTGCTCCGTCCTTACGGCGAGATGCTCGCCCTCAAGGGCGACACGGCCGAGGAGGAGATCAACGGTGCTCGTGCCGCGCTCTCCAAGCTCGGTGTGGTGGAGGCGTCGGTGCTTCACGTGGGCGAGGGCATCGTCGATCCGATGACCACGGTCGTCCGGGTCGAGGTCGGCGAGAGCCCCGGTGGTGTGAGGTTCGCCGCCAAGCGTGCCAAGGCCGCCCGGTCGGCCAGGCAGCCCCGCCGGCGCCGCTGAGACCTTTCCGACAGTGATCCTCTGCGGGTGATCCCTGCCCGCTGATCCGTACAAGCTGCGATACGTACAGATTTCGGAGTGTCGAGCGGTCCCGGCCCTGCGGCGCGTGCATCGTGTTTCACGTGAAACGTCGCTCACTGCTGCAGGGGATCATCAGCCGCGGCCGCGCGGCCGCCACGCCCTGGGACCGCAAGCCGCCCGTGAAGCCCCCCGTGAGGGTGAGGGGGTTGTCCACAGAGGTGGATTCATCCACAGAACCACGGGCCTCGCTGGTTCACGACCCCGAAAGCATGGCAGGCTCTGTTCATCGCGAGCCTGAAGCCGAGGAGAGTGAATCCTTGCGGTCCGACGCCAACATCGCGGGACCGATGACCGATCCGGTCCCCGGTCCCCGAACCGAATCGGTAGGGATGGATGTTTCACGTGAAACACCGCCTCCGATGGACGACACCCCCATCGGTCGTGCTGCCCAGCTGGCCGTAGAGGCGCTGGGTCGTGCCGGTGAGGGACTTCCTCGGCCTGCCCAGACCCGCGTGATGGTGGTCGCCAACCAGAAGGGCGGCGTGGGCAAGACGACCACGACGGTCAACCTTGCCGCCTCGCTGGCCCTGCACGGTGCGCGTGTCCTGGTCGTCGACCTCGACCCGCAGGGCAATGCCTCGACGGCGCTCGGCATCGACCACCACGCCGAGGTGCCCTCGATCTACGACGTGCTGGTGGAGAGCCGCCCGCTCGCCGAGGTCGTCCAGCCGGTGCGGGATGTCGAGGGCCTTTTCTGCGCCCCCGCCACCATCGACCTCGCCGGTGCCGAGATCGAGCTGGTCTCGCTGGTGGCGCGCGAGAGCCGGCTGCAGCGAGCGATCCAGGCCTACGAGCAGCCGCTCGACTACATCCTGATCGACTGCCCGCCCTCGCTCGGTCTGCTGACGGTCAACGCCCTCGTGGCCGGCGCCGAGGTCCTGATCCCTATCCAGTGCGAGTACTACGCGCTGGAGGGACTGGGCCAGCTGCTGCGGAACGTCGATCTGGTCAGGGGCCATCTCAACCCCGCCCTGCACGTCTCGACGATCCTCCTCACCATGTACGACGGCCGCACCCGGCTCGCCTCTCAGGTGGCCGACGAGGTGCGCAGCCACTTCGGCGAGGAGGTCCTGCGGACCAGCATCCCGAGGTCCGTACGCATCTCGGAGGCACCGAGCTACGGACAGACCGTGCTCACCTACGATCCGGGCTCCAGCGGTGCCCTGTCGTATCTCGAAGCGGCGCGCGAGATCGCCCTGCGTGGGGTCGATGTCGGTTACGACGCCAGCCAGGCCCATGGAGGACAGCCTCCGATGGGTCACCAGAACAGCCAGCGAATGTCGGAGGGGATCCAGTGAGTGAGCGACGTAGGGGGCTGGGGCGTGGGCTCGGTGCGCTGATCCCCGCTGCTCCCCAGGAGCGACCGGCGCCGGCTGTCGGGGTGGGCTCCGTCCCGGCCGCGGCTTCTCCCGGGGCCATTCCGGCTCTCGGTACGGAGCGGGGTGTGGCCGCGGCGAAGCTGGCGACTCTTCCGGCGAGCCCGCAGTCTCCGGAGTCCGTGGTTCCGGTGGTCGAGCCCGAGCCGATGCCGGAGACCGTCGCCGGGGCGCACTTCGCCGAGCTGCCGCTGGACTCCATCACTCCCAACCCGCGCCAGCCGCGTGAGGTGTTCGACGAGGACGCCCTGGCCGAGCTGATCACCTCCATCAAGGAGGTGGGTCTGCTCCAGCCCGTGGTCGTGCGTCAGCTGGGTCCGGAGCGCTACGAGCTCATCATGGGCGAGCGCCGGTGGCGGGCCTGCCGTGAGGCCGGCCTGGAGCGGATTCCCGCCATCGTCCGTGCCACCGAGGACGAGAAGCTGCTGCTGGACGCCCTCCTGGAGAACCTGCACCGGGCGCAGCTGAACCCGCTGGAAGAGGCCGCCGCCTACGACCAGCTCCTGAAGGACTTCAACTGCACCCATGACCAGCTGGCCGACCGCATCGGTCGCTCGCGCCCGCAGGTCTCCAACACGCTGCGACTGCTGCGCCTCTCGCCGCCCGTGCAGCGTCGGGTTGCTGCCGGTGTCCTGTCGGCCGGGCACGCCCGTGCCCTGCTCTCCGTGGAAGACGCGGAGGTTCAGGACAAGCTCGCCTACCGGATCGTGGCCGAGGGCCTCTCGGTGCGGGCCGTGGAGGAGATCGTCACGCTCATGGGCTCGGAGCCCTCGTCTCCGGTCAAGGCCAAGGGGCCGCGCGCGGGTGCCCGGGTCTCTCCGGCGCTGCGTGATCTGGCGACCCGGCTCTCCGACCGCTTCGAGACCCGGGTGAAGGTCGACCTGGGCCAGAAGAAGGGCAAGATCACCGTCGAGTTCGCCTCGATGGAGGATCTGGAGCGGATCCTCGCGACGCTGGCTCCGGGCGAGGGCCGCGTCCTGGATCAGGGATCGGCAGCTCAGGACGCCGAGGACGGGCAGGGCTCCGAGGGCTGAGGCTCCTCTTCTTCGTCCTCAGGGCGGAGCGTGTTCCGGCGTTCACCGGAACACGCTCCGCCCTTTGCCTGTCTGCGGTATCGCCCCGATGGGCCCCTCGTTACGATTCTGAGAGGCGTATTCGTACGGCGATTGCCGAGGGAAACGAGGAGCAGCCGTGGGGCGTCGGCTCGTACCGCTCACGCTGGACAACCTTCCGGATCTCCCCAAGCGTTGTCGCTCCTGTGTCTTCTGGGAGCTGGATCCGGTGAGTGGCGAAGCCGCCGTGAAGGCCGGCCGCCCCGAGTTGGAGAAGGAAGCCTGGATCTCGGCGGTGCTCCTGGAGTGGGGCTCCTGCGGCCGGGTGGTCTATGTCGACGAGGTGCCCGTCGGGTTCGTGCTCTACGCGCCTCCGGCGTACGTGCCCCGGTCCATGGCCTTTCCCACGAGCCCGGTCGCCGCAGATGCCGTGCAGCTGATGACGGCGTGGATCATGCCCGGGTACCAGGGGCAGGGGCTCGGCAGGACGATGGTGCAGACCGTCGCGAAGGACCTGTTGAGGCGGGGCTTCAGGGCGATCGAGGCCTTCGGTGACACCCGCTGGAAGGAGCCGGCCTGTGTGCTCCCCGCCGACCATCTGCTTGCCGTGGGTTTCAAGACCGTACGGCCGCACCCGAGCTTTCCCCGGCTTCGGCTGGAGTTGAGGACGACGCTCTCCTGGAAGGAGGACGTCGAGATGGCTCTCGACCGGCTCCTGGGAGCCGTGCAGAAGGAGCCGGTGCTGCGCCCGCTCTGACAGAACGACAGCGGCCCGCCCCCTCGGAAGGGGGCGGGCCGCTGCTGTTTCACGTGAAACAGCGGATGCCTTGAGACGGGCGTCAGGCCTTCGGCTCGACGAAGCCCTCAAGGTCGCGCAGGAGCGCGGCCTTCGGCTTGGCGCCGACGATCGTCTTCACGACCTCGCCGTCCTTGTAGACGTTCAGCGTCGGGATGGACATGACGCCGTACTTGGCAGCGGTGGCCGGGTTCTCGTCGATGTTGAGCTTCACGATGGTGATCTCGTCGTGCTCGGCGGCGATGGCCTCGAGCGACGGGGCGATCTGGCGGCACGGGCCGCACCACTCGGCCCAGAAGTCCACGAGAACGGGCTTCTCGCTCTTGAGGACCTTCTCCTCGAAGTCAGCGTCGGTAGCGATAACGGTGGCGCCGGCCACGGCGTCCTCCTTCGGTTGGTGGGGTGTGGGGAGAGGAAGGCGTAGGGGTCAGACCGCGGGGGTCTCGGCGAGCTTCTCGCTGTCGGAGAGAGCGGCCAGGAAGCGCTCGGCGTCGAGCGCGGCGGAGCAGCCGGTGCCGGCGGCGGTGATCGCCTGGCGGTAGGTGTGGTCGACGACGTCGCCGGCGCCGAAGACACCCGTGAGGTTGGTGCGCGTGGACGGGGCGTCGACCTTCAGGTAGCCCTCCGCGTCCAGCTCCAGCTGGCCCTTGAAGAGCTCGGTGCGCGGGTCGTGGCCGACGGCGATGAAGAGGCCCGTGACGGGGAGCTCGCTGGTCTCGCCCGTCTTGGTGTTGCGCAGGGTCAGACCGGTGAGCTTCTGCTCGCCGTGGATCTCGGCGACCTCGCTGTCCCAGGCGAACTTGATCTTCGGGTCGGCGAAGGCGCGCTCCTGCATCGCCTTGGAGGCACGCAGCGAGTCACGGCGGTGGACGATGGTGACCGACTTGGCGAAGCGCGAGAGGAAGGTGGCCTCCTCCATCGCGGTGTCGCCGCCGCCGACCACGGCGATGTCCTGGTCCCTGAAGAAGAAGCCGTCGCAGGTGGCGCACCAGGAGACACCGCGGCCGGAGAGGGTGTCCTCGTTCGGCAGGCCGAGCTTGCGGTGCTGGGAGCCGGTGGTGACGATCACGGCCTTGGCGCGGTACACGGTGCCGGCGGTGTCCGTGACGGTCTTGATCTCCCCCGTGAGGTCCACGGCGACGATGTCGTCCGGCACGAGCTCGGCGCCGAAACGCTCCGCCTGGGCACGCATGTTGTCCATCAGGTCCGGGCCCATGATGCCGTCGCGGAAGCCGGGGAAGTTCTCCACCTCGGTCGTGTTCATCAGGGCGCCACCGGCGGTGACGGCTCCCTCGAAGACCAGCGGCTTCAGCGAGGCGCGGGCCGTGTAGAGGGCGGCGGTGTAGCCCGCGGGCCCGGAGCCGATGATGATCACGTTACGGACGTCGCTCACGGGTTTCTTCCTCGTCTCTGCAGACTGCTGCCTACTGCCTACGGGGGCGGTCGGATCGGTCACTCTCACCCCACCCAACCGATCCTACGGGGCATGCATTCCCGGGACGGCCGCTCGGCACGACGCACACGCTCACGAGCGCGGAACGGACTCCTGAAGGAGGACTTCGCCCTTGGTGTTCCCGCCACGGGCGGCGCAGGAGGCGTCCACGACATAGGCCTGGACGCGTGTGCTGTCGGAGGTGTCGGGAAGGACGAGGAGGTAGGCGGAAGTGCCCTGGAAGTCGCCCTGCTGGAACGCGAGGACCGCGTCGGTGCGTCCCGTACCGGCCTTGACGCAGTCGGGCACTGCGCTGGGCAGCGACCGCTTCTGTCCGCCGTCGGTGCCTTCGGCGGTGAGGGATTCGGGAGCGGAGCTCTGTTCCTGGGGAGCCTTGAAGGTGGCGTTCTGCTGGAGCAGCGCGTGCACGGTGGTCGTCACCGGCTCGCCGTCGAAGCGGGCACCGTCCGCCGCGCTGACCGCGACGTCGGACTGCTTGCCGGTCTTCGTGTCGGCTCCGCCGAGGTTCAGCGCACCCGACTGGACGAAGAACAGGCTCAGCCCCAGGGCGGCGGCACCGAAGACGGCACCGAGGGCCGCGACCCGGCGGCGACGGTTTTTGCGGGGACGACCGGGGCCGGAGGCGGCGGAGGACCGTCCGGCGGGCCGGCCGCCGGCGGGCGCCGCCGGTGCGGGGCGGCTGGGCGATGTTTCACGTGAAACATGCGCGTCGGCCTCAGGAGCGGTCGCGCTCAGCAGCGCTTCGGCAGCGAGTGCCGCGTCGATCCGTCCGGCGATATCGGCGGGCATCCGCGGCGGGCCGGGCAGCGTGCCCAGGAGCCCTCGGATCTCCTCCAGGGAGGCCCGCACGTCGGCGCACAGGGGACAGGCGTCGAGGTGCAGCCGCACCGCGGCGCTGCGGGACGGCGAGAGCAGCCCCTCGGTGAGGTCGGAGATCTCCGAGACGTCCGGGTGCTGAGTCGTGTCGGCCGTGGAAGTCACGCGCGTCCACCTCCGCCCTTCACAGCCGCTGGGTTGCTCGGTCCGGTATCCGTCGGTCCCGGCACCGGTGGGACGGATGCCCCCGGCGTCCGGTTCCTTCCCCGGTCCGGGCTCTCGTTACCCACCGTGTCCCCGCGCAGATGAGTGAGCATCGGCAGCAGTCTGGCCCGCCCGCGCGCACAGCGGCTCTTCACGGTTCCGGTGGGGACATCGAGGATATGAGCGGCCTCGGCGACGGGGTATCCCTGCATGTCGACGAGGACGAGGGCGGCCCGTTGTTCCGTGGGAAGCGTGGCGAGGGCGGCCAGGAGCTGCCGGTGGAGGTCCTGGCGCTCGGCGGGCGCCTCGGCCGACTCGACCGGTTCGAGGAGCTGCTCGAAGCGGTCGGTGTCGTCCACGGGCGAGGTCCGTCGCGAGGCGGCCTTGCGGGCCCGGTCGAGACAGGCGTTCACCGTGATGCGGTGCAGCCACGTCGTGACGGCCGACTGGCCCCGGAAGGTGTGGGCGGCCCGGAAGGCCGACACGAGGGCGTCCTGGACGGCGTCAGCGGCCTCCTCGCGGTCGCCGAGCGTCCTCAGCGCCACCGCCCACAGCCGGTCGCGGTGGCGCCGTACGAGCTCGCCGAAGGCGTCCTGATCGCCGGCCACATGGCAGGCCAGCAGTTCCTGGTCGCTGCGCTCGTCGCGTATGGCGTCGTCCAACGGTGAGCCCCTCCCCCCGGGTGTGGCGTCAGCTGGTGATCCTGATGTCCGAGATCTCGCCCCGGTAACCGCCTCCGCCTCTCGGCAGATCGGTCAGCCAGACCAGAACGTAGCGCGTCTTCACCGGCTTCGCGGGCTGGAGGGGCACCTGAGTGCCGGATCCCGAGGCCTGGGTGGCGTAGCCGCCGGGCTGGTCCGGGCGCACGGACGCGTTTTCGGGGGCCGTCCTCAGCTCGACGGACGTCGAACCCTGGAAGGTGACCTCGACCTTGGCGACCTGCTGGACCGTACCGAGATCGAGGATGATCCCGACGCCCTGCTTCAGGTTGCCGAACTTCGAGTACCCGTCGTACCGCATGGTCTTCCACGTGGTGCCCGGGTTGCCGTCGTAGGCGTTCTTTATCTGGTCGTGGTTCTCGGTGCCGTCGCCCTCCGGGTCGAAGTCGTACGCACCGACGATCGTGACCGGCTTGCCCTGCGCCGCCGGCTCCTTCTCGTCGTCGCCCGGCAGCGGCTGCGTGTTCTGCGGCGTGTCCGTGCCCTTGTCCTGGTCGAGGAGCCGGTCCGCGATCTGCCAGCTGCCCAGACCCAGGGCGGCGATCAGCAGGGCCGAGACGGCCCACTTGAGCGCCTTGCCGGCACGGCTCTGCAGCGGAGGCGGCGGGACCACGATCGGCTGGGTGGCCGCGGGGCGCGGCTGGGGCCGGCCGTACGTGCCCTGCTGGTAGGTGGTGCGCTGGTACTCCGGCGGGGCGGGAAGCGGGAACTCCGGCTCCGGCGGGCGGATGCGCGGCATCGCGGCGACGGCCTTGGCGAGCTCGTCGGGCGTGGTGCAGGGCGGTTCCTGGCGCGAGGCGGTGGCCCCGTCGTTCGCCAGGGCGCGCATGGCGATCTCCGACAGGCCCCGGTGGACGCCCGCGCGGACCTGGTCGGGGGCGAGCAGCCCGACGCCCTTGGGCAGCCCGGAGAGGCCGTAGGCGTCGTTCTCGTACGGCCAGCGCTGGGTGAGTGCCGCGTAGAGCAGGGCACCGATCGCCTCGGTGTCCGTGCGCTGCGGGCGCTCGGCGCTGATGCCGCGCAGGGCGGCGTTCACGGCGAGCCCGCGGATGCGGTACTGGCCGGTCGAGCTGCGCAGCACGGCGCTCGGAGTGAGCCGGAGGTGGGAGAGGCCCTCGCGGTGGGCGGCGGCCATGGCCTGGGAGACCTGGCTGACGAGCTGGTAGGCGTCGTGCGGCTCCATGGGGCCGGCAGCCAGCAGCGCGGTCAGCTCGGTGGAGTCGGGCAGCCACTCGTGCACCACGTACACGAGGTCGTTCTCCTCGACGGCGTCGAGGACCTGCACGAAGCGGGGGTCGCCGAGCAGCGCCGCGGAGCGCGCGGCGGCCAGCACGGAGCGGGCGCGGGAGTGGTCGGCGGGCAGGATGTGAACGCCGACGGCGCGGCGCAGTTTCTCGTCGACGGCACGCCAGCTGCTGAATCCGTCCAGTCGGGTGACGCACTCCTCCAGCCGGTACCGTCTCGCCAGCTTGTGGCCGCTGTGCAGCTCTGGTGCCGTGATGGAAGGCTGTTCGCCGTTCTTCCGTTCGCCCGCCTTGCTCTCCGTGGCCTCGGCGGACGTGGCCGCCTTCTTCTGCGCTTCCGCCACCCCGTCGGTCGCGGCCTTGTCCGCCTTGGCGGTCAGCGGGTCGTCACCGCTGTTGTCGGCCACGTCGACGGCAGCCGTGCTACGTTCCGCCACCGTCGTTCCTGCCTCCCCATCCGTTGCGCCACATCCAGCAGCCATGCCAATTGTGCCCACAGTCCGGCGCTATGCACGACACGCGTCGGCAGGCGATGGTTGTGCGAACCCCGCGCGCCCGGCGCCGATCAGCGCCTGATCAGCGGCCAAGACGCCCGCGGACCATACCGACCATCGAGTTGAGCTCCGCGATCCGCATGCGCCGGGCCGCGACGAAGAAGACTCCCAGCAGAACCGCGCCGCCGACGACCAGGGCGACGAGCGAGCCCAGGGCGCCCTCGCCGAGCAGCTTCAGAAGACCGAAGCCGGCCGCTCCGGCGACGATCGCCGCGGGCAGCGAGGCCAGGCACAGGCGGGCGTAGGTACGCAGCACATGGGCGCCGTCCAGGTCGCCGCCGAGGCGGTTGCGCAGCCGGCGCCAGGCGACGCCCACGCCGACCGCGTACGCCAGGCCGTAGGAGGCGGCCATGCCGACGACGGCCCACTGGGCGGGCAGCAGCACGTAACAGACGGCGGAGGCGGCCGCGTTGACGGCGGCGACGATGACGGTGTTGTAGAAGGGCGTCCGCGTGTCCTCGTACGCGTAGAAGCCGCGGAGCACGACGTACTGGACGGAGTAGGGAATCAGGCCGAGGCCGAAGGCCATCAGGATGAAGCCCATGCCCTGCGCGGCCTCGACGCCGCTGGAGGCGTAGAGCAGCGTGCACATGGGGACGCCGAGCGCCAGGAACGCGAAGGAGACCGGCACGATCGCGACGGCCGAGTTGCGCAGGCCCTGCGAGATGTCGTCGCGGACGGCGCCCGGGTCGTCGTCGGAGGCGGCGCGCGAGATGCGCGGCAGCAGCGCGGCCATGACCGAGACGGTGATGATGGCCTGCGGCATGCCCCAGATCAACTGGGCGTTGGAGTAGGCCAGGAAGCCGGCGCCGTTCTTGCCGGACTCCTCACCCGCTGCGGTGGCGAGCTGGGTGACGACCAGGACACCGGCCTGGTTGGCGAGCACGAACAGCACGGTCCACTTGGCCAGCTTGACGGTCTTGCCGAGACCGTGGCCCTTCCAGTCGAAGCGGGGACGGAAGCGGAAACCGGTCTCGCGCAGATACGGGATCATCGCCAGGGCCTGGACGGCGAGTCCGAGCAGGGTGCCGACGCCCAGGAGCCGGATGCCCTCGTCGGGGATCGTCTGGACGCCCATGTGGGATTCGGCGGAGGTGCCGTAGACCCAGATGAACAGGCCGAACGTGGCGATCATGACGATGTTGTTGAGGACCGGGGTCCACATCATCGCGCCGAACTTCCCACGCGCGTTGAGGATCTGACCCATCACCACGTGGACACCCATGAAGAAGATCGTGGGCAGGCAGTAGCGGGCGAAGGTGACGGCGACGCTGTTGGCCGCCGCGTCGTCGGCGATGGTGTTGGACATCAGCCGGATCAGCAGCGGGGCGGCGAACACGGCGATGGCGACGATCGCTCCGAGCGCGACCATGACGAGGGTCAGCAGACGGTTGGCGTATGCCTCGCCGCCGTCCTCGTCGTTCTTCATGGAGCGGACCAGCTGCGGCACGAAGACCGAGTTGAGACCGCCGCCGACGGTGAGGATGTAGATCATCGTCGGCAGGGTGTACGCGACGGTGAAGGTGTCACCGAGGAGTGCGGCGCCGAGGGCACCGGTGATCACCAGGCTGCGGACGAAGCCGGTCAGCCGCGAGACGAGGGTGCCGGCCGCCATCACGGCGCTCGACTTGAGCAGCCCGGAGGCACGGCCGGCCTTCTTCGGGGCGGGCGCGGGCATGGGATTCGGCTCCGGAGAGGGCGGCGGCACCTGGCCGGGCGTCTGCTGGTCCCGGTAGAGGTGCGCGAACGCGTCGGGCTCCGGCTGCTCCTCCCCCGCCCGCGTCACCAGGTCGTCGACGCCGGTGAACTGGACCGTACGGGCGTCGTCGCCGTACGGCAGGTGGCGGGACGGGCCGTCCGGCTCGGGGGCAGGGGTCTGGGCCCAGACCCGGGGGTCCGGGGCGTGCTGGGGCGCGGCCGGCTGCTGGTAGAGGGGCTGCGGCTCCGCGTAGGTGCCCGGCGGGGGCGGCGGATGCGCGGCACGATCGTAGAGCGCCTCGCTCACCGGGTCCTGGGCGGAGAGATCACGCGCCTGGTAGGGGTCGTGGGCGTAGGCGTCCTGGACGTACGGGTCCTGGGCGTACGGATTCTGCTGGTCCGGTGCGAACGGGTCCGGGCCGGCCTGTGGCGGCGGCACCGGCGCAGGACCGGGTGCGGCGGGCGTTCCACCGGACGGCGCGGGACCGCCCGTGCCCTGCCCGCGGTCACCGTCGTACGGCGCGTTCATGGTTACCCCACCTCATCGTCCCCGGCCGACCGGCCACGACATCGCTCAACGGTCCACTTTCTCACCCGTGCCCGACGGGTCACCGCTTTCCGACCCGGTGTCCGGTGTCGGGTCACTCGGCTGCTCGGATTCCGCTTCCGCTTCCGCGTCGGCTTCCGGGCCGGTCTCGGTCTCGGTCTCGGCCGTCGGTCCGGCGTCATCCTCCGAGGCCTCCTCCGCCGCGTTCCGGGCGGCTGCGCGCTTGCGCTGGCTGTACATCCGGACGCCGGCGAGGACGAGCAGCAGCACACCGCCCGCGATGACGAGCATCACCGTCGGCGTGATCTCGGAGACCTTCACGGTGAAGGTCATCGGCTCGCCGTAGGGCGTGCCGTCCTCGGTGTAGAGCTGGGCCGTCATCGTGACCGGACCGTTCGCGTTGGCCGAGGCGTCGAACTTCACCGACTGGCTGTGGCCGCCGTCGACCTTCACCGGCCGCGTGGCCTCACCGTTGACGTCCAGGTCCAGACGCGTCTTGTTGCTGGACTTCAGCTTGAGGACCAGGTGGTCCACGCCCTGCAGCAGCCGGTTCTGCACGGTGACCGGGATGGTGGCGCTGCGGCCCGACAGCGTGAGGTCCGACTTCTCGATCAGCTGGACCTCCTGCGTGAGGCTCAGGAGGTAGTCCTGGACCTCCTTGCGGTAGAGGGCCGCCGACGCCGGTTCGCCGCGCCACGAGGTCGACATCTCGCGGCTGATCGCGTTGGTGAAGGGAGGCACGACGCGGTCGGCGGCGGTCAGGATGACCTTGAAGTCGTCCAGCTGGTCGCCGGTCTCCTTCATCTGCCGGAAGGCGCCCGCGCTCAGTTCCTGCTCGCGCAGCCTCTTCGGGTAGGACGCGCTGCTCGGCACCCGCTTGGACGCCTCGGGGTCGGACTGGGTCGCGGCGGCCGTCAGGTCGAGCGGCTCGGTCCAGCGCTTGGCGTTGAGCGCTTCGAGGGCCTTCGCCATGCTCTGGGCCTCGGCGGTGCTGGGCATGCGCTGCGGCGCGACCACGACACTGCGCTGGTCCTCGGGCAGCTCCAGGGTGATCGCGAGCGACTGGGCGAGGAACTGCTGGACGGCCAGGGTGGCGTCCTCGGCCCTGATCATCTCGCCCTGGAAGGCCTTGGACAGTCCGGCGTCGCTGACCACGGCGGTCGTGCCGCCACCGATGGGGCGGGCCGAGGTCGGCGTGTACGAGAGGTCGTCGCGGAAGCTGTCACTGCGGGCGATCACGTTGTGCGCGCCGGCGGAGGTGGCGACCGCCATGATCGAGGGGTCGACGGCACCGTCGACGGGCCACGAGAAGTCGGTGGACGGCTTCACGTGGAGGACGGTCTCCACGGTGGACGACGCCAGCGCCGTCGCCTGCTGGAGGTGGCTGAGGGAGCCCGGCACGTCCTTGCCGTGGTGGGCCAGCGAGGCCAGATCGGGGTCGGCGAACGGCAGGGCGACCACCTTGCGGCTCTGCACGGCCTTCTCCAGGTCGTTCAGCCAGCGCTCGGCGACGGCCTGGTTCTTCCCGGCGACCTCGGTCGTCCCGCTCTTGATCATGTACGGCTCGGTCATGGCAGCGACGCTCGCCAGCAGGTCCGGGTCGATCACCCAGGTGACGGGCAGGTTCCTGCCGAGCGAGACCATCTCGTGCAGTCGGCCGCCGGGCGCGAGCTCGGCGGCCAGGTCGTCGTTCTCGAAGACGGGGGTCTGCTGCTGGTCCGCGCCCGTCTCGGCGGAGACATGGGAGGTGGAGATCAGCGGCCACAGATAGGTGAGCTGCGTCTTCTTGTCGGTGGCCTCGGGCTGGTAGGGCAGCAGCGTCCGTTCGATGCCCAGCACCCGCTGGTAGGACTGGCCCGCCGTCTCTCCGGAGAGGGAGACGCCGAGCTGATAGACGCCGGCGTCGTCCAGGCCGAGTTTGGAGACCGGCACGGAGAGCGTGAACTCCCTGCTCAGGCCGGCTCCCAGCTCGGGGATCTTGACGGTGTAGGCCCCGCCGAGGGGAGCGGGGTCGCGCCCGTCCCGGTAGGTGCGGCGACCGGAGACCTCGTCGATCTCGCTGCGGCTGGTCATCTGGGGACCGACGCGCAGATCGACCGTGGCATCGGTCACGGCCTGCTTGCTCTCGTTGGTGACCGTTCCCGTGATGGTGAGCGTGTCGCCTTCCACGGGGGCACTGGGAGTCAGCGTGTCGAGCGCCACGTCCACGGTCCCGGCGCGCTTCGCGCTCTCGGCGGCCGCCGCCGTGGGGGCGGCCAGGCCCGGAAGGAATCCGCCCAGCAACGGGGCGGCGACGGCGAGTGAGGCCGTACGCCGCAGCCAGCGGCGGGCAGGTGAGGGAAGGGTCCCCTGGATAGCTGCCGCCTCGGCCACGCGTCGCCCGTCCTCGTCGTTGTCTGGGTGTCAGTGGTGTCGCTGGTTCCCGGTTGCTGTGTCCAGGCATGGTAACGAGGCACGCGGGGGCCAAGTGCCGGGGACTGCTCCAGCTGATGGGCGCAGGGTCCCGGGAAAACGGGGACGATGCGGTGAGCCGGGGCACGTACCCTTTTCTGTTGTGCCGAACGCCAACGAAGACACCACGCCTGCCCTGAGCCAGGTGCAACGCCGCGCGGTCAGTGAACTACTGCGTGTGTCCCCTGTCGCCGACGACCTCGCCCGCCGTTTCCAGGAGGCCGGGTTCCGCCTCGCGCTGGTCGGCGGATCGGTACGCGACGCCCTCCTCGGCCGTCTCGGCAACGACCTGGACTTCACCACCGACGCCCGTCCCGAGGACGTACTGAAGATCGTCCGTCCCTGGGCCGACGCCGTCTGGGAGGTCGGCATCGCCTTCGGCACCGTCGGCTGCCAGAAGAGCGCCCGTGTCGGAGACGCCGTTCAGCACTTCCAGGTCGAGGTCACCACCTATCGCTCCGAGGCGTACGACCGCACCTCGCGCAAGCCCGAGGTCTCGTACGGAGACTCCATCGAGGAGGACCTGGTCCGGCGTGACTTCACCGTCAACGCCATGGCGGTCGCCCTGCCCGAGAAGGAGTTCATCGACCCGCACGGCGGGCTCGAGGACCTTGCCGAGATGGTGCTGCGCACCCCGGGAACGCCGGAGGAGTCCTTCTCCGACGACCCGCTGCGCATGATGCGGGCCGCACGCTTTGCCGCACAGCTGGACTTCGAGGTGGCCCCCGAGGTCGTCACGGCCATGACGGAGATGGCCGGCCGGCTGGAGATCGTCTCTGCCGAGCGCATCCGTGAGGAGTTCAACAAGCTTCTGCTCTCGGCTCACCCCCGCAAGGGTCTCGGCCTCCTCGTCGACACGGGTCTCGCCGCCCATGTGCTGCCCGAGCTTCCCTCGCTGCGGCTGGAGAGCGACGAGCACCACCGGCACAAGGACGTCTACGAGCACTCGCTCACCGTGCTCGACCAGGCCATCGACCTGGAGGAGGACGGGCCCGACCTCGTGCTGCGTCTCGCGGCACTGCTCCATGACATCGGCAAGCCGCGTACCCGTCGCTTCGAGAAGGACGGCCGGGTCTCCTTCCACCACCACGAGGTGGTCGGCGCGAAGATGACCAAGAAGCGCATGACCGCGCTCAAGTACTCCAACGAGATGATCAAGGACGTCTCGCGTCTCGTGGAGCTGCATCTGCGGTTCCATGGCTATGGCACGGGCGAGTGGACCGACTCGGCCGTCCGTCGCTATGTGCGGGACGCCGGACCGCTGCTCTCGCGGCTCCACAAGCTGACCCGCTCCGACTGCACCACGCGCAACAAGCGCAAGGCCGCCGCGCTCTCCCGCGCCTACGACGGCCTGGAGGAGCGCATCGCCAAGCTGCAGGAGCAGGAGGAGCTGGACTCGATCCGCCCGGACCTCGACGGGAACGAGATCCAGGAGATCCTGGGCATCCGTCCCGGGCCGGCGGTCGGCCAGGCCTACAAGTTCCTGCTGGAGCTGCGGCTGGAGAACGGGCCGATGGAGCACGACGCCGCCGTTGCCGCGCTCAAGGAGTGGTGGGCGGCCCAGGGCAACTGACGCGGTTCCCGCCGTTTCACGGTCGATGTTTTTTATTTTTAAAAAAACCAGTAGAAACGAGGATTGGGTTGGCTGTGGGGGGGGGGGGTGTGTGGTTGGTTGTGGTCGGGTTGTTTTTT